>JAJZDL010000138.1 GCA_021851465.1 Acidobacteriota bacterium
CTTGGGATTGAACTGGATGTCGAGCGGCACAGAGAAGACATCGTGGGCGTTGGACAGATAGACCGAGGCCTGGAATGTCTTGCCGACCGCCTGGGTGGAGTTGACCGGCAACATGGTCATGGTGACGGGCGGGCCGGAGGCGGCCATTGCCGGCGCGGCAGCGGTTCCGGTTGCGCCCGCGCCGATGGCTGCCGCTGTCGCCCGGGCGACCTTGGGCGGCGATGGTGGCTGGGCCTGCTGCTGCATCTGCTGGACCATGGCGGCGGCGGCGTTGGCCGCGCTGGTGGTCTGTGTCTGGACCGGCCCTGCATCGAGGCCCTCCGCGAGGTCCCCGGCGGCTGCCTCGTCGAGGACGGCGCGGCGCAGTTCGATGTCTGTGCTGGTGCCGGTGTCGATGGCGCGGGTGTTCAGGTGGGAGAGCATGGATTCGCGGACGATGTGGGGGATGAGGATGAAGACGACCTCGTCGTCCTGGATCTCCGTGCTGATGCTGCCGAAGAGGTATTTGACCAGGGGGATGTCTGAGAGGCCGGGGGTGCCGCTGTTGGTGTAGTTGTTCTGTTTGCTGAGGATGCCTGCCAGGAGGCAGGGCTCTCCGTCCTTCAGTTGGATGACCGCCTTGTCCTCGCGCTGGCCGATGATCGGTTCGGTAACGCCTTCGATGGTCACGGAGCCGCTCTCGGTGGAGACTGCGACGTCGAGCTTGAGCGAGACCTCGCGGTCGAGGTGGATGGTTGGCGTCATGTCGATGTCCACGCCGACGTCGATGTAGGTGAACTGGGTCTGCACGCCGATGCCGGCAGTGATGCCGGTGGCTGCGCCCGCCGAGTAGGAGCCGGTGGCGATGGGGATCTTGGAGCCGATCTTGAGGGTGGCGTCCTCGCCGTCCGTGGCGCGGATGCTGGGATTTTGCAGGACCTTGGTGTCTGTGTCCGTGAGCAGGGCGTTGAGCGTACCGCCGCCGATGGTGACCGCGAAGTTGGTGGCGTTCATGTTGGCCAGGGTGTCCAGCGTGAAGGCGGAGTTGCTGGTGGCCCCGGTGGTTGCGGCGGCGTTGGTGATGGCGTTGGGGTTGTTGTTTGCCTGCGGCGTGATGCCGAAGGACTGGGGAAGGCTGATGCCGAGGTTATTCAGTGTGTCCCGGTTGACTTCGAGGATGGCGACATCGACGACGACCTCGGCCTTGTCGCGGTCGAGGTCGTTGAGCAGCTTCTCCGCCAGCACGAGGTGCTCGGGCGGGGCGCGCATCACAATAGCGTTCTGCGACTGGATGAGATAGACCTTGTCGTCGGCGGGCAGGACGTTGCGCAGGGTGGTTACAATCTCATTGGCGTCGGCCTGCTTGGTGACGTTGGTGAGGTAGAAGGTCTGTACGGCAAGGTCGTCGAGCGAGGTGTGCTTGGCGTGGGTGTCCGCGGCGACGAAGATGGTGTCCGTGGTGACCGGCTTGTAGAAGGTGCCGGAGATGTCGCCCACGATGCGCAGCGCGTCGGCCAGGCTGACGTTGGTCAGGTCCACGGGGACGCGCTTGGAGACGTAGTCCGGATCGAAGATGACGTTGAGCCCCGCCGCCTTGCCGATGGCCTGGTAGATGACCTTGCTGTCCTCAACCATGTGCAGGGTGATGGGCTCGTCGGAGAGCGGCTTGAGCTCGAGCGGCGCGGAGATGCCGGAGATGTCTTTTATCTCGGCGCTCTTGTCGCTGGCCCCTGTCAGTGGGGCCAGCATGGAGCCGGGCGGCCTGTCCAGGCCGCGCGTGATCTGGATCTCCTGCGCGGCGGCCTCGTTGCCGGGGTCGATCTGGAGCGCGCGGTTGAACTGTGTGAGCGCGCCGGAGAGGTCGCCGTTCTGGCGGAGCACGCGGCCGCGGTCGACGTGCTGCGCGGCGGCCTGGAAGCGCATCCTGTCGAGGCGCGCCTGGTATCGCATCTCTCCCGGGTTCTTCTGGTGGGCCTTGAGGTAGTCCTCGTAGGCGGTGTCGTAGTCCTGGCGCAGCTCCGCCTTCACCCCGCGGCTCTCCCAGCCTGCGGCGGTGACGGCGTGGGCGGGAAGGGGAGTGGCCAGTGCCGCAAGCAGGATGCATAGTGCGTAAACGCAACCGCGACTGGAGCGAAAAAAAGGCTGTGCGATCTGGAGCGGGTAGCTACGAGTCATGCCGATGTCGTGTACTTCCTTTGCGTCGAAGTTCCTTGCGCCAAAGTTCCGGCTTGCGTCGATCTTCTGCGTCCGTTCATCCGCAGCGCCGGGCGAGAAGCGCTTGCGGTTGAAGTGGTTTTTCATTCCCGATAGAGGTCTCGACGACCCGACACAGGAGCCGGATGATTCCGTCCGGGATGCGGCAGACGAGGGGCCACACTCCGAGGCGACGGTTGCCAGGCCGTTGCACCCCTTGGACTTGTGGGACTCTGGTGAGTATAGCATTCGGATCTCGTTCGGCCTCTTGAAGTGTTGCGCCATTTTGCCTGGCATTGGACGTATTTCGGACGTATTTCCCTGCTCCAGAAATCCGGTGTGTGCCTGCTGGATAAACGTTAGACGTTGCAAGTGCGTACAGGTGAGTCCGGCACGCATGTTAAACTGAGATGTTTCCTCCCGCGCCGCTTCATCTCATGCCCAGATCCCTCTCCAACCCGACGGTCGCCGCGCAGCCCAAAGCGGCGGTGAAGCAGAAGGGCCGCGACCCAGTGGCCGCAGGCGCGCGCGATGCAGCGTTCAACCGTTCGGCGAGCTTCAACTACGCTCTCTTCGACCGCTACGAGGCCGGAGTGGCGCTGCGGGGGACGGAGGTCAAGAGCATACGCGAGGGCAAGGCCAACCTGAAGGACGCCTACGGCCTGCTGAAGGACGGCGAGTGCTTTCTGCTGAACGCGCACATCGGCCCCTTCTCCCACGGCAACGCGATGAACCACGAGTCGCTGCGCACACGCAAGCTGCTGCTGCACAAGAACGAGGTGCGCAAGCTGGAGGCGGCGACGCGGCAGAAGGGCTTCACGCTGATCCCGACGCGGCTGTACTTCCGTCGCGGACGAGTGAAGTGCGAGCTTGCGCTGGCCAAGGGCAAGCAGGAGTGGGACAAGCGCGCCACCGAGCGCAAGCGCGAGGCGGACAACGAGGCGAAGGCCGCGATCGCGCGCAGCCAGAGGCGTTAAGGCGTTTTCACCGATGGTGTAGAGTGTTGCGGGTCGAACAAGATGCGGGGATTCTTCGCTGCGCTCAGAATGACAATTCATTTACCTCTACACCAATGGTGAAAATGTGTTAAGGCCCCCCGATGCCATGGAAGGAACCGTACGACAGGAGCGTCGCAAGGCCCCGCCTCGCGGCGCAACAAGGCCGCCCTCCCGGCTTATCTTCCAGTGGATTACTGGTGCATCTGCTGTTGTTGCTGAAAGACCTGTTGCGGGGTGCCGACGCCGTTGGGCGACTGGGGATTGCTGGCGCCTGGAGAGGCCGACGTGGCGGTTGGCGCGTTCTGCGACGCGGTTGCCGGGAAGCTCGATGGGGCTATCGTGGGCGGACTGACGAACGCGGGCGTGGGTTGCGCCTGCGCCGCGGACGGCTGCTGCGGGGGCTGGGCAGGCTGGCTGGGGGGCGCAGCCTGCTTGGAGGCTTGCTCGCGACTGGCGGGGAGGTCATCGTCGGAGGCGGAGGCGTCCGGGCTGGGTGGCGTGGGGCCACCGTTGCGCGGCGTCAGGACGAGCTCCTCGGGCACATGCGAGGGGCTCTCGCGCAGCAGGATGTTTGTGTCGGCGCCATCGAGGAGGTCGGCCAGGATCTGGGCCGGCGGGCCGGGGCCGTACTTGCCGAAGACGCGCTGGTCTGCGACTCCACCGGTGATCTTCATGGCGGTCTTCCGCGCGATGTCGCGCAGGATCTGGTTGAGGCTGGAGTTGTCTGCGACGATGGAGAGCTGCCCGTCGGAGTAGACGACCTCGGCCCGCTGCGCGGCAGGCGGCTTGGCGGCAACGGGCGCCGCGGCAGTCGCGGCTGTGGGCGTGGCGGCGGACGCGGGCTTTGCGGCGGTGGGCGGCGTTGCGGGCAGAGCAGGGGGCTGGCCTGGGGACTGGCCAGAGGATTGGGCGACCGAGAGGCTGCCTACCAGGAAAAGGCCGCCTGACAGAAAACAGAGGAGGAGAGGGTGTCGGGTTGTGTCGATGAGGTTCACTTG
Source organism: Acidobacteriota bacterium (assembly GCA_021851465.1). GTDB lineage: Bacteria > Acidobacteriota > Terriglobia > Terriglobales > Acidobacteriaceae > Edaphobacter. Next base: position 4,169 of record JAJZDL010000138.1, read on the forward strand.
TCTACTAGGGTATAGGACGCAGGCGGAGAGCGAAGGTTTTGTTTGCCGCGAATTTCGTCGTTGCCGGACGGGTGTGGCCCCCGTGTTGGCCCTATGCGCGTGGCGGCCGGGATGCTATCTTGGAAGTCGTTTGTGTTGCCGATTGGCCTACCGGCCGGAAGATAGCCATGGAAGAAGCAGCCATTCGAGACTGGAACGAGCGATGACGACCAGAGCGGCGAAACATGAAAAGACATTGGGCCAGGCGATCCGCGAGCGGCGCGCGACACCCAGCTTCGACGGCTCGCTCATCCCCGCGGAGGACCTGCGCGCGATCATCGAGGCCGGCCTCAACGCTCCCAGCGGGTACAACATGCAGCCCTGGCGCTTCGTCGTGGTGCAGACGGAGGAACAGAAGAAGCGCCTGCGCTGGGCATCGTACAACCAGGGCAAGGTCGAGGAGGCCTCGGCGGTGATTGTGGCCTGCGGCGACGCCGACGGCTGGCGCAAGGATCTGGAACCGATGCTCGCCCAGGGACTGGCAGGCGGAATGCCGGAGGGCTATGCGGCACAGGCACGGAACAGCGTCCCCAACTACCTCTCGCACTTCTCCCGCGACGAGATGCACGGCTGGCTGAACAAGATGGTGACGATCGCCACGACCCAGATGATGCTGATGGCGGAGGTGATGGGCTACGACACCGCGCCGATGGAGGGCTTCGAGCAGGAGAAGGTGCATGAGGTGCTGCGCCTGCCGTTGAGCTACTGGGTGGTTGCGTTGCTGGCCGTCGGGCACCTGAAGGGGCCGGACAAGTTCGATGGCGGGCGCTTCGATATGGGACACACAGTCTTCGGCGAGGAGTACGGGAAGCCGCTCAAATGACCCGTGTGGTTGCAGAAGGACCAGCGATCAAGGGCCCAAGAGGCTTGCAATTTTAAGGATGCACCGATTCACGTCTTGCGATAGCTGATGCTCCCAGAAACGGACCACGGTTGTTCCTTGCGCTCTCAGTTGTTTCGCAACCTTCCGATGTTGCAATCTGTTTCTGGCGATTTTGGCCTTCCAGTAGGGCCGATTGGTCTTTGGAATGTGCCCGCATCGATTGCACCCATGCCAAAAGCAGCCGTCTACGAAGACTGCGAGGTTGTTCGCCGCAAAGAAAAAGTCCGGTTTGCCCGGAACCCCCTTCGGATGCATGATCCATCCGCCCATTTTGGCGCGCACCAACGCCATCCGTAGAACCATCTCGGTGCTTTTGTTGCCACGACTGCGGATTGCGGACATAATCTGGGAACGCAGAGGCGTAACATTGCTGAATAGGCCGCCGGGGAGCCGTGACTTGAGTATGCGTTCCACTGAAATGACGACCGGGAAGGCCCCTTCCGCGCGAACCCGGCAGAAAACCGCCCAACGTTCCAAGCACGAGTTTATATCGTTTTTTTCGGGGGCCTGCGGCCTGGACATCGGGTTGGAGGCCGCCGGATTTAAATGCTTGGCGGTCAATGAAGTTGACCCGGTCGCTTGCCGAACCATACGGAAAAACTGGCCTGAACGCCGAGTGTATGAGTCAGACATTCGACAACTGAGCGCTGAGAGTTTGTGCTTCGATTTGGGAATCCGACCGAGGGAACTGTTTGCTATTGCAGGCGGCCCTCCATGCCAGGCGTTTTCAACTGCTGGCCGCAGGATGGGCCTGAACGACGAACGTGGAAACGTTTTTTTGCATTTCATAGACCTGATTGCCGCACTACAGCCAAAATATGCAGTTTTTGAAAATGTCCGCGGGCTGCTTTCCGCGCCCCTGATGCACAGGCCACACGATCAACGGGGCAAAGGGTTTCCCAGGCTCAATAGATATGAGATGCCGGGAGGAGCTTTAGCTTACATCCTGAAAAAGCTTGAGGACTCCGGTTATTCAACAACGTTCACGCTGTACAACACGGCCAATTATGGGGTCCCTCAGGCCAGGGAACGGCTTGTTTTCTTCGCTTCCCGGCAAGGGGAGGAGATTCCGTTTATCGAGCCGACGCACGACGAGAAGGGGCTGCATGGACGCATGAAGTGGAAGACGCTTAAAGACGCCATCGGCGGCCTTTGTGGATTGGAGCACCATGCCGCGAAGTTCCCGGATTCACGATTGAAGTTTTATAAATTATTGCAGTCCGGCCAGAACTGGAGAAATATTCCTTCCAATTTACAAGAAGAGGCGATGGGCGGCAGTTGGAATGCGGGTGGAGGGAAAACGGGTTTCTATCGAAGGCTTTCATGGGACAAGCCGTCCCCTACTTTGGTGACAAGGCCAAACATGAAAGCAACCGATCTTTGCCATCCGGAAGAGATGCGACCGCTTTCTGTGGAAGAATATGCGGCTATGCAGACACTTCCACGTGAATATATTGTTGAGGGCAGGCTCGACGACCAGTATCGACAGATTGGGAACGCCGTCCCTTGTCTTTTTGGGAAGGCGATCGGCGAACACCTGATTGCTTTCGATGAGGGAAAGCTGGCCACGGAACGCCGCAGTGGGAAGATGAGCCGATATACAGGCACCGACCACGCATCCTGGAAGGAAACAATCTCCCAATACGATGCCCAACTGTCGTTTGAATCCATGGCGGAAACATTTATCGCGACAGGAAGATAGCCGACAATGGACCAACAGTTGCGCAAGAGGATGGAGCAGTTCGTCGAGGAAAACATCGTTGAATTTCACCGTGCGCGAGCGGCGAACCTCGCAAACTTGAAGCTCGGCGTTCTACTGAAGGGAAAGAACCCGTATCTTTTTCGGGCCAAGAATTACGACTCTGCCCCGGACCTCATCCGGGCCCTTCTCGATGCCCGCCTTTCCTCTTCTGAAGAGGGGTCCTTCGGAATGTTCATGGAGGACCTGGCCATCTTTGTCGCGGAGCAGACAGGCAATGGCCAGAAGTCCGGGGTGACAGGAGTCGATATCGAACTCACGCGGAATGGGGTGAGGTATTTGATTGCAGTCAAATCCGGGAAAAACTGGGGCAACGCATCGCAACATGCCGCACTGAAGAAGAACTTTGATACTGCTGTCCGGGTATTGCGTCAGTCGAAGCGCGTTGGCGAGTTGCAGCCGACGCTCGGCATTTGTTATGGAAACTTCAAAACGGTGCATAAGGCAGGCCACCTACATATCGGCGGACAAAGTTTCTGGGACTTATTGTCTGGAGATGCGGAGTTCTATACGCAGATTGTTGTGCCTCTGGGGCACCGGGCCAAGGAGTTCAATGAGGTTTTCGAGGTTGAGAAAGCGAAGACGTACAACCGGATGACGACGGAATTCGGTGTCAACTATTGCACTGCGTCGGGAGCGATCGATTGGAAGAAGCTGGTGGAGTTTGTGAGTAGGAACATGGACTGAGGCCAGCTATTTCCGTCTTCCGTCTTATCCGATCTTTCCTGCAACCTCTTCACCCCTTATGCTCCCGCGTTGCGCCGCGGGCGATGAGCACGGCGGTGTAGGCCGCGCCGAAGCCATTGTCGATGTTCACGACCGTGACGTTGGGGCTGCACGAGTTCAGCATCCCGAGCAGCGCGGTTG
>JAJZDL010000139.1 GCA_021851465.1 Acidobacteriota bacterium
AATGATGTGGAACCGCTCGTTGGCGCGGTTCAGCACGGCCTTTGCCTTCTTCACCTGCTCGGCAGGCACCACCACGATCATGCCGATGCCCATGTTGAAGGTGCGCATCATCTCGTCCTGCTCCACATCGCCGAGCTGCTGTAGGTGCTCGAAGAGCGGCGGTACAGTCCAGCTTGCCAGATCGACCACCGCACCCGTTCCGCGCGGCAGAATGCGCGGCAGGTTCTCCGTGATGCCGCCGCCGGTGATGTGCGCCATCCCCCGCACAATCCCCGCGCCGCAGAGCTTCTTCAGAATCGCCAGATAGCTGCGGTGCGTCCGCATCAGCGCCGCCCCGGCCTTGTCCTTCAGCTCGTTGATGTAGTGGTCGGGATTGTATCCCGCCACCTCGAAGAGCAGCTTGCGCGCCAGCGAGTAGCCGTTGGTGTGCAGCCCGTTCGAGGGCAGCCCGATGAGCACGTCACCCGCCACAATGTTCTCGCCGGTGATGACATCGGGCCGGTTCACGCACCCAATAATCGTCCCCGCCAGATCGTACTCGCCGTCGGCATAGAACCCCGGCATCTGCGCCGTCTCGCCGCCGATCAGCACGCATCCGTTGGCGCGGCACGCCTCGGAGAGGCCGCGGACAACCGTCTCCACCGTCTCGCTGTCCTGCTCGCGCAGCCTGCCCGTCGCCAGGTAGTCGAGGAAGAAGAGCGGCGTCGCGCCCTGCACCGCGATGTCGTTGACACAGTGGTTCACCAGGTCCGCGCCGACAGTGTGATGGATGCCCAGCTCGAACGCGACCTTCAGCTTGGTGCCCACGCCGTCCGTGCTCGATACCAGCACCGGCTGGGGAAATCGCTCCAGGTCGAGCGCAAACAGCCCGCCAAAGCCGCCCACCTCCGAGAGCACATGCTTGTTGAAGGTCTTGCGCGCCAGCATCTTGATCCGCTGCTTGGCGCGGTCACCGGAGGTGATGTCCACCCCGGCGTCGGCGTAGGTGGCATGGATCTTCGCCGCCGCAGGCTTCGCATCTGTATGCGCCTCCGCGTTCATGGCCGGAGCCACATCATCGCGCACGGCGTGGGCGGGCGAACCTGCGAGTGGCTGGTCTACAAGGAGCGGGGCGGGCGGATTGGTTAGGTCTTCAGACACTCAGGTTCTCTGGATTGTTTTGCTTCGTACCGGCTTGCGCGAACCGTCTCTCGAACAGATCGCCGAACGTCTCTAGGTACTGCCTTCTCCAGCCTTGCGCTGCGTCCGGCACCACCGCGAAGCTCCAGTCTATCAGTCGCGCATGAGGATAATCGCGCGGAACTCCGCGGCAGGAGGATTGCGATTTCCTATACTTGATCGGTGCGATCTGAAGTTGAGGGAGTGAACCCGCTTGCCCGGTTGCTCGCGCTGGAGCGGCGGGCAGAGGGGCATTGCCCCGGCAGAGTCAACGCACCGGTGCGTGCATTTCGCGCACTGGGCAGGCTCTCCGTTCATCCGGCCACATGCAGTGACGGTTGTATGCCCAACCCCACTAAAGTTGTAACTCATCTTCTTTCAATAGTTTTAGAATGATTTCCAGACGTGCTCCGCGAGACGTAGAAGTCCCCGGTACGAGATGCCGGAACGGGGTTCGAGAAGTGAGCAACGCGTTGTCCCTCCGGGCTGCAATGGGCGGGCAACGATGATCGGCTGAACGGACATTGTTTTTTTACCCGGTTTGGAGCGGTGTAGCTTATTTTTAGCCGTATAACTGATTGCAAAGCGCCTATGATGTCTTTCTAGCAACAGCATCTTCGACTATATGGTCTACGACTACAGAACGTTCTTCTTTGCCAATATCGTCTCGGTGACGGTGTTTACCGTCTGCCTGTGCCTGCTCGCCTGGCGCAACCGCTCGGTGGCGGGGATGAGGTGGTTCGCCGGCGGGATGGTTGTGGGGCTGGTCAAGCTGGTGCTACAGGGCCTGGAAGGAAAGGTCACCCCGTATCTCAGCGACATGGTGGCCAACGAGCTTTACCTGATCTCGTTCGTGATGCAGTTAATGGGCCTGCGCTGGTTTGTGGAACGCAAACCGGTACGGCGCGTCTGGCCGTTTATTGCCATCGGGCTTTCCTTGGTGGCCTACGCAGCGATGTTCGCGGGCAAGATCCGCTACAGCGGCAATGTGATCAACATCCCCAACATTGTCGTCTGCGGCGTCTCCGCATGGATCCTGCTCAAGCATGGGCGTGGGCCGTTTGCCGCTGTGGCCCGTGTCGCGGCGACGATTCTGGGCCTCGATGCGATCGTGATGACCTACCGCGCCGCGCTCACCAACATGCTCTATATGCGGCCGTGGTTGACCGTCAACGCCCAGACCGATCCGCGATGGCTGTACTCGCTGGCCGCCATGGCCTTCCTCGCAACCTGTACCGTGATGTGCGTTCTCTGGTTCCTGGTGACGGAGTTGAGCAAGGAACTGGCCGAACAGGCCCGCACCGACCCGCTGACCGGCGCGCTGAACCGCCGCGCCATGGAGGAGGCGGCGCTGCGCGAGACCACGCGCAGCATCCGATACGGCCATCTGCCCTGCATGATCATGCTCGACGTCGACCACTTCAAGCGCCTCAACGACACCCGCGGCCACGCCGCGGGAGACGCCGTGTTGCAGGCCCTGGTGCGCCATATCAAACCGATGATGCGCGTCAACGATGTGCTCGCGCGAACAGGAGGCGAGGAGTTCACCATCCTGCTGCCTAATACCACTGCTTCGGCGGGCGTTGCGGCCGCAGAGCGCGTCCGCCAGACCGTGGAGGCGATCGAAGTCCCCTTCGAGGACGAGCCCATTCGCTTTACGATCAGCGCGGGCGTGGCACAGCTCGACCCAGCCCAAGGCGGTTGGGAGGGCATGATGCGACGCGCCGACGCCGCTATGTATGAGGCCAAGGAGGGTGGGCGCAACTCGGTGCGCCCGATCGCAAAGCCCCATGAGATGTCCTTTGCGAGAGAGGCAGCAACGATCATCCTCTGATCTCTCGAACGGCCGCAGTTATCTCAGTACGGAAACGGATCGACTGTGTTTGCGCAAAAAGCGCTCCAAGCGGCCTCCTCCATCGGAGAGGGCCGCCCGGAGCGCCTGCCACGAAAGCTGTTCGTCTGCCTTGGCGGAGAGCTACTCCGCGGCCGTTTGGACCGTCTCCGGCTGGTCTTCGCCCTTGACCGTGACCTTGAGGTGGCTGGTGACCTCGCGGTGCAGCTTGATGGGGACGTGGAACTCGCCGAGCGACTTGAGCGGCTCTTCCAGCGAGATCTTGCGGCGGTCGATGGTGTGGCCCATTTGCTCGAGCTGGTGCGCGATGTCGCCGGAGGTGACCGAGCCGAAGAGGTGGTCGTTCTCTCCCACCTTGCGCTCGAAGACCAGTTCGACGGCTTCGAGCTTGTGGGCAAGCTCCTCCGCTACGACCTTCTCCTTGGCCAGCCTGCGCACGGCCGAGTGCTTCATCTGCTCGATGACTGCCTTGTTGGCCGCGGTCGCCTGGATGGCGAGCTTGCCGGGCAGCAGGTAGTTGCGCCCATATCCATCGGCGACACTGACCACATCGCCGCGTTGGCCGAGCTTGTTGACGTCTTCCTTGAGTATGACTTCCATTGCTGATTCTCCGAGATCTTTGTCGCCGACCGGGTTCGACCGGAGGGCCAGTGGTTAGAAGCGCGCGGCGAAGGCCAGCAGGGCGATATTGCGCGCCTGCTTGATGGCCAGCGAGACCTTGCGCTGGTGGCGGGTGCAGACGCCGGTGAGGCGGCGCGGAACGATCTTGCCGCGTTCGGCGACGAAGCCCTGCAGAAGGCGCACATCGCGGTAGCTGATGGCGTCGATCTTCTCGGTGCAGAACTTGCAGACCTTCTTGCGGCGGAAGAACTTTCGTCCTCCGGGGCCGCCACCGGGGCCACCGGGGCCGCCGGGGCCGCCAGCCGGGCGCGGAGGCCGCGGGCCGCCGGGTCCGGCGTATGCTGGGCGCGGAGTGTAGGGCCGTGCTTCCGATGCGGAGTGCGGTGTGCTGGGCGCGGATTGGGGCGTGCTTGGAACGCTTGTTTCGTCAGCCATTGGGATTCCCTTCATCTCTTTCGAGTTGTGCCGAACCCGCTCCAGGTTCGCGATGGAGCCTTTGAAATTCCGGCCTCTACGCCGGGGCTTGAAGCGGGTGCGGCGGTTGATTCGTACGGTGCGCGGCATCAGGTGCCGTTGCGCAGGCCCTGCGCGGCATCAGTCTTCCATCGCTTTAAAGCGTCGCGGCAACTGGTTCGGCGGGGGCAAGGGCCTCCGGCCCTCCCTCTGCCGCTGCGGGAGCTTCCGCCTCCGCCGCAGGAGCTTCGGCGGCGGAGATGGCAACCGGGGCGTGCTGCTGCGGGGCGATCGGTTGCGCGCTGCGCTTGACCTTCGAGTCGCGCAGGGCCTTGACCTTGGCCAGGCGCTTCTCCTCCTCGTCCATGCGCACAGTGATGAACTTGATCACCGGCTCGGAGACGCGCAGGCGGCGCTCGATCTCGCCGATCAGGCTGCCTGGAGCGACAACGGCCAGCAGAACGTAAAAGCCGTCGTTGAACGTGCGGACGGTGTAAGCCAGACGGCGGCGGCCCATCTTCTCCACGCTCTTGACCTCGCCGCCTCCGGAGACGATGTTGGCGGAGAAGCCCTCGATCAGCTTGTCGAGGTCGGCCTCTTCGACATCGGGACGGACGATAAACATGACTTCGTAGGTGCGGTTCATTCGGTTGCTTCTTTCTGCGAAGTTTCGCTTCGCACCGGGCAGGCATGTGCTCCGCCAACCCGGTCTGGAATGTTTGACTGCATTGACTCTGCTTGCTGCCAGCTACTTGCGTTCTACTGCACGGTTGAACTCATTCATTGCGGCCCCCACCCCCTGGGCAAGAACCGCCTCGACAGCGCCCCTCGCGCGGTCGAGCACTTCATCCAACAGGACAAGTTGCTGCCTGCGCATCGGCGAGAGCAGGTACTCCCTGCCACCCGCTTTTGCCTCCCTGCCATCCGCCGACGACGCAGCGTCGTCTACAGGACGCCCGACCCCGATGCGGATGCGCAGCCACTCCTCCGTGCCGAGCGCCGCCAGGACCGACTTCACCCCGTTGTGCCCGTTCGCCGAGCCGCGCTCGCGAATGCGAAGCGTGCCCAGCGGAAGATCCAGCTCGTCGTAGACCACAATCAGGTCGTGCGACGGGATGGAGATCTGCAACTCATCGACCAGCGCGGCCACCGAAAGCCCGCTCAGGTTCATAAACGTCTCCGGCTTGGCCAGCAGGACCTCGTGCCCTGCAAGCATGGCCTTCGCCGTAAGCGCCTTGCCCCGGCGGTTCGCGAGGGTGACACCGCAGTGTTCCGCGATGCGGTCCAGCGCGAGAAAGCCGGCGTTGTGCGGGGTGAACTGATACTCGATACCGGGGTTGCCGAGACCAACGATCAGTTTCACGCCGCGCGTTCCTTTATGCGAACCACTCCGGGGCGAAAGCCCCACAGTGCCCGCTTCCATGCGCCAGGGCTGAAGTCCCGCCGCATCCAAGCCAAAATTCGTTTGTTGCTTTCTTTACTTCTTCTTCTCCGTCTTTGCATCCGCCTTGGCATCCGGCGCGGCCTCCGCCTCGCCCTTGCCCTTCTTGGCAACCTCGGGCTCGGCAGGCGCCGCAACCGCCTCTTCCACCGCGACCGCCTCTTCCTTGATGAGGGCAACGTGCGCGACCGTGGCCGCCTCATCGCCGAGGAACTTGATCGAGCCGGAGTGCGGCAGGTCGGAGACGCGGATCGACTGGTGAATCTCCAGCGAGCTGACATCGACGTCCAGATGGCTCGGAATATCGCCCGGCAGGCACTCGATCTCGACCTCCCGCAGCACATGCTCCAGGATGCCGCCCTGCGCCTTGACGCCGACCGGTACACCGGCCAACTGGATGGGCACGGAGACGCGCATGGCCTTGTCCATCGCGATGCGCTTGAGGTCGATGTGCAGCAGGGCCCCCTTGATGGGTTCATGCTGCCAGTCCACAACCATCGCCTTGACCGTGGCCGAGCCGACGACATCGAGGTCGAAGATGGTGTTGTGGCCGGAGTCGGAGTGGAGGATGCGCGTGATGATGCGCGGATCCACGGTGACGGCGACGGAGGGTTGCCCGGCACCGTATATGACGGCGGGGATCTTGCCCTCGACGCGCACGCGGCGCGCGGCATTTTTGTTGAACCTGCCCTCGCGGGGCGTGGCGACGACGGCGGGAATGGTGGATGTTGCCATGTTTTTTCCTTTCGGGCACGAAGAACGGATTAGTGGCCGGCAAAAAACCGAATCACCGCTCTCTTCGCTCCCTTTGCGGCTCTGCCGCGCAATCTAAATAGCTACCGACTACATGCTACCGACTACATACTGCCTTTAGTTGAACAGCGTGCTCACGCTGGTCTCCATGTGGATGCTCTCGATGGCGCGGCCCAGCAGGCCGGCGATCGAGAGCACCTTGATCTTGGGCACTCGCAGCGCGTCTTCGCGCAGCGGAATGGTGTTGGTCACAACCAACTGCTCCAGCCTCGATTCCGCGATGCGCTTCACCGCCAGGCCGGAGAGCACCGGATGCGAGGCGCACGCGTAGACCTTCTTCGCTCCTTGCGCCAGCAGCGCATCCACCGTCTTCACCAGCGTGCCCGCTGTGTCGACGATGTCGTCGAGGATGAGGCAGGTGCGGTCTTGAACATCGCCGATCACGTTCATCACCTCGGTGATGTTGATGTCCGTGCGCCGCTTGTCAACGATGGCCAACGGAACCTCGAGTTTCTGCGCGAAGAAGCGCGCGCGCTCGACGCCTCCCGCGTCTGGCGAGATCACCGTGAGGTCGGGCAAGCCGAGGTCTCGAAAGCAGCTCACCAGCACCGGGCTGGCGAAGAGATGGTCCACCGGAATATTGAAGAAGCCCTGTATCTGCGCCGCATGTAGATCCACCAGAAGGGCGCGGTTTGCGCCGGCCGTACTGAGCAGATCGGCCACCAGCTTGGCCGTAATGGCGACACGCGGACGGTCTTTGCGGTCCTGCCTTGCGTAGCCGTAGTACGGAATCACCACTGTAATGCGGCCCGCCGAGGCGCGCTTCAGCGCGTCGATCATAATCAGCAGCTCCATCAGGTGCTCGTCGACGGGGTGGCATGTGGGCTGTACCAGAAACACATCCACGCCGCGCACATTCTCCAGCAACTGAAAGTACACCTCGCCGTCGGCGAAGCGTTGCAACTTGGACTCGCCCAGAGGCACGCCGACAAACTTGCATATCTCTTCACCCAGCGCGCGGTTGGCCGACCCGCAGAACACCTTGAATCGCTTGTCTTCGCTGAGCCGGGGAGAGCGCTTCCGCTCCGTGCCCGGCTTTGCTCCATCCGCCGCGGCCTTTGCCGCGTCGGGCTTCGGTGCGTCCGTCTTCGATGGGTCTGAAGACGGCTTTGGCCCAGGCTGGGGGGCTGTTGTTGCCTCCTCAGCCCGGCCTGAAATAGGGGAAAGAACCGCAGTCGTGTCTTGTTTGTCCACGTCGAAACCCTCCAGGCTGGTTGACCTCGGGTGCTCCTGCTGCTTTACGTCTTACGGCGCCTGTTTCTGCGC
>JAJZDL010000140.1 GCA_021851465.1 Acidobacteriota bacterium
CTCGACTGCGAAAGCTAAGTCGGGCATTCTTATGGATGTCCATTCGTTCCCTCCGAAGGTTCTGATTGCTCGTCACAACCAGCTTCTCCGGTTCAGTTCGAATGGACAACCTCTTGAAAGATCACAGCCACCCGCCTACCTGACCGCTGCTACATATTCGTATTCTCCGGAGGTTCAAATGGATAACACGTTGTTGGTCGCATGTGTCGGTGCGGCTGCGGCAAGTATCGGGGTAACTCTAGCTAAGGACACAAAAGTTTCTGAGTTCAGACAGGCATGGATTGACTCGCTGAGAGAAGACGTAGCGAAGTTCATCTCCATCGCAACACGAGCATTTGAGGAGAGCCACGGGCTGGTTCCCCACAAGCCCGAAGACAAGCTCGAAGACCTCGCTTCGATGATGATGCGGCTCAATACGGTGATGTATCGGATTATTTTGCGTCTCGACCTGAAAAACCAAGAAAAGAAGCCTGGCCACGGAGCACTGATACTAGCTCTCTCTGAAGTACAGAATCTGATTGAGCTAAAGACAGCAACAAGGGCCGCGTTTCACACCGCTACGGATAAAATATGGATGACAACCGCTGATTTGCTGGATACTGCGTGGAAACATGTGAAGCGGGGCGAATCTAATTACCGGCGTGTTTTGAAGGGTTCCTGTGCAATCCTCGTGGTTTGCGCCGTTGCCAATGCTGGGCAGCTAATCTATCAATTGTGGCACCCTGACAATCCAGTAACCCACGTCGTCATCGACCAAGCCGTTCCGGCACCACTTGCGCCGATTCAGCCACCGACAATAAAGCACTGATGCTGCTGCAATGCCGGGTGCCCCACATCTCGCCTCTGAGATGTGGGGCACCCGCCTACTCACCGACTTGAGCACAGCGAAGTGTGTTGACAAAATATTTGAAACGTAGGACGCCCTACTCGATGATCTTTGCCACCACGTCGTACTCGTGCGACTCGGTGATCTGAGCGCGGTAGAACGTGCCGGGGACGAGCGTCTCGTGCGGGCCGAAGTCGTTGATGAGCACCTTGCCGTCGATCTCCGGCGCGTGCAGCGCAGTGCGGCCCTGCCACAGCAGTTCCGTCTCGTCGCTCTCGCCCTCCACCAGCACGTCCACTTCCCTGCCCACCCACGCGGCCTTCGCCTTTGCGCTGATCTTCTGTTGCAGCTTCATGAGCCTGCGCCGCCGCGCCTCGATCGTCCGCTTCGGCACCTTCAACTCCGCATCCAGCGTGAACGCCGCTGCGCCCTCCTCGTCCGAGTAGCAAAAGACGCCGAGCCAATCGATCTTCGCCGCGGCAACAAACGCCTCGAGCCGCGCGAAGTCCTCCGCCGTCTCGCCGGGGAACCCGACGATAAACGTACTGCGCAGCACAATCCCCGGCACCGTCGCGCGCGCCTTCTCGATCAACCGCAGAAAGACCTCCGGCGTCCCGCCGCGCTTCATCCGCTTCAACACGCTCGGCGATGCGTGCTGTAGAGGCACGTCCAGATACTTCGCAATCGTCTCGTGCCGCGCCATCGTCTCCAGCAGCCGCGTCGTCACCTTGTTGGGATACGCATACAGAAACCGCAGCCACTTCAAACCCGGCAGCACGGCCAGCGCGTCCAACAGCGTCGCCAGCCCATCCTTCAGGCCCAGGTCTTCGCCGTAGCAGGTCGTGTCCTGCCCAATCAGCGTGATCTCGCGCACGCCCTGCGCAATCAGCCGCTCCGCCTCGGCGGCGATCGACTCCAGCCGCCGCGAGCGGAACTTGCCGCGCAGTTGCGGGATGATGCAGAAGCTGCACGGATGGTCGCATCCCTCCGCGATCTTGATGTACGCCGAAGCCCTCGGTGTCGTCAGAATGCGCGGCGTCTCGTCGCTGTACAGATACTCCGGCAACGCCGCCGTTGCGCCATCCCAGTGCTCGCGCGAAAACCTGCCATGGCGTTCGCGAAGGTCTCCCTCGGTCCGCGAAGGTCTTGCGCCGACGACACTCTCAAGCTGCGCCCCAACCTCCGTCGGGTGCGAGTGCTGATGCACGGCACTTGCTGCGCGGCCCACCAAAATGTTGAACGGCGAATCGCGCTGCGCAGCCTGCACCTGCGACGAAAGCCCAGCAGCCTCCAGAATCGCCTCCAACTCGCCCGTGCCGACCACCGCATCGACCTCGGGAATGTTCCTGCGAATCTCGTCGCGGTAGCGCTCCACCAGGCATCCCGCCACGATCAGCCGACGCGCCTTGCCGCCGTTTGCCACCTTGTGCCGGGCCATCTCCAGGATCGCGTTCACCGACTCCTGCTTGGCCGAGTCGATGAAGCTGCATGTATTGACGACCAGAATCTCCGCGTCTTCGGCCCGCGCTGTCAACTCGCCACCAGCGCGGTCCAGCAGACCCATCATCACCTCGGAGTCCACCAGGTTCTTCGCGCAGCCCAGGGAGACGAAGCCGACCCTCGGCCGCGCGGCGCGCGACAGCGCAGAGTCAGTCAAGGATGCAATGGGCGGGTCGAAGACGGAGGAAGCCACACTCCCATCTTAGCAGCGGCCCGCGCTCCGCCTCGCGAGCGATCACTCCCCGGAGCGCGTTCCCGCAGCCGCCGACTTGATTCTGGCCAGCAATCCTTCGGCCAACAGCTTCGCCTGGCCCGCCATTGCGGCGATCTTCTGCGCAGGCACACGAATGCCGCTCCCAATCGTCTCGACCATCTCCACCGTCGCCGTCAGCGCCGCGGTCATCATCCCATCCACCCGCGCCACCTGCCGCTGGGTGCGCAGGTTGGCGTCGGCCAGCGTCCGGTCGAAGTGCTGCGCCGTGCCGCGCACCAGGTCGCTGGTCTCTACCAGGTTGTCCGCAATGGCCTTTACCTTGGGCGCGTTCTCGCGCAGCAAGGTCTCCGCGGACTGACTGAGGGCGGTCGCCGAATCGAGCAGAGGCAGCGCCTTCTGCTTCATCTCATCCACCGTCTCCACCAGGCCACGGATCGCCTTCACGGACCGGGCCGCGAGGACGACCAGGGCAATCGCCAGCACCACCATCGTCAGCGCGACAACGGCCAAAAAGCACGCCAGAATCCTGCCATTCAGCGTCGAGAAAGCATCCGTCGCCTGAAACCACATCGCAAGCATTGCCATTCGTCCCCTTCCTTGCGCAAACCCGCGGCCCTGCCGCCAGCACTCCGGTCCCCTGCGGCGACCGCCGCAGGGGAGGCCGCCGCGCAATCGAATACGTTACACAGGTTTCTCGACCGTTGTGTTGACGTAGGCATCCTTCGCCGCCTCGACCGCTGCGCCCGCCTTGGCCTGCTGCTCGTTGATCAGCCCCTTGCCTTTTTCGACGTACTGCGCCCACTGGGTGCGGCCCTTGTCGTAGTACTCGCGGCCCTTGTCCATCGACTCCTTGGCCTGGCGCCTGCCCTCCTCGACCAGCTCCGCCGCCTTCTGTCTGCCCTGCTCGACCAGGTCGGCAGCCTTGTCCTTGGCCTCGCGCGCGCCGTTCAAAAGGTCCTCGCGGGTCTCTTTGCCGGCCTTCGGCGCATACAAAACACCGATGACGGCACCGATCCCCAGCCCTGCCAGAAACAATCCCAACCCACTCACTCCACATTCTCTGTCTGCCATCGTCTTCTCCTCTTAGCACTTAAATAAGGCGGTTGTCCGTCTTCGGTCGAATCTTCCCGAATCTCCGGCCTCCATGTCTGTTGTGCTGCTACCGTGGACGGTAGATGCTCGTCGTCCATCTTCCTCTTGGATGCTTACAATACTACCTCCAGATGCGTTTTTCGGCTCCGGGGATCAAAATGCAGCAGTTTCACTCTTTTCGCAAAATCACGAGGAACGCCCAGCGGTTCAGACGGTGCCCCCCCAAAAAGAGAGCAGTTGCATTTTTCCCTCTACGCCAATTCAATAGGATGCGACTAATATAGGCAACGACACACAAAGAGGGAGGCTAGGAAACCATGAACACCCACGGAGTTTTTTCTGTTGTACGCACCGCTGTCGTCTCGCTCTCGCTCGCAGTGCTGCTTGCGGGCTGCAAGAGCAAGCCCTCAACCGCCAATGATGCCAGCCTGAATGTACAGGTGCAGTCCCAGCTCTCAGCAGACCAAAATCTTAGCGGACAGCCGATCCAGGCATCGGTGGCTGCCGGTGTCGTAACCCTCAACGGCAGCGTTGCCAGCGATACGGCGCGCTCCATCGCCATCGGGGATGTCTCCCAGATCGCAGGCGTCAAGAAGGTGGTCGATAACCTCGTGGTACAGGCCACACCCGCTGCCGTGACGCCGCCCGCCGTCGCCCCGCCACCGCCCGCCGCCGTCGCAGTTGCGCCAACCCCAGCGCACGCGCCCGCCGCTAAGGCCGGCAAACCTGCGCCTGCGGTCGTTGCCGCGCCTCCGCCACCGCCTGCCTCTGCATCGGGGCCCGTGCCCGCGCCCATTGTGCGCAGCGTGCCCGCACCCATGCCAGCGCCTGCGCCGGCGGTCGCCAGGACCGTGCCGCCACCGCCGCCGCCCGCGCCGGTCGTACACAACATCACCCTGGCCGCCGGCACCGCAATTCCGGTGCGCATCACGCAGACGCTGGACAGCGCCACCACGCAGACCGGCGATAAGTTCACCGGCGAGATCGCATCCGACGTCTTCGTCGACGGAATGGTCGTTCTGGCCCATGGAACGCCCGTCACCGGGCATGTGGACGCGGTGCAGGACGCAGCGCACTTCAAGGGCGACTCCCTGCTCACCCTCTCGCTCTCCGCCATCGACCGCAATGGCAAGCACATTGAGGTCTCCACCGATTCCTATACCAAGCAAGGCACGGGACGCGGCAAAAATACCGCTGAGAAGGTTGGCGGCGGCGCTGTCCTGGGTGCTCTTCTCGGCGGCATCTTCGGCGGCGGAAAGGGCGCGGCCATCGGAGCGGCGGCGGGAGGAGGACTCGGTGCCGGTGCGCAGGCGGTCACTCGCGGCCAGCAGGTGCAGATTCCGTCGGAGACGATCGTCCGCTTCAATCTCACCGCGCCCATTGTGGTCAGCGTGACCGCGCCCGCGAGCGGCAACTCCAGCACATCGTTGGGGCATCATACGAACCAGTAAATCGGGTGGCCGCTCCATGCGCAATCCGTCGGCACGCACCGATGATGGATTGGCGTTCTGAGCGCAGCGAAGAATCACCGCGGCTTTTCATGCAGCGGCACGGTGCAGGATCGCTGAAGATGTTCTAACCGAAACTTCGGGAATTCGTCCTTCTCAGTGCGTCCGCTGTTCGGTCGAGGCCGGGTCTCGATATTGTTCCAGGTGTCCCTGGGTTCTTTCAGCATAGCTGTTTCAACTGCGTCCTTCTTCGTATTTCGAGGTAACTTGTGGCGATGGCGGCAACAAATCCAGCGGGCTATTTTGCCATCGTTCTCAATGCCCATCTGCCCTACGTGGTTCACCACGGTACCTGGCCGCATGGCATGGAGTGGTTGCACGAGGCGGCCGCCGAGAGTTATCTGCCACTGCTGCGTGTGCTCGCCAACCTCGAGCGCGACGGCATCGCCGCCAACTTCAACATCAACCTCTCGCCCATTCTGCTAGAACAGCTTGCCCACCCGTTCTTCCGCGCCGAGTTCCCCAACTACGCAGCACGAAAGATCACGGCCGCGCGCGAAGACGAGGCCTTTTTCCTTCAGGCCGACGACGCGCCCATGGCCGAGACCGCCCGCTTCTGGGGCCGCTTCTTCTCCACCGCGCTCGACGACTTCAACGCCCTTGGCGGCGACATCGTCCAGGGCTTCCGCCACTTCAACGACGCTGGCCTTATCGAGATACTCACCAGCGCCGCTACCCACGGATACCTGCCACTGCTCGGGACCGACGCGAGTCTCCGCGCACAGATCCGCACCGGGGTCGAGACCCACATCCGTCACTTTGGCGCGCCGCCCAGGGGAATTTGGCTGCCGGAGTGCGGTTACCGCCCCGCTGGCCTCTGGAGCTACCCCGTCCTCGATTCCGGCGGCATCGAACCCCAGCCTGCATCTCTCCGCATCGGCGTCGAGCAGGCACTGGAAGAGTGTGGCCTGCAATACTTCGTCGTCGATACCCACCTGGTTGAAGAGTGCCAGCGCAGTTTTTACCACACCTACACCATCGACAGCGCAAGCCACACCCGCTCCGCCACCGTCGTCTTCGCCCGCGATCCCCACACCGGCGTGCAGGTCTGGTCCAGCGACTCCGGCTACCCCGCAGACCCAAACTACCTCGACTTCCACAAACGGCGCTTCCCCGGTGGCCACCGCTACTGGAAGGTCACTGGCTCCAACGTCGCGCTCGGCGACAGGCTCATCTACTGCCCCCAACAGGCCTCCGAGCGCGTCCACGAGCACGCCGCGCACTTCGCTTCGCTCATCTATCGGACGCTTCAGCCCAGCTTCAACGGCTCCACCCCGCCGGTGCTCTGCGCGCCCTTCGACGCAGACCTCTTCGGCCACTGGTGGTTCGAGGGCGCGCAGTGGCTGGAGGCCGTCGTCCGCGCCATCCACGCGCGCGCCGCGCACGGCCAGGCCGGCAGCATCGCCACAACCACCTGCAGCCGGCACCTCGACCGCGCGCAACCCGCGGAACCCATCGCCCTGCACGAAGGCTCATGGGGCACTGGAGGCAGCCATCGCGTGTGGATGAACCAGGAGACCACATGGATCTATACCCACATCTATCCCGCCGAACTCTACGTCTGCGAGGTCGCCACAGCAGGCAAATGGCGCAGCTCGCCGATGGCCCTGCGCATCGTGCAACAGCTCTGCCGCGAGCTTCTTCTGCTCGAATCCTCCGACTGGCAGTCGCTCATCGCCACCGGCGCGGCCCGCGACTACGCCGAAACGCGCTTTGCCACCCACAACCAACTGTTTCTGGAACTCAAGGCCATCTGGCAGGCCTTCGAGGCCGCCGACGCACTCGACCTCAATCAGGCCAACCGCCTCGCCGAGGTCGAACTCCAGGACAGCATCTTCCCCCAGATCGACCCCGCGCACTGGGCCACCGCATCCCTTGAACCCGTTGTGAAGTCCCCTAATCCGCAGACTTCGCAACGCCAATCACCTTGACATACCCAAAGTCCGTCGCCGCCAGGTTCACCCATACATCGCCCAGGCTCCAGACCTGCGAGCGCACGACCTTGGCATGGACCCATGTCCCGTCCGTCTCGATCACCTCCAGCGTCTCTGGATAGATCCCAGTGCCAAAATTGATGAGGATCTGAAACTGTGCGCCGCTCACCAACCCAGGCGGCAGCCCATCGCTCGCCGCAGACGCGTGCTTCCCATGGAAACTCAGCGCTACCAGCGCCAATGCGACGAACGCCAGGATCGTGGCTAGGCGCGACATCTGTTTCAACTGGATCGTGCTCATATCTTTCTTCTCCTTTCAACAGAGGCAGAATCGAACTATCAGTCCAGAACGGATTCTCCGTGCGACGCGCATTTCATCCTCCTGCCGGAGCAATAGCGAAGATGCCCGAGTGCCCGGTCTGTTGAGCGGAACGGATGGCGGAACTGAAGTCACGCCCTATCAAAACGGAGAGGTCGTAGAGATCTCCTGAA
>JAJZDL010000002.1 GCA_021851465.1 Acidobacteriota bacterium
CACGGAGGAAGGCGCATATATGAGCCGCGCGTAAACTGAGCGGCCACAGACAAACACTTATGGTGCAGCATTTTTTGGTTAAAGGCCGGGTGCAGGGCGTGGGATTTCGCTGGTTCGTGCAGAACGAGGCGGCGCGCATCGGGCTGCGCGGCTGGGTGCGCAATACCGAAGACGGCGACGTCGAGGTTCTTGCCGCGGGCTCGCCGAAGCAGATCGAAGAAGTATTGCTGTTGCTGCACAAAGGGACCCGCGGAAGCCGCGTGGATCGGGTGATCGCACACCAACTGGCCGAGAGCGAGGGTGCGGAGTTGAATGCATTTCAGATTGAAGGAGCGTGGTAATGGCCTCGACGAAGCAGATCGACTGCGAGCCGCTGAAGCAGCTTGTGCGCACCGTGCCGGACTTTCCCAAGCCGGGAATCCTGTTCTACGACATCACCACGCTGCTGAAGGACAAGAGCGGCTTCGCGCAACTGATCGACGCGCTGGCGCAGCACTACATCGGCAGGAAGATCGACCTGGTGCTGGGCATCGAGGCGCGCGGGTTCATCTTCGGCCCTGCGCTGGCGTACCGGCTGAACGCGGGCTTCGTGCCGGTGCGCAAGCCGAAGAAGCTGCCCGCCAAGACGGCGCGCGTCAGCTACGATCTGGAGTACGGGACGGACTCGCTGGAGATCCATCTGGACGCGATCCAGCCGGGCCAGCGCGTGGTGCTGGTGGACGACCTGCTGGCCACCGGCGGCACGATGCAGGCGACGATCCAGTTGGTGAAGCAGCTTGGCGGGGAGATTGCTGGGCTGGCGTTTGCCGTCGAGCTGGATTTTCTGAAGGGCCGCGCCAAGTTCCCGGAGTACGACGTGTTCAGCCTACTGCACTACGACGAGTAACCGAGCGGCCCAAACTGCGCATCTCTGCTGCGCCAGTCCGCGACGGAGATTTTCAGCTTCGCGGCACCTGGCGTAAAATCACAGTCGATGATTCGCGTTCCCAGACTGAAGCGCTTCCGTCACGGCCGTCGCGACCGCGGCCGCGGTTGACACGCCTCGCGGTGAAAGATGAGTGCGCCGCAAGACTCCCACCCATTCCATCCCGGTTTTTCGATACACTTTTTCCGTCACGACCGCATGCTTCGTTTCTTCCCTGCAGAGACGCACGCGGCCCTTATCTCGCGCCCGGTCCCGATCGTAGACCCTGCGCCACCATTCTGAAGATGGAGAAGACAATGCAGACGCCAGCGCAGCACCCCGACAGCTTCCACTCCGCGGCCACACTCTCCAGCGGCGCAACCACAGCCCGCTACTTCCGGCTACAGGCCCTGGCCGAGAGCGACAGCAGGATCAACCTGGCGCGGCTCCCTTATTCGCTGCGCATCCTGTTGGAGAACCTGCTGCGGCACGAGGACGGGCGCACCGTCACCGCGGACGACATCCGCTTCCTGGCCAACTGGGACGCAAAGGCAGAGCCCTCGCGCGAGATCGCGTACATGCCGGCGCGCGTGCTGATGCAGGACTTCACCGGGGTGCCTGCCATCGTCGATCTGGCGGCGATGCGCGACGCCATGCGGGCGCTGGGCGGCGACCCGGAGAAGATCAATCCGTTGCAGCCCGCCGAGCTGGTCATCGACCACTCCGTGCAGGTCGATGAGTTCGGCACCGTCAACTCCTACGACCTCAACGCCGCGCTGGAGTTCACGCGCAACCGCGAGCGCTACGCCTTCCTCAAGTGGGGCCAGACCGCCTTCCGCAACTTCTCTGCCGTACCGCCGGGTATGGGAATCTGCCATCAGGTCAATTTGGAGTACTTGGCGCGAGTCGTCTTCACCACCCAGCCCAAGGCCGATGGCACCGTTACCGCCTACCCCGATACGCTGGTGGGCACCGACAGCCATACCACGATGGTCAACGGCCTGGGCGTGCTCGGCTGGGGCGTCGGCGGGATCGAGGCGGAGGCGGCCATGCTTGGCCAGCCGGTGTCCATGCTGGTGCCACAGGTGGTCGGCTTCCGACTGACCGGCAAGCTGCGTGAGGGAACCACGGCGACCGACCTGGTATTGACGGTAACGGAAGCGCTGCGCAAGCACGGCGTCGTTGGCAAGTTCGTCGAGTTTTTTGGCCCTGGAATCAGTGAGTTGCCGCTTGCCGATCGCGCTACGATCGCCAATATGGCACCGGAGTACGGCGCTACCTGCGGCATCTTCCCGGTCGATAACGAGACGCTGAAGTACCTTCGTCTGACGGGCCGCAGCGAAGAGCAGATCGCGTTGGTGGAGGCCTACTTCCGCGCTCAGGGCCTCTTCCACACCACTGCCGCGCCCGAGGCGGAGTACTCGTCCACGCTGTCTTTGGATCTGGCGACCGTGGAGCCGAGCGTTGCCGGCCCCAAGCGTCCACAGGACCGCGTCCTGCTCTCGCAGGCCGCCGCCAGCTTTGCCGAGCAGCTTCCTGCGCTGCTTGGCCCCAATGGGAACCAGTCCGCCGCCCGCCAGGTGCTGCGCTGGGAGGGCGAAGGCGGCCACGGCTCCGCCAACGGAAGTCCTGCGGGGAGCAGCGGCTCCGCCACCCCTCACGCCGCGCCCAGCAACGCCGCGGCACCGACCTCCGTTCAGGCGCGCTTCGGCGTCGATCCCGAGCGGTACCTCGACCACGGCTCGATTGTGATCGCGGCGATCACCTCCTGCACCAATACCTCCAACCCCTATGTAATGATCGCCGCCGGGTTGCTGGCGAAGAAGGCCGTGGAAAAGGGGCTGAGTACGCCGCCGTGGGTGAAGACCTCGCTGGCACCCGGTTCGCGGGTCGTCACGGACTATTACAACAAGTCCGGGCTGACGCAGTACCTCGACGCGCTGCGTTTCAATACCGTTGGGTATGGTTGCACCACCTGCATCGGCAACTCCGGCCCGCTGCCCACCGACGTCTCGAAGGCCATCGAGGACCAGTCTCTGGTGGCGGTCAGCGTACTCTCCGGCAACCGCAACTTCGAGGGGCGCATCTCGCCGGAGGTGCGGGCGAATTATCTGATGTCGCCCCCTCTGGTGGTGGCCTACGCTCTGGCCGGGCACATCGGCCACAACTTCGCCACCGACCCGCTGGGCAAGGACAACTCCGGCCAGCCGGTCTACCTGAAGGACATCTGGCCGACGCAGAGCGAGGTTGCCGCGACGGTCGCCGGGTGCATCGATTCGGGGATGTTCCGCAAGCAGTACGCGACGGTGGCCGACGGCGACAAGAACTGGCAGAACCTGACCTTCCCCACCGGCGACACCTACGGATGGGAGCCTGACTCGACCTACATCCGCAAGGCGCCGTACTTCGACGGGATGACGGGGACGCCCGCTCCGATCGAGGACATCCGCGCGGCGCGGTGCCTGGCCGTTCTCGGCGACTCCGTGACGACCGACCACATCTCTCCGGCCGGCTCGATCAAGAAGAGCGGCCCCGCGGGAGAGTACCTCGCCGCCCACGGCGTCGCTGCCGCCGACTTCAACAGCTATGGCTCGCGGCGCGGCAACCACGAGGTGATGGTGCGCGGGACCTTCGCGAACGTTCGGCTGCGAAACAAGCTTGCGCCGGGGACCGAAGGCGGCGTCACGCGGCTGCTGCCGGAGGGCACGGAGATGTCCATCTACGACGCCTCGGTCACATACGCCGAGCGTGGCGTGCCGTTGTGCATTCTGGCGGGCAAGGAGTACGGCTCCGGCAGCTCGCGCGACTGGGCCGCCAAAGGCCCGCGGTTATTGGGAATTAAGTTCGTCGTGGCCGAGAGCTACGAACGCATTCACCGCTCGAACCTGGTGGGCATGGGGATTCTGCCGTTCCAGTTTCTCCCCGGCCAGTCCACTGGCTCTCTCGGGCTCACCGGCGAGGAGATATTCGCCATCGGCGATGCGCCCGGCCAGCTCCAGGCGATGCTGGATTCGAGGTTCGCCGACGGCCGCATTCTGCCCATCCTGGCCGAGACGCCCAGGGGCCGCACCATCGAGTTCTCCGCGACGCTGCGCATCGATACGCCGCAGGAGATCCTGTACTACCAGCACGGCGGCATATTGCAATATGTGCTGCGGCAGTTGGCGGGCAAGGCCTAAGAATCTGTCCGGAAACTACCGATCAGCGCTCAACGAGGAAACAAGCAACGACGAAATACGGGGATTCTTCCCCTTCGACAAGCTCAGGGTCAGAATGACAATTCGTAAATTTTCGATGAGAAGAACTGTTTCTGACAGGTTCTAAGAACAGTTTGAATGACGATTCCGCTGGGGCGAAACGATACTTTGGTCCAGTGTCCTGAGTCTGAAGTTCGGTTAGGAATAGGTCGGGCCTTCAGCCCTCTGGTTTGTGGTGCAATGTAGCCTGGGGCTGCGCCCCAGGCTGGTATACAGTGGGCCTTTGGCCCTTGCCGTTGGCCCTTGGTTTTGTGCTGCGAAGCAATGACTCAGGACACTCGACTCCATCGCCCGCTTTTGTAAAAGAACTTTAGACTCAAGACACTAGATTGACTTCGCACAAGAACTGCCTTCGATGCCAATCCATCGTCGGAACAGGTTGCGGGCCACTCTGTTTCGCTCTGTAGCAAGCGCGCAGAACACAATTCAACAAGCCCGCAGACGGCAACGGTTCTAGGGGGCGGTCTGCTTCAACATCTGGATCGCATCCTTGTAGCTCAGGCCGGAGGGCACAGGGGAAAAATGGCTTGCCTCCTCCGTGACCTGAAAGCTCAACGGCTTCAGCATGAGCGCCTTGCCTGTCATGTTGAGCTTTAGGCTGGTCAGCTCCCAGTCGTGCCTGTCCTGTTCGCCGACATCGCTGTCCTCCAGCACGGCGGCGCCTCCCTTGTCCAGCCTGCCGAGTATGCCAAAGCCGAAGTAGACCTCTGCGATGCAGTGGGCCTCCAGCCGGGCCATCCGTTCCTGCGCCGGATCGATCCACACCTCGCCCGCCATGCCGCGCAAGATGTCCGCCTCCAGGCTTGGCGGGGCGAACTTCGGGTTGGGAGTAAAGCTCAGGCGATAGCACTGGCCCGTGGAGCATGGGGCCATCCCCTCATACCGGTACAGGAACGCATCCGGCAGCAGCGCAAGCAGTCGGTCGACGCGGGCTGCATCTTTCTGCTCTCCCCGGAGCCGGTGCTGCTGTAGTTCGGGGTGGCTGGCCAGATTGTCCAGGCGCTCCAACTCGGCGCGGTTGGCCTCGGCGCTGAGCGGTTTCCCGTCGATGGCGAGCAGCCGCGCGACGTCGCCGTCGGCCGTCTCGACGATCTCCTTGGTTGTGTCGTGGCGTTCGTCGGTCCGGTGGACCAGATAGCGGACCGGGTGGTGCTCCTTTTCCGCTTCGAGCCGGTGTTGCACAGCGCGGCGCACCAGGGCCGTCGCATCTATCCGCGCGCTCGGCTGGCCCGGCGCCGCTGGCTGGCTCAACGCAGACGCGAAGGACAGGAACGCGATGGCCGGCAGAGCCGAATGCGCGACAGCCATCGCGCATCGGAATGACGGCAAGGACTTGCGAAATGGGAGCATCTTCAAAACCGGTCACCCACGAAGAAACACATGCCACTCCAGAATACCGAAGCAGGCGGCCTGGCCCGAGGGGGCTGGAGGATGAGACTTGCGGGAAGCTGCTATCGTTTAAACAGACAACAAACGATTCGGCAACTCCCCTTGCTGAAGCTGTCGTTTGACTGGCTGGCCCCTGCGCCGGCCGGGGCGAGTGTCTCTCGGTCGAAGGCGACCGCGCACTCGGCCAAAGGAGTTTTGATGTGGATCGTCCGTCTCGCTCTTAGGAGACCTTACACCTTCGTCGTGCTGTCGCTGCTGCTCTTCTTTCTTGGCCCGGTGGTCATCCTGCGCACGCCGGTGGACATCTTCCCGAACATCGACATTCCCGTCGTCTCCGTCGTCTGGAACTATGCGGGGCTCTCGCCGCAGGAGCTGAGCGATCGCATCACCGTGCAGTTCGAGCGCAGCCTGACGACCACGGTCAACGACATCGAGCACACCGAGTCGCAGACGCTGAACGGCGTCTCGGTCGTCAAGGTCTACTTCCGCCCATCGGTCAACATCTCGCAGGCGGTGGCGCAGGTGACGGCCATCGCGCAGACGGCGCTGAAGCAGTATCCCCAGGGCACGACACCGCCGCTCATCATCCAGTACAGCGCTTCGAGCGTCCCGGTGCTGCAACTGGGGCTCTCCGGCGCCGGCCTCACCGAGCAGCAGTTGTACGACTACGGCACCAACTTCATTCGCACCCAGCTCGCCACGGTGCAGGGCGCCTCGATCCCCTTCCCTTACGGCGGCAAGCAGCGCCAGGTACAGGTGGACATCGACACCCGCAAGCTACAATCCTTCGGCCTCTCCGCCTCGGACGTGGTCAACGCCGTCGGCGCGCAGAACATCATCCTGCCCGCCGGCGATGTCAAGATCGGCAGCATCGACTATGAGGTCGAGACCAACAGCGCCCCGCTGACGATCGCGGAACTGAACGACCTGCCCATCAAGACCGTCAACGGCGCGACCATTTACATGCGCGACATCGGCAACGTGCGCGACGGCTTTCCGCCCCAGACCAACATCGTGCGCGTCGATGGACAGCGCGCGTCGTTGTTGACCATTACGAAGACGGGCGACGCCTCCACGCTGGACATCATCTCCAATGTGCGCGCTCAGTTGCCGATGATCTCGGCGCAGTTGCCTCCGGCGCTGCGCATCCGGCCCATCGCAGACCAGTCGGTCTTCGTCCGCTCGGCGATCAGCGGCGTGATGCGCGAGGCGATCATCGCCGCCTGCCTGACCGCCTCGATGATCCTCGTCTTCCTCGGCAACTGGCGTTCCACGCTCATCATCGCGGTGTCGATCCCACTGTCCATTCTCTGCTCCCTGCTGATGCTCTCCGCTCTGGGCGAGACGATCAACATCATGACCCTCGGCGGCCTGGCGTTGGCCGTCGGCATCCTGGTGGACGACGCAACCGTCGAGATCGAGAACATCAACCGCAACCTGGAGCTCGGCAAGGAGGTCGAGGACGCCATCCTCACCGGCGCCTCGCAGATCGCGGTCCCGGCCTTCGTCTCCACGCTGGCCATCTGCATCGTCTTCGTTCCCATGTTCTTCCTTGCCGGCGTCGCGCGGTATCTGTTTGTGCCTCTGGCGGAGGCGGTCGTCTTCGCCATGCTTGCGTCCTATTTCCTCTCGCGCACCATCGTGCCGACCATGGCGAAGTACCTGCTGAAGGGGCACGAGCACGACCGCGTGGAACAGGCGCGCGCCAGCCGCAACCCGTTTGTCCGCTTCCAGATCGCGTTTGAGCATTACTTCGAGAGGCTGCGCAACTGGTACCACGGCGTTCTTAAGCTCTGCCTGCAGTATCGGACAGTATTTCTGCTGTCGATCGTTGCGTTCTGGATCGCGTCGCTGGCCCTGCTGTATCCGTGGCTGGGGCAGGACTTCTTCCCTTCGGTGGACGGAGGCCAGTTCAAGTTGCATGTGCGCGCGCACACCGGCCTGCGCATTGAAGACACGGCAGGGTTGTGCGACCGGATCGAAGATGTGATCCGCCAGCAGATCCCCAAAGCAGAGCTGGGCACGATCATCGACAACATCGGCATTCCATACTCCGGCCTGAACCTCTCCTACTCGAATTCGGCCCCGATCGGGACCTCCGACGCCGACATTCTGGTGTCCCTGGCGGAGAAGCATCGGCCAACCGTGGAGTACACACGCGCCTTGCGCGAGACGCTGACCCGGGACTTCCCCGGCACCGAGTTCTACTACCTGCCTACAGACATGGTGAGTCAGATTCTCAACTTCGGCCTGCCCGCGCAGATCGATGTGCAGATTGCGGGACAGCAGGTGGACCAGAACCGCGCGCTGGCCGAGCAGATGATGCAGCAGATCGGCCACATTCCCGGCGCCACCGACCTGCGAATCCAGCAGCCCTTCAACCTACCCAAGTGGACGGTCGACGTCGATCGCACGCGCGCGCAGGAGGTCGGCTACAGCCAACTGAACGTGGCGCAGGACGTGCTC
Organism: Acidobacteriota bacterium; assembly: GCA_021851465.1. Taxonomy (GTDB): domain Bacteria; phylum Acidobacteriota; class Terriglobia; order Terriglobales; family Acidobacteriaceae; genus Edaphobacter. The sequence continues at coordinate 8,017 of JAJZDL010000002.1, forward strand.
ACCAGCCTGAGCGGCAGCTTTCAGACCAACCCCACCTTCTATCTCAACCCGCGCAACCACGTCAGCTACAACATCGCCGTCGAGACGCCACAGTACGATGTGGAGAGCCTACAGCAGTTGCAGAACTTTCCCATCGCCATCGAGGGCTCCGGCCGGCAACCGCAGATTCTCGGCAACCTGGCATCCATTGTCCGGGGCGTGGAACCCGGCACGGTGAGCCACTACAACGCGCAGCCGCTCATCGACATCTACGGCTCGGTCGATGGCGCCGATCTGTCCAGCGTGGCGCGCAGGGTCGAGCGCATCATCGAGCAGAGCAAACCCAAACTTCCACGCGGGAGCCAGATCTTCCTGCGCGGGCAGATCGAGACCATGCACAGCTCTTTTCAAGGGCTCTTCTACGGTTTGCTGTTCTCCGTTGTGCTGGTCTACGCGCTGATCGTGGTGAACTTCCAAAGCTGGCTCGACCCGTTCATCATCATCGCGGCGCTGCCCGGCGCGCTGGCCGGGATCGTATGGATTCTCTTCCTCACGGGGACCCACATCAGCGTCCCCGCGCTCACCGGCGCCATCATGTGCATGGGCGTGGCCACGGCGAACTCGATCCTGGTGGTCAGCTTTGCGAAGGAACAGATGGAGCATGGCATGGGTGCGACCGAGGCGGCGCTCAGCGCGGGCTATACCCGCTTCCGTCCGGTCGTTATGACCGCACTGGCGATGATCATCGGCATGGTGCCCATGGCGCTGGGACTGGGCGACGGCGGCGAGCAGAACGCTCCGCTGGGCCGCGCCGTCATCGGTGGGCTGCTGCTGGCCACCTTCGGCACGCTCACCTTCGTCCCCGTCTTCTTTTCGCTGATGCATCGCAACGATCTGCAGCGCGTCACGGTCCAGCCAACGCACCCGAACGAGGCCCAGCCATGAACAACCGCAAACGGACAAAACGGGCCGAACCGGCGCCTGTAGAGCGCACGGAGGCGCAGCAATGACGAACGGAGAACCCAAGGCGCCGACAACGGACCGCGACCTAGCCGAAGCGCCCGAGGTCGCGCGCGGGTCGCTGCTGACGCTGGTTGCCGTCATCCTCATCGCCGCCGCCGCCTTTGCGGTGATTGGCATCCTGCACCGCATCCACAGCAACGCCCGACTGGCAAAGTACACCGATGCCAATGCCGCCCCGCCGGTCTCCCTGTCGGTCCCGGTCTACGAGAAGAACGCGAGCGAGATCGTACTGCCCGGCAACATGCAGGCCTACATCATGGCGCCCATCTATGTGCGCACCGTCGGATACGTCAAGGCCTGGTACTACGACATCGGGGCGCATGTACACAAGGGCGACCTGCTCGCCGTCATCGAGACGCCGGAGCTGGACCAGGAGCTCGCCCAGGCCAAGGCGGACCTGGCAACCGCGCAGAGCAACCAGGCGCTGGCGAAGATCACCGCCGACCGCTACCAGAGCCTGATCGGCCAGAATGCGGTCTCGCAACAGGACACCGACAACGCGACCTTGCAGCTCCAGGCCAGCAACACGCAGGTCAACTCCGCGCTGGCCAATGTACACCGGCTCGAGCAGTTGCAGGACTTCGAGCGCATCGTTGCGCCCTTCGACGGGGTCATCACCGCGCGCAACCTCGATATCGGCCAGTTGATCACCGCCGTTGGCAGCACAACCTCGCCCGGCACGGGAACGGTCCTGGGCAGCAAGGAGGTCTTCGACATCTCCTCCATCCAAACGCTGCGCGTCTATATCAACGTTCCGCAAGAGTACGCGCCAGATGCCAAGAACGGCGCCACAGCCACCCTGACGCTGCCGCAGTACCCTGGGCGCAGCTTCCGCGGTCGATTGGTGCGCACCTCCAACGCCGTGGATCCGGCGACGCGAACGCTGCTGGCCGAGGTGGATGTGGACAACAGCTCCGGCGAGCTCCTGCCCGGCAGCTACACGGAGGTCCATCTCAACGTCTCTCGCGCCGCGCCCGCGCTCATCGTTCCGGTCAGCGCGCTGATGCTCGAACCCGACGGGCTGCACGTCGGCGTCGTCGATTCGACCAACCACGCCCACATCGTGCGCGTCATTCCAGGCCGCGACTTCGGTTCCACCATGGACATCCTCGGCGGCCTCAAGCCGGGCCAGCCGGTCATCGCCAACCCGCCCGACTCGCTCACCGATGGCGAGCCGGTGCGCGTGGTTGCGATGCAATCGCTGGAGAGCGACCAATGAACGCTCGCGGCGCGTTTGCGATGCCGTCCGCTCTTGCGCTGGGCCTCTGCGCCGCGCTCGCGTTGGACGGATGCATGGTCGGGCCCAATTACAAGGCGCCGCCCGTCCCCGCGCCGCCCGCCTTCTCCGACCAGGGACACTACGGCGATTGGGCCGCCGCACAGCCCGCCGACGCCGCCAACCGCGGCGCGTGGTGGGACCTCTACCGGGACCCCGAGCTCGACGGCCTCGAAGTGCAGTGCGCCACGGCCAACCAGAGCATCGCGGCGGCGCTGCATGCCTACGAGCAGGCGCACGACCTGGTGCAGGAAAACCGCGCGCAGCTCTACCCGATGGTCTCCATCGGCGGCTCCGCCATGCGCAATCGCGTCTCCGGCAACACGCCGCTCTCGGGATCGAGCGCGCCGCAGAGCTTCTGGGACTTCCTCATTCCCCTGAACATCTCGTGGGAGCCGGATCTGTGGGGCGCCATCCGCCGCCAGATCGAATCCAGCACGGCCAACGCGCAGGCCTCCGCCGCCGACCTGGCCAACACGCAGCTCAGCCTGCAGGGGCTGCTCGCCGTCACCTTCTTCCAACTGCGCGGGCTGGACCTGCAGGCGCAGTTGCTGCGCACCACGCTCGACACCTACAGCAAGACGCTCGACCTCACGCAGGGCCTGTTCAAAGGCGGACTCAGCACACAGCTCGATGTCGATGCGGCCACGGCGCAGCTCGAAGCCACGCGCGCGCAGTTGATCGATCTGGGCGTGCAGCGCGCGCAGTACGAGCACGCCATCGCCGTGCTGGTTGGCGTCCCCGCCACCGGATTTCACATCGCGGAGCGGCCGCTCACGGGCACTCCGCCGATTGTGCCCACCGGCATCCCCTCCGAGCTGCTCGAGCGCCGGCCGGACGTTGCCGCCGCGGAGAGGCGCGTCGCCGCCGCCAATGCGCTGATCGGCGTCGCGCAGTCCGCGTACTACCCCAACGTCACGCTGGGCGCGTCGGGCGGCTTGCAGAGCTCGCGCATCGGCCAACTCTTCACCGCCAACAGCGCGCAGTGGAACGCAGGCCCATCGGCCAGCGAACTCTTATACGACGCGGGCCTGCGCAAGGCACAGGTGGAGTATGCCATCGCCCAGCGCGAGCAGGCCACCGCGCTCTATCGCGAGCAGGTGCTTTCCGCCTTCCGCGATGTCGAGGACCAGCTCGCCGCCCTGCGCGTGCTGGAGCAGGAGGCAATCGTGCAGCAGCGCGCGGTCGATGCCGCGCAGCGGAGCACTCAACTCTCCACCCTGCGCTACAAGCGCGGCCTCGCAGCCTACATCGAGGTGCTCACCTACCAGACCGTCGAGCTGGCCGACGAACGTACCGCCGCATCGCTCACCGCGCAACGCATCGTCGCCAGCGCGCAGCTCCAGTTGGCCCTCGGCGGCGGCTGGAGCGCCACACAGCTCCCCAGCAATTAGCCCAACGGTGCCACCGTCGGCGGCGGGCCTGGCGCCGCGGGCGGGCGGAACATGCGACAATCGTACTATCGAGCCATGCCCAGTCAGCCAACCGAACCAGCCCTCGAAGTCGCAGCGCCGGAGGTTGCAGCGCCAGCCGTTTCCGCCTCTATGCCGAATCTTCCCGCATCCGCGAAGGCCGTCCCCACGCCCGCCGCAATCACGCCCGCGCTGCTGAAGACGCACAGCATCACGGCGGACGAGTACGCGCTCATCGAAAAGAAGATGGGACGCACCCCGAGCCTGACCGAGCTGGGAATCTTCAGCGTGATGTGGAGCGAGCATTGTTCGTACAAGAGCAGCCGCGTCCACCTGAAGCGGCTGCCCACGCGCGGCGCGCGGACGACCGGGCCGGGCAGCGTCGTGCAGGGGCCGGGCGAGAACGCCGGGATCATCGACGTGGGCGACGGGTGGGCGTGCGCGTTCAAGATCGAGAGCCACAACCATCCCAGCTACATTGAGCCGCACCAGGGCGCGGCCACCGGCGTGGGCGGCATTCTGCGCGACATCTTCACCATGAACGCGCGGCCGCTGGCGGTGATGGATTCGCTGCGCTTCGGCCCGCTGGACGAGGCCGAGCCGGACGAGGCGCTGCGGCGGCGCAACCATGCGGTGGTCAACGGCGTTGTGGCGGGGATCGCCAGCTACGGCAACTGCTTCGGCGTGCCCAACCTGGGCGGCGAGACGCGCTTCGAGGCCTGCTACAGCGGCAACCCGCTGGTGAATGCCTTCGCCCTCGGGCTGGTGCGGACGGACGAGATTTTTTATGCGAAGGCGACCGGCGTGGGCAACCCGGTGATCTACGTCGGCGCGAAGACCGGGCGCGACGGCATCCACGGCGCGACGATGGCCTCGGAGGAGTTCACCGAAGGCAGTGAGCAGAAGCGGCCCAACGTGCAGATGGGCGATCCCTTCATGGAGAAGCTGCTGCTGGAGGCCTGCCTCGAAGCGATGGCCACCGGCGCGGTGCTCGGCATTCAGGACATGGGCGCGGCCGGGCTGACCTGCTCGACCTGCGAGATGGGCGCGCGCGGCTGTCTCGGCCTCACTATTGAACTGGATTTGGTGCCGCAGCGCGCGACCGGCATGACCAGCTACGAGATCATGCTCTCCGAGTCGCAGGAGCGGATGCTGCTGGTCGCCGACAAGGGGCGCGAGGGCGAGGTGCTGGCGGTCTTTGCAAAGTGGGGGCTGGACGCAAGCATCGTCGGCATTGTCACCGCCGACGACACCATGCGCGTGCTGCACCACGGCGAGCTGGTCGCGGAGATTCCCAACAAGGCATTGACCGACGAGGCCCCGGTGTACAAGCGGCCGGTGGGCGTGTGGAAGTCGCCGGCGCCGCTCGACCCGCCTTCTCGGATCCTTGAAGAACTGAGCAAGCCGCGAGACTACACCGCCGACCTCAAGCGCCTGCTCGCCTCCGCCAACATCTGCGACAAGCGCTGGGTCTTCGAGCAGTACGACTCCATGGTGCAGACCAACACCGTGCAGGGCCCCGGCGGCGAGGCCGGCGTCATGCGCATCAAGGGCGCGGGCACGGGAGAGCCCGAGCGCGGCATCGCCATGGCTCTGGCCGGCAACGGCCGCTGGTGCTACCTCGATCCCAAACTCGGCGCGATGCACGCCGTCGCGGAAGCCGCGCGCAAGGTCGCCTGCACCGGCGCCACGCCGGTGGCCGCGACCAACTGCCTGAACTTCGGCAACCCGGAGAAACCGGAGATCATGGCGCAGCTCTCCGCCGCCATCGACGGCATCGCCGAGGCCTGCACCGCGCTCGGCACGCCCGTCACCGGCGGCAACGTCTCGCTCTACAACGAGACCAAGGGCGAGGGGATCTATCCCACGCCGGTGATCGGGATCGTCGGCCTGCTGGACGATGTGTCGAAGGCCGTGCCGGCTGCGTTTCAGAGGGTTGGCGACCGGGTGTTGCTGCTGCAATCGACCAAGGAGACGCCTGCCGCGCTGGAGCGGGAGTTGGGCAGCTCGGATTTTGCGAGGACGCATTGCACTTCGTTGTGGGGCACGCCGCCATGGATCGACCTGGAGGCCGAGGCGGCGCTCAACAAGGCGCTGATTGAGTTGGCCCGGCGCGGGCTGATCCATTCGGCAAAGGACGTCTCCGATGGCGGGCTGGCGGCTGCGTTGGCGCAGGCTGGCTTCGAGCACAATGTCGGTGTGAGGGCAACTCTTGGCGCGCTGTCGGAGGCGGAGTATGCAACCGCGTTGTTCGCCGAGAACGCGACCGAGGTGCTGGTGACCTGTTCGGTCGAGGAGTACGGCACAATCTGCACCTTTCTGGATGAGGATGGAGCCATCTGGCCGCTCGACCTGGGCGAGACGATCGCGGACCGAGTGGTGATCAATGCGGGAGGTATTGCGCTGGTGGAGACAACTATTGCCGAGTTAAAGCAAACGTGGTCGGGACATCTGGAATCGCAGCTTGCGGCGGAGGTGGCGACCGCATGATCGACCTCAAGCCGATGTCGGATGCTGTGAACCGCCTCAGTGAGGCGAGTCGGGTTTTTGAGGAGCTGCAGGGCCAGGTATCGGAGCCGGCCCGCATCCTCCTTCGTTCGGGATTGATCCAGACGTTTGAGTACAACTACGGGCTTGCCGTGTCCATGATGACGCGCTATCTGATCTCGGCGGTGCCCGATCCCGCGAAGCGGGATCTGAACGTCTTTGAAGAGCTGATCCGTGTCGCGGACGAGATGGGCCTTCTTCTGTCGCCCTTTGCGACATGGAAGACGTTCCGGCAGGCGAGAAACAACACCAGCCATGCCTACAACGAAGCGAAGGCGGTCGCCGTAGCAGAGGTAGTTCCTGCGTTTGAGAAGGAAGTGAAGTACTTGCTCGCTCGCTTGCAGGAAAAGGTGGGCTCATGACCGATCTGCAACCCATCCACATCGCCCCAGAGGAAGCGCGCATCGTGCTTGACATTTTGCACGCTAGAATTCCTGACCGTATTGTATGGGTCTTTGGATCCCGCGTGAGAGATCGCACGAAGCGGCGCTCCGACCTGGACCTGGCGATTGGCGGCATGGAACCACTCTCGCTCGGGCTTAGTGCCGCTCTCAAGGACGACTTCCTCCACTCCGATCTGCCGTACTTCGTTGATGTGGTGGATCTGGCGAGCGTCACTCCCGAGTTCAAAAAGATCATTGAACCGGATTTCGTGTCGATCCAGGCACTCGAGCAGCTGACTCGCCCCCCTTGTCTCGACGCGAGCGAGGGCTCCGACGCCACGCCCTTCGACAAGCTGCGCGAGGAGTGCGGCGTCATGGCCGTCTACGGCCATCCCGAGGCCGCGCGGATGACCTACTGGGGCCTCTACGCCCTGCAGCACCGCGGGCAGGAGTCGGCGGGGATCGCAAGCGCGGACGGCCAGGACGTGAACGACATCAAGGGCATGGGCCTGGTCTCGGAGATCTTCACCGATGAGGTGCTGGCCACGCTCCCCGGCCACATCGCCATCGGCCATACGCGCTACTCGACGACCGGCGACTCCGCGCTGCTGAATGCGCAGCCGATCTCGGTGGAGAGCAACAAAGGCCTGATTGCGATTGCGCACAACGGGAACCTGGTGAACCTGGGCAACTCGCGCAAGCGCCTGGAGCGCGACGGCGCGGTCTTCCAGACGACATCGGACTCGGAGATCATCGTGCAGTTGATCGCGCACTCGCGCTGCAACACGCTGGTGGACTGCATTGCGGACTCGCTGGCGCAGGTCGATGGGGCCTTCTCGATTGTGATGATGACGCGCAACCGCATCTTCGCGGCGCGCGACCCGCACGGCTTCCGGCCGCTCTCGATGGGGCGGATCGCCGGCGAGGACGGCGCGCCGGACACCTTCGTCTTTGCGTCCGAGACCTGCGCCTTCGACCTGCTGCACGCCAAATACGAGCGTGACGTCAGGCCAGGCGAGCTGGTGATGGTGAGCGAGGACGGCGTCACCAGCCGGAGATTTGCACCGGAGACGACGCCGCTTGCAAGCTGCATCTTCGAGCATGTGTACTTTGCCCGTCCGGATTCGCGCGTCTTTGGGCGATGGGTGCAGCAGTCGCGCAATGAGATGGGGCGGCAACTGGCGCGGGAGAGCGGCGTGGAAGCGGACCTGGTGGTGCCGGTGCCGGACTCCGGCGTGACGGCGGCCATCGGCTATTCCGCGGAGTCGGGCATCCCCTTCAACTTCGGGCTGATCCGCAACCACTACGTCGGGCGCACCTTCATCCAGCCGGAGCAGCGCACGCGCGACTTCGGCGTGCGCATGAAGCTGAACCCGGTGCGCAGCCTGCTGGAGGGCAAGCGGATCGTTCTGATCGACGATTCCATCATTCGTGGAACGACCTCGCGGAAGATTGTGCGCATGTGCCGCGCTGCGGGGGCAAAGGAGGTGCACATGCGCATCTCCTGCCCGCCGACGATCAGCCCGTGTTTTTACGGCGTCGACACGCCGAGCAAGCGCGAGCTGATCGCGGCCAACAGGTCGATCGAGGAGATCCGCGAGTTTATCGAGGCGGATTCACTGGCGTACCTCTCGCTGGTGGGCCTCACATACTCCTGCACCACGAATGAGCCGGCGACAGGACTGTCGCCCGCCAGCTTCTGCTCGGCCTGCTATACCGGGGTCTATCCGACGCAGTGGGTGGATGTAGAGGAGATACTGCCGGCAACGGTGGGCGCGTAGAAGACGGCCCGAACAAAGAATGAACCGGCGCGGATCGGCCCAACTTCCAGGCCCGCGCCGGTTCGATTTGTTGCGTGCTCCTAATTTGCTGCTTCGCGTCTGTTCTCTCTACGTCTGTGTTTGATTGTGATCTGGCCGCGAAAGATTTTCTGTGATTTGGGTCACATGTGTTGGTGCGGGTGCGTTCTGCGCCGCCCAACCGGGCTTATACTCTTTGCCAAGCGCAGGAGGCGCTTCGCATGGCTGCCGATACTCGGAGTTCTCGCAGAAGTTTTCTCAAGACATCGTTGGTGGGTGGTGCCGCGGCGCTTGCCGCAACGAAGCTGCCGGTGGCCATGGCCGCGGATGCAGCACCCGCAGCAGCAGAGGTTGGCGGCGCCGCAAGCCGGGTCTCTCTGGCCGCGGGCGACGACCGCGCAAAGATTGCGTTCGATTCTCTGGCCCCATTCAAAAAGGAGATCGCGGCGGCGATCGGCTCCAAGCGCGTGGTGCTGAAGCCGAACGACGTGATTGTCGATGTGCCGCTGTGCGCGACCAACGCCGAAAACCTGGAAGGGATCCTGGAGTTCCTGCACTCGATCGGCAAGACCGACATTGCGATTGCGGAGTCGCCCGCGAACGGGACGGCGATGGAGGCGTTTGCCAACTACGGATACGACAAGCTGGCCGCGAAGTACAACGCAAAGCTGGTGAACCTGGATGCGGAGAAGTACCGGATTGTCTACTGCATCGACCAGAAGGACATGCAGCCCCATGCGGTGCGCGTGGCAACGATGATGATGGATCCGGCCAACAACTATGTGATCTCCGCGGCCAAACTCAAGACGCACGACCTGGTCGGAATCACGCTCTCGTTGAAGAACGTTGTGGTGGGCGCGGGGATCAAGGACTCGGGTGCTGGGCTGGGACGGCGCGGTGCGGGCGGCGGGCGGTCGGACAAGCCGTTGATCCATGGCGGAGGAGTGTACGGCATCAACTACAACCTGTTTGCGCTCTCGGCCAGGCTGCACCCGGATCTGGCGGTGATCGACGGCTACGAGGGCATGGAGGGCACTGGCCCGGTGAACGGCACTCCGATCAGCCAGAAGGTCTGCATCGCAAGCACGGACTGGCTGGCAGCCGACCGTGTGGGCGCGGAGCTGATGGGCGTCGACTTCGACAAGATCGGCTACCTGAGCTACTGCGCCAAGGCGGGCGACCGCGGCCAGGCAGACCTCGGCAAGATCGAGATCGTCGGCCCGCCAGTGAAGGACTACGCCAAAACCTACCAGCTTCCGCGACAGTGGGAGCAGATCACGAGCTGGCAGACGCCACCGGCCACTGCGTAGCGCGATCGCGCAGACGCTATGCGCTGCCCTCGATGAATGTCGCCGGCGAAAGCGCTATGTATCCACGCGCACCAGCATCTTGTCGAGGACGGCGCGGTCGATCTCGCAGCCGATGCCCGGCTTGGCGGAGGCGTAGATGTACCCATCCGGCTGCACGCGGAAGCTGTCCTTGACGTAGGGCAGGTCGGCGGCGCCCTGTAGGTCTGCCACGCCCGCCATGGGCAACGTCTTCTCGAACCAGGGTGCGTTGGGCATGGCCAGCTCGCACTGGAAGTGGACGGCGTGGTCGAAGACGTTGCCCCAGTTGTGGGGGACGCAGGGCATTCCAAAAAGCTCGGCGAGCCGCCCGATCTTCATGCCGCTGGTGATGCCGCCCACGTTGTCGACGACGAAGCGCACATCGTCCACCGCGCCCCGCCGGATGTACTCGGCATAGTTGTAGGGCGAGAAGAGAAACTCGCCGACATGCAGCGGCACATCCACCTTGGAGTGCAGCTCCACCAGGCCGTCGATGTCGGTCGTCGGCAGCGGATCCTCGAAGCCGGCGTAGCCCAGCTTGTCCAGCAGCCGACCGACCTCCAGCGCCTGGAACCGGTCGTAGACCCCGACGGGATCGAGCATCAGCGTGAAGTCGTCGCCTGCGGCCTGGCGGACGGCGGTGCAGATCTCCATGTCGAGTTTGTAGTCGTCCTCGTTGGGCGCCGTACCGCCCGGCGGATGGATCTTGTAGGCCGTGAATCCGGCGGCCTTGCAGCGTTTCACCTCGTCCACAAAGTCTTCCAGCGTCTTGTGGTGCTGCGAGCTTCCATAGGCCATCACGCGCTCGCGGTACGCGCCGAGGACGCGGTAGGTGGGCAGGCCAACCGCCTTGCCCATAATGTCCCAGAGGCAGTTGTCGATGGCCGAAGCATAGGAGAGTTGTCCCTGGCGGCGCAGGTCGGGATCCCACTGCGAGGTGAGCCGGGGCAGATCCAGCACGCTCTTGCCGGGGAGCGTGCGCTTGGCGTAGTCGAGCCAGCCCAGGTTGCTCCAGTTGGGGTGGAAGTAGCGGTTCTCCAGGGTGTAGTTGCCCTCGATGCCGCTATTGGTGACGATGGCCGCAACCTGTTCGGTCATCGGCGCTCTGTTGGCTGCGGCGGGCGAAGCCGAACCGGCAGGGCGGGCCTGCGTGCGTTGGATGACGTAGACCTTCACCTCCTTGATGGTGAGGTCGGGCAGATCGCCGGGCTTGATGCCCACGCTCTGTGCGGCTGCCTCCGCCGGGTTGGCGAGGGCGTTTGTTGCGGCGGCTGCGAGGGTCATCGCAGAGGCGCCCAGAAAATTGCGGCGCGATACGTCGGATGTCGGCATCGGTCTCTCCTGTTCGGTCCAGACTCTTCCCATCCTATCCCCGCCGGCGGCATGCCAAACACGCACACCCCTTATTTTTTGTCCAGGAAAAATTCCTCGATTTCGAGCCAGTTGCAGACGCGACGAAAGCCCTTGACGGCGATGTTGTGGGGTGCGTCGTAGAGGATGCCCTCGCCGACGAAGCGGCGGAGCTGGCGCGGGTTGTCGTCGATGAGGTAATCGGCGCGAAGGATGGACTTGTCGCCGCAGAAGACGATATGGGTCGCGGGTATCGAGGGAAAGTGTCGCGCCAGCCAGCGGTACTTGGCGTTGAACGACGTCGGCACCTCCATGGCGGCGGAGGCGATGAAGACCTCGTAGTGCTGCTGTAGGCGGCCGAGGACGCGCTGCGCGTCGGGCATGACGTCGAGCACGGCAAAAAAGTCGTCGGAGCGCAGGTACTCCTCCAGCCGTGGATGGCGGTCGATGGCGACAACATCCCAGATCCACTTACCGCGCAGGTCGTCCTTCGTGATGTTGTCATGGTAGTCGCGGTTGTAGCGGGCAAGGTGCTCGGTGATGGAGTCGGCCATCACCTCATCCATGTCGACACAGATTCGCTTCGGGGGATCTGACTTCTTCATGCCTCCCCAATGGTACCGCTTCCTCTCGAACCGAGGCGGCCAGAGCGAGCAAACCATGCCGACAGACAGAATTTCTCAAGCCGGGACAGAGTAATCGGCGACGGTGCCTGGCCACTGCTCCAGGCACCGTCGATCCGCAAGAACGTACGATCGTCGCCCCGTCCGCCTCATTCAGCTTCTGGAATCGACCCCGTCACATTGGCCGCGACCGAAGCGTTCACCACTGAAGTGAAGCTCGCCTGTGCTGCAACCGACGACACAGAGACGGGATTGCTGCCGGAGGCGATGAACGGTGTCAGGGCTGCCGCCGCCGTCGTGCTGGAATCGCCGCTGACGCTCGTGATCAGGCCGGTCAGGCCATCCGTGACTTCATAGTTCAAGTTATTCGCCGGAATAAGATTCATGCCCGCATAATTCGGCGAAGCCAGCGTGACCGAGGGAATGCCCCGTACCAGCGCGCGATGTTCCGACTCGACGCCGAGGATCGAAGCGCAGACCTTGGCGTAGAGGACCAGATCCGCCTGGGTCAGTTGAGTGCCGCTCGCCGCGGGGTTGGCTTGGGTTGCGCTGAATCCGTTGTAGGCCGCGGCCATCGATGCAAACTCCTCGACCGCGGTCATGTATGCCCCGATAAACGCCGTCTCCAACGCAACCAGCACCGGCAGAAACCCGGTCAGAGAACTAAAAGTGCCAGTGGGATAGTAAAACGTCTGCGGTATGCCCGCTGCGCCATCGCCACTGCCATCCGTGGCCAGGCCCAGCAGGCTCCGCAGCAACTGAGCGTGCGCGACCTCTTCCAACAGCGCACCCTGTAGATAGGCAACGTTGATCTGGCTGCCCGTGGCGCTTACATTCGTTGCGGTGCCACCCGGCCCGGCAAGGTTTGGATCCGAGATCACCGCGCTGGTCGAAAGCGCAGTGTAGTAGGTCGTAATTGCCAGGCTCTCCGCGATCAGGGCCGCAGTGAGAATGTTGGCAGCCGTGTCAGTCGCGCCGGCCGCGGATACGGATTTGGTTGTGGCGCCGCCACAGCCTATGAATACGGCGGAGGTCGCCGCGCCCAAGCCGAACATCGTTGCGCCCGTGAGGAATGTGCGGCGGTTAACTGCGGTTTCGATACTCTGGCGAGTCTCTATTTTGTCTATCACAGTGGTCGTCTCCTTTATATCCATGTCAACGAAGCCGGAGATTCAGCCCCGTGCCTCTGGCTTCCTGCATCTAGTACGCCGGTGGCGATCGCTTTGGATTGAAGAAAAACAAATAACCGGCCTGGCGGCGAGTTGGATGCGCGGGCGCCGCACATCCGGCCTGCAAGTACACGGACTGTCGTAAGGGAGTTCTCCTGGGGGCCGCTTCCTTCTGGTACTATTCTCCAATCCGCATATGTCCTCCAGCGCGTACATATTCCGTAGCCGAAGCGAGGCATTGTGACTGCGTACACGCATCGCGTCTCGGACTCGGCACTGGTCGAGCGAATGATGGCGGGAGACGAAAGTGCGCTTTCAGATCTCTATGACCGCTACTCCGGCATGCTTTTCGCGATGCTTGTGCGGGTCCTTCGCGATCCCCAGGCGGCGGAAGAGATTTTGCAGGACCTGTTTCTACAGCTCTGGCGCGGCGCAGCGCGGTTCGATGCGAATCGCGGCTCCCTCCCCGCCTGGCTTATGGTGATTGGGCGGAACCGAGCTCTCTCGCGCCTGCGCACCCGAGAGCATCGCGAAGTTCCTGAAGATATCGAGGCATTCCCCGCGAATGCCGTGCCGTCGCCCGTCAACATCGAGGACGACGCCGAACGAAGTTTGTTGATGGAGAAGTTGAGAACAGCCATGGCCACATTGCCCGCCGAACAACGGGAAGCTGTGGAACTGGCTTACTTTGAAGGGATGACGCAAACCGAGATTGCTGCGCGGACCGGTAGCCCACTGGGTACGGTAAAGTCCAGGGTCCGCACCGCAATGCAATCTCTCAAGCAGGTCTTCGATGGTGGAACGGCACATCAACCCGGAAGATTCTGACCTATACGCCCTCGGGGCGCTGGATAGGGAAGAGAATCAGATGATCGAGGCACACCTGGGCCTCTGCGATGCCTGCGCACAGCAGATGGAGGCGGCGCGCCTGTGCGTTGCTCTGCTCGGCCTCGTCGCGCCTCCTGACGCTCCGTCCCCAGTGGTCAAAGAGGCGCTCATGCGCCGCGTCCGTGCGGACAAAGCGGTTGGTTTCGCAGCGTCGCCCCCGCTCCGTCGCTTCGCGTGGCCCACCCCCGCGCTTTCATTTGCCGCCGTCGTCCTTGCCGTTCTCTCCGGATACCTCTGGGTTCGCAACGAAAGCGCATCTCGACGCATCCAGACCCTCGGGGTGCAGCTCTCCAACGCCGAAACTCACGCTCGCGAGATCGCACAGTCGTCTGCGAATACGGACAGCATCCTTGCCGCGCCCGGCACCATTCGCGTCGCGCTGGCGCAGCAGACCGGCGCACCGGTGGGCCGAGCGACAGTCCTCTACAACGACCGCATGGGCATGGTCGTTTTCGCCGGCCAGCTCATCGAAGCTCAACCGGAAAAGAGCTATCAACTTTGGCTGGTACCTGCCTCCGGCGCGCCTGTCAGTCTCGGCGTCCTGTCATCCATGGATCCTGCCGCGGCCCTTACCGCCCACGTTGCGCCAGGGACAGAAGCCAAGGCCTTCGCCATCACCGTCGAACCCAAAGGCGGCATGCCTCAGCCCACCGGCCCCAAAGTGCTGGTCGGCGTTGTGGGCTAGCAGTGGCCCCTACATCGCGCTGCGGCTTCGTCCGGCCCCAGCGGGATCGCGTACGATCGCGGGTCTCTCGGGCGAATCTCTTCGACCGCCTCGGTGGATAGGTCGGGCCACTCGTCTTCAGTTGCGCGCGCACACCTACTGCGACTACCGCGGATGATCGAGCAAAGAGATGCGTGAAGGCCCAGAAAGCAGTGCGCCTGAAGACGGCCGACAGGCCTGAAACGGCCTTCCACAGGCCTGCAAACGCTGCATAAAACTCCCAAAACGGGGCCCGCGCCAATCCACCCCACGGCACGACACGAATCGCCAATAAAACCGCGCAGCCAATTCAATCTTCGACAAGCTCGCTAAAAGCGGTTTCCGCTTGGCGAGCAAATCCACTAGACTGTATGCAGTGCATTGCAAAGAACCCATCCGACGCATACCGTGAGCCAGCCCATACAAATCGCTGTTGTCGGGTCGGGATACGTTGGACTCGTCGCCGCTGTGTGCTTTGCCGAGATCGGCCACAGAGTTGTCTGTGTCGATAACGACCAGAAAAAGGTCGCCGCGCTTCAGTCCGGCGACACGCTCATCCACGAGAAGCACCTTCCCCAACTGCTCGAACGCTACCGCAACACCGGCGTTCGCTTCACCACCGACCTGGGCGAGGCCACCCGGCAGTGCGACGCCATCTTCATCGCCGTCGGCACGCCGCAGGGGGAGAACGGCGATGCCGACCTCTCCTACGTCGAGGCCGTCGCCTGCGAGATCGCCCGCTCGCTGACCAGCTACAAGGTCATCGTCGAGAAATCCACCGTCCCGGTCTACACCAACGAGTGGATCCGCCGCTCCATCGAGCGCAACGGGGTCGCGCGTTCCCTCTTCGACGTCGCCTCCAACCCAGAGTTCCTGCGCGAGGGCACCGCCGTCTCGGACTTTCTCCACCCCGACCGCATCGTCGTCGGCGCGGACTCTGAACCTGCCGCCGCCCTGCTCGCCACCATCTATGCTCCGCTTACCAGCGGCGCCTACTACAAGCGCCCGGAGGCCATTGCAGGGGCCTGCTCCGCCGCACCGCCGCCCCTGCTGCACACCTCCGCCAAATCGGCCGAGATCGTCAAGCACGCATCCAACGCCTTCCTGGCCCTCAAAATCTCCTTCATCAACGCCGTCTCCAACCTCTGCGAGGCCACCGACGCGAACATCGAACAGGTGGCGCGCGGCATGGGACTGGACACTCGCATCGGCCCGCGCTTCCTCCGCCCCGGCATCGGATACGGGGGCTCCTGCTTCCCAAAGGATGTCGCCGCCTTCCGCTCCGTAGCGGAACAGCTCGGCGTCGACTTCAACCTCCTCACCGAGGTCGAGAAGATCAACGCCGAGCAGAAGAAGCGCTTCCTCGCCAAGGTCCGCTCCGCGCTCTGGACCCTGCGGGGCAAGCGCATCGCCGTTCTCGGCCTCGCATTCAAAGGCGAGACCGACGACATTCGCGAATCCCCGGCCATCGACCTGGTCGAGATGCTGCTCGCCGAGGGCTGCACCATCGCCGCCTACGACCCCGCCGCCATGAAGCGCAGCATGGCCGAGATGCCTGCCAGCCAACACCTCTGCTACGCCGAAGACGCCTACGCAGCAGCCCGCGATGCCGACGCCCTGCTCGTCCTCACCGATTGGCGCGAGTTCGTCGCACTTGACCTCCAGCGCCTATACACCGCCATGCGCTATCCCATCGTCATCGATGGCCGCAACCTCTTCGACCCCAAAACGATGCAGCAACATGGGTTCACCTACATCAGCATCGGCCGCCCCGCCGTCTATCCAGTGCGCGATCTCGAACTCGCCGCCTCCGCTGCCCAATAACTCCCCCATCGACCCCCACAATCCGTCTCGCAATATAGGTCCTCTCAGAACCTGTCCAGAAACAGTTCTTCTCAGCGAAAATTTACGAATTGTCATTCTGAGCGCAGCGAAGAATCCCCGTATTTCGTCGTTGCTTCTTTCCTCGGTGAGCGCTAATCCTGTAGTTTTTGGACAGCCTCTCAGAACGGGCCACCCAGTGTCTTGTCTCAATCTTCGTCGAATTCGGCAAGATACCGCTCGAATGGGTCGCTCCTCTGTGAATAATCCTCTTCGCGTGTGGGAAAGGCCCTTGAATGCCCAATTTCAGGGGCTGTGACGAGTGTTGCGGTGTGTAGTGCGAGAGCTGAGAATAACCCATTATGGCTTCTTTAGCGCAACTCAGTTCCACGGACGGGCTGCCCAGTTCGATCCACACCGAGGTCGCCATCCTGGGCGCGATGCTGCTGGACAGCGTCGCCATCAGCGACGCCACCGGAAAGCTGAAGGCCGAGGACTTCTCCCTCGACTCCCACCAGCGCGTCTACCGCGCCATGGTGGACCTGATGGCGAAGGGCCACGGCATCGACTACCTGACGGTGCAGGAGGAGCTGGCGCGGCGGCGCGAGCTGGATTCCGTCGGCGGCCCCGCATATCTCGCCTTCCTGAGCGAAGGGATTCCGCGCAACTTCAACATCGAAAGCTACGTCCAGATCGTCAAGGACAAGAGCCTGCTGCGCCAGTTGATGGGCATCTTCCACGATGGCGCGGTTCGCGCCGCGGACCAGAGCGAGGACGCCATCACAGTCTTGGGCGACGTGGAGGCGCAGTTGGCCGAGGTTGCCGACTCCGCCATTCAGCGGGGCCTCGCCGGCATCGGCGAGATCGTCGCGGGCAGCTTCGTCTCCATCGACAAGCTCTACGAGCAGGGGCGCGAGGTGACGGGCCTGGCCACGCGCTACACCGAGTTCGACAAGATGACCAGCGGGCTGCAGGACTCGGAGTTGATCATCATCGCGGCGCGGCCCAGCATGGGAAAGACGGCGTGGGCCATCAACATCGCCCAGAACGCCGCCGTGCACGACGGCAAGGTGGTTGCCGTCTTCTCGTTGGAGATGAGCAAGGAGAGCCTGCTGCGCCGCATGTTGGCCAGCGAGGCGCTGGTCGGCTCGCGCAAGCTGCAGACCGGCTCCATGCTGCGCGAGGACCGCGGCAAGCTGATGAAGGCCCTGGAGAAACTGATGGATTCCAGGCTCTTCATCGACGACACGCCGGGGATCGCGCTGGCCGAGATGCGCGCCAAGGCGCGACGGCTGAAGCAGCAGCAGGGTCAGTTGGACCTGATTGTGGTCGATTACCTCCAGTTGATGACCGGAACCAACACCTCCGGCAGGAAGGGCTTCGAGAACCGCACGCAGGAGGTCAGCTCGATCTCGCGCGGGCTGAAGGCGCTGGCCAAGGAGATGCGCATTCCGGTGGTCGCGCTCAGCCAGCTCTCGCGCGGCAGCGAGCAGCGGGCGGGAGACAAGAAGCCCCTGCTCAGCGACCTGCGCGAGTCCGGTTCGATCGAGCAGGACGCCGACGTGGTTGCCTTCATCCACCGCGAGGAGTACTACGACCGCGACAACGAGGACGTGAAGGGACAGGCGGAGATCATCATCGCCAAGCAGAGAAACGGGCCGACGGGAAGCATCAAACTGGCCTTCCTCAACGACTTCACGCGCTTCGAGAACCTGGCGCAGGAAAGCGATGTGGGTGGATACTAAGGTGGCAGAGGCTTGGGACGGCGGCGACGGTGACCAGTTGGATTGAGGTGTCGGAGCAACGACTGGCGGGGAACCTGCGCGCGCTGATGGAGTCGGTGGGCGCGGAGACCGAGGTGCTGGCGGTGGTCAAGGCCAATGCCTACGGGCATGGGATTGAGCTCTGCTCGGTGGCCTTGGCGCGGGCCGGTGTGCCCTGGCTGGGCGTGGCCGACGCCAGCGAGGGCGCGCGGGTGCGCCGGGCGCTCGACGCGGCGGGCCTTGCGCGCATCGACCAGCCCGCCATCCTTGCGATGTGCGGCTTTCTGCCGGAGGACGTCGAGGCCATCGCAGAGCACGCGCTGACGCCCGTGGTGTGGACCGCGGAGCAGGTGGGCTGGCTGCAAGGCTCGGGCTCCGCCGTGCATGTCGAGGTGGACACGGGCATGGCGCGGCAGGGTGTCCATCCCGGCGCGGAGCTGGTGGACCTGCTGTCCGAGATTCAGGCCGCAAACCTGCTGCTGGATGGCGTGTTGACCCACTTCTGCGCGGCGGAGGTTGCGCACTCGAAGCTGACGCAGGCGCAGCAGTGGCGCTTCGAGGCCACGGTGGCGCAGGTGCGGGACAAGGGGCTGGCGCCGCGTTGGATCCATGCGGGCAGCAGCTCGTCGGTGGACAATCCGCCGCAGGATGCGCCCTGGCTGGCCAAGCTGGCGAAGACCGTTGGCGCGCGCCCGATGGTGCGCTGCGGGATCGCGCTGTATGGATACTGCCTGCCCATCGAGCAGGGCCGGAATCGCGCATCGCAAACCTTAGATCGCGGTGGCGCGCAGACGGCGTTGCGCTCCACTCTTCGTCCCGTAATGGCCTGGAAGACGCGCATTCTCTCCCTGCGCGAACTCTCAACGGGCGAGACGGTGGGCTACAACGCAACCTTCGCCGCGCCGCGCCCGATGCGTCTCGCCATGCTTCCGGTGGGCTATGCCGACGGGCTGCGACGCGAGATGTCTTCCACCAACGCGCGCCCCGGCGGATGGGTTATGCTGCGCGGGCGCGACGCAGTGGACCGGCGCGCGCCGATCGTTGGGCGCGTCTCAATGAACCTGACAATGGTCGATGTCACCGGCATAGACGGCCTCCACGTCGGCGACGAGGTCGTCCTGCTCGGCGACGGAATCACCGCCGACGACCACGCGCGCCTCGCCGAAACCATCTCGTATGAGGTTCTCTGCGCCGTCCGCGCTGGGTGAGGCGTCATTTGCGCCAAGGTGGGGCTGGCCGTTAACATCGGGTCTGGAATGAGTGAGGTCATTAAATGAGTGAAGCGAACAATGCGGCTCGCCGCACCGAAGACATTGCGCTGGATCTGCTGAAGTTTGTGGCGGCACAGGCGCATGTGGGGACGAAGGCTGCCGGTGGGACCGGCTTCGGTGTGACAGCGGCGCCCAAGCCGGAAGACCAGGTGACCGAGCTGCTGGATCTGTACTCGCGCTGCCGCCAGTCGGTTGAGGCGCCGGTGAAGTAGTGGGTTCTGCGCATCGAGAACGAGATGCCCGGCCGCTGCGAGTGGCGGTGGTCGGCGCCGGGGCCTTCGGGCGCAACCATCTGCGCGTCTACCGCGAGTTGGAGATGGCCGGCGCGCCCGTGCAGCTCGCGGCGGTGGTGGATCGAGATGCGGCTGCGCTCTCTGCCGCTACAGAGCGGTACGGCATCCCCGGATTCGCCTCGATCGAGGAGTGTCTTGCGGCGAGCAAGCTGGATGCGGCCTCGCTCTGCGTGCCGACGATGCATCATGCGGCCTGCGCGCGGACCCTGTTGGCCGCGGGCGTCGATCTGCTGATCGAGAAGCCCATCGCCGCCAGCCTCGCCGAGGCCGACGAGATCGCCCGTCTGGCCCGCGATCTCGGCCGCACTGTGCAGGTCGGCCACCTGGAGCGATTCAACCCCGCAGTGCGCGCGGTGCGCGGCCTGCTGCACCGGCCCATGTTCTTCGAGGTGCATCGGCTCAGCGTCTTTACCCCGCGCTCGCTGGATGTCGATGTAGTGCTGGACGTGATGATTCACGACCTGGATCTGGTGACGAGCTTTGTCGATTCCCCAGTGCGCGAGGTGCGCGCGGTGGGGCTGCCAGTGCTCTCCGGCAAGGTGGACATCGCCAATGTGCGCCTGGAGTTCGAGAACGGCTGCGTGGCCAACTTCACCGCCAGCCGCGTCAGCACGGAGCGCGTCCGCAAGATGCGCTTCTTCCAGCCGCGCCAGTACCTCTCGCTGGACTTCGCCCGGCAGGACCTGCTGATAATCGATGCGCCCGATGGAGCGGCATTGGCGGGGCTGGACGCGGCGCAACTGGCGGCGATGGCGAGTGCCGCAGCCTCTCTCTCCAACGCTGCAAATCCGGGCGGCGCGCCTGCGCCGGGGCTCTCGCTGCGCAAGGCCGCCGTGGAACCGGGCGAGCCGCTGCGGCTGGAGATCGAGTCCTTCGTCGAGGCGCTGCGGACTCACGCCAGGCCCGAGGTAACGGCGGAGGAGGGCCGCGCCGCGTTGGCCCTGGCGCTCCAGGTCATCGCGGCGATTGCGGCGCACGCGCGACGCACGGGGCTCTAGCCGCGCTGGCCGGGTCGTCCATGTTCTGCACAACGTAGTTGGCCGGGATCGGGCCGAGCTCGAACTGGTCGGTCAACAGCTTCTGGTTGAACGTGGCCTTCTCGATCGTGATGGTCAGGCCCAGCTCATCCAGCGGCCGCTGGATCACGATCTTTGTTGGAAAGTCGATCTCGCCGAACTTCTTGTAGTTCGAGTAGAAGGCCTGCGTCGCCACCTTGCCCTCGACGTTGTAGATGTCCTGCCGCCAGGGCAGCAGATTGGTACGGTCGATGTGGATGACATGCAGCGTGCTCGCCACCTGCCCCTGGGGCTGGGAGAGAAACTCAATGTCGTAGTCCGGATCCTGTATAAGGTCCTTCCGCTTCTGGGGGTTCTCGATGACACGGCTGTCCTGCGTCATGGAGACAATCTGGTTCGGTTGCAGCCCATGAATGAGCAGTGAATCCAGGATGACCGCCGGGCGCAGGCTGTACAGGCCCTTCTGCGAGCTGTCGGTCACCACATCCGAGCCGACGATGGCGCAGTCCTTGTGCGGAATGAGCATCTTGAATGTCTTGCCGTCGGAGACCATGTCCAGCACCTGCCCGACGCCCAGTGGCAGTTCGAGGATCACGCGGATCTGCTCCGGCTTGCCGATGATGATGTAGCCGTTCAGGCTGATCGATTCCTTGACCTCGCCCTGAAGGCTCCCACCCGTGCTGGTCGAGATCTGCACGGTGGCCGTCATGCTCTGCACCTGAGAGTAGCGAGCGTCCACCTGCGTCAGCAACTGGTCCAGCGTCGCGTTCAGGACAACGTCGGGGGGGCGCAACTTCAGGACGCTGTGCGTATGCACCAGACATCCGGTCAGGGCCGGTGTCAGCGCAAGCATCCCTGTGGCGACGGCTTGTCGGATCGTCAGTGGCACAAACCTTTAGTATAACGGGCGACGCGCGCAAGCGGGCGAACTGCGTCACAATATCATGCAAAATGAACAAGATGCGGATGAATGGTGATGCCCCGCGCACCGCCTACTGCGCCCGCGCGCGGGGCATGGAGAGGGTCGCCCGCTGCGGTGTGCGATGGTGGGTGGGTGGGCGCGGGGCGCGCGAGTGGACGGTTTGGTGTACGGCGCGGCGGTAGACCTGCACCTGCTGGGCGTGCTGCTGCAGCGTGGCGGAGAAGCGGCTGTGGCCCTCGCCGTCGGCCACAAAGTAGAGGTAGTCGGTCTGCGCCGGCGCCAGCGCCGCCTTCAGCGCGGCGATGCCCGGATTGCAGATCGGCCCAGGAGGCAGTCCGGCGTGGCGATAGGTGTTGTACGGCGAATCGAACTGCAGATCCGAGGCGTAGATCGTGCCGCGATACCGCCCTTCCAGCAGCGCGGCATAGATGACGCTGGGGTCGGTGGCCAACGGCATCCCCCGGTCCAGGCGGTTGGTAAAGACGCTGGCCACCAGCGGCCGCTCGCCATCCTGGCTCACCTCCTTTTCAATCAGCGAGGCGAGGATGACGGTGCGCGCGATGCTTCCCGCGGGCGCTGAGGCCAGGCCGAGTTGCGCGGCGACCTGACGGAAACGGCGCACCATCGCGTCCAGCATCTGGTTCGCCGTGGCGTGGCGGTTGAAGCGGTAGGTGTCGGGAAAGAGGTAGCCCTCCAGCGACGGCGCGTTCGGGTCGAGATCGGCGATCGGCGCGGTCTGGCTCCGCTCGGCGGCGAGAAAGTCCTCGCGCGAACTCAGCCCCGCGGCTTCCACCGCCTGCGCGATATCGAAGATGTTGTAGCCCTCGGGGATGGTAAGCGGGATGGTGAACACATCGCCGCGAACCATGCGGGCGTAGACCTCGACCGCCGTTGCGGGCCGGGTGAAGCGGTACTCTCCCGCAATGAGCTTGCCGCCTTTAACGGCGCGCAGCAGGTCGAAGGCGAAGCGGCTGCGCACCACTCCAGCCGCTTCGAGCTGCGCGGCGATGGCCCGTGTCCCCGTGCCGGGGGCGATGTCCACATAGGTCGCGTCCGCATCGGAGGTTCCCGCCGCCGGCCCGATGGGGACGTAGATCGTCCAGGCCGCCAGGCCTGCTACGACCAGGGTGAGCAGCAACGGCAATGCGAGGGACTTCAAGCAGGGCCTTTCGACAGTAAGTTGTGCGCGGATCTCCCGATCGTGTGGAACGAAGGGGCCGCACGGGTTCATGTCCGCTGGTTGCTGCGATGACGGCGGCGCGTCCGCCGTACACTCTCTCCCGCCGACTAAAATCACTATACTGAACTTGACGGTCCCTACGATGCGCAACGCCGAACGCACTCCCAATCCGGGGCTGCCGATCTGGGCCTCGTGATTTGGGCCTGATCCAGGCGCGAAGCGGCGTACCGCTTATGGAGGTCTCCCATCGCTTCTCTGCTTCCATCGCCGCTCTACGCAAGCCCCGCCGCAACGCTCCTCGGTTCGCTCGACGCGGAGGCGGACGCAGCCGCGCAGAACGGCGCCCCGCGCCTGCGCGACTCCTTCGACCGGGCCATCACCGACCTGCGCATCTCCGTCACCGACCGCTGCAACTACAAGTGCATATACTGCCGCGCGGGCGACGAAGGCGCGCAGTACACCGAGCTCCCCATCGCCGACTATCTGCGCATGGTGCGCGTCCTCGTCTCGCTGGGCATCGAAAAGGTCCGGCTCACCGGCGGCGAGCCCCTGCTGCGCGCTGGACTGGTCGAGATGGTCGCCGAACTGGCCCAACTCCGCACCGCTTACAGCGCCGACGGAAGGCCCCTTGAAGCCGGCGAAGCAGGCCGTCCGCTCGACATCGCCCTCACCACCAATGGACATCTGCTGGGGCCGCTCGCCGCGCCGCTCGCGGCCGCCGGCCTCAACCGCGTCACCGTCAGCATGGACGCGGTCGATCCAGAGATCTTCGCCCGCATCACCCGTGTGCCGCGCAGCTACGAGCGCGTCCTGGCAGGCGTCCGCGCCGCGCAGGCCGCCGGCCTCGGCCCGGTCAAGGTCAACTGCGTCCTGCTGCGCGGCTTCAACGACGCGCAGATCGAGCCCTTCGCCGAGTTCTCCCGCCGCGAAGCCGTCGTCGTCCGCTTCATCGAGTACATGCCACTGGAAGAGCCTTCAACCGCGCCGGACGCGCGCACCTGGCGGCCCGAGACCGTGGTGCCGATGGACGAGATCGTCGCCCGCCTCAACGCATGGCGCCCCTCCTGCGGCGTTCCTCCCGGCCTGGTCTCGCTGCCGCCGCGCGCCGCCAGCGAGACCGCAAAACGCTTCACCTTCCGCGACGGCGTCGGTGAGATCGGCATCGTCGCGCCCGTCTCGCGGCCCTTCTGCGGCCATTGCAGCCGCGTCCGCATCACCTCGGACGGCGGCCTCCGCACCTGCCTCTTCTCGCAATCCGACCACGACCTCTACGGCGAGATGCGGCGCGGCGCAACCGATCGGGCCCTTGCTGCGTATATAAGACGTGTAATCCTGCGCAAGGAGGCGCGCCATCACATCGGAGAGCCGGGCTTCGAAAAGCCCTCCAGAAACATGGTGCATATCGGCGGCTGATCCACCGCCGATGGGCGGCCCTCCATCTCCTTCGCAAAGCGAATATCTGCAATCTTCCCTGTTCGAGGTCTGTCTTGCGAGAGAAGCGACAGTTCGAGGTCTTTGAAAGCCGCCAGATGGAGCACCTGCGCGTCTTCCACGAGGTCGCGCGCGCCCTCACCCAGACCCTCGAACTGGAAGATATCCTGCTCACCATCATGCAGAAGATGGCCCAGTTCTTCGGCCCGGAACGCTGGTCCATGCTCATGGTGGACGACGAGGCCCAAAGCCTCTACTATGCCATCGCAGTCGGCGAGGACTCCGAGAGCCTGAAGGGCCTGCGCGTGCCCATGGGCGAGGGCGTCGCCGGATGGGTCGCCTCCACCGGAAAATCCCTCGTCGTCCCCGACGTCGCGCTCGACCCCCAGTGGAGCGCCTTCGCGCGCGCCCATCCAGAGCTCAGAATCCACTCCATCGCCTGCGTCCCCGTCCGCTCCGGCGACAACACGCTCGGCGTCATCCAACTGTTCAACAGCAAGCTCGATCTGCTCAGCGAGTACTCCGTCTCCTTCCTGCGGATCCTCTGCGACTACGCCGCCATCGCCATCCAGAACGCGCGCTCCGTCCAGCGCATCCACGAACTCACCATCACCGACGACTGCACCGGCCTCTTCAACGCGCGCCACCTCTACACCCTGCTGGACGAGCAGATCGCGCTCGCGCAGGCAGACCGCAAGCGACGCTTCAGCCTGCTCTTCGTCGATCTCGACCACTTCAAACAGGTCAACGACACCCACGGCCACCTGATCGGCAGCCGCCTGCTGGCCGAGGTCGGCAGCCTGATGCGGCGCTCCCTCGGCCCCGCAAACGCCTGCTTCCGCTACGGCGGAGACGAGTTCGTCGCCCTCCTGCCCGGCCTGGATAAACAGGCCGCCCTCGACGCCACCATGCGCCTCTGGGAGGGCCTCCGCAAGAACCGATTCCTTACCGGCCAGGGCCTCTCCCTCGCCCTCGCCGGCAGCTTCGGCCTGGCCACCTTCCCCGAGGACGGCGACAGCGTTGCCGCCATCATCCGAGCCGCCGACACCATGATGTACGACGCCAAGGCCACACGCGACAACGTCGCCGTCGCCGGCCTCGGCCTGGTCGCCGGCGCCAGGCCGGCCGACCGCGCAGGAAAGTCCGCAACCATGGCCGCCAGCGACCTCGATGCCAGACGCAGCTAACGCATTTTCACCATTGGTGTAGAGGTAAATGAATTGTCATTCTGAGCGCAGCGAAGAATCCCCGCATCTCGTTCGACCCGCAACACTCTACACCATCGGTGAAAACGCCCTGGTGTCCTGAGTCTAAAGTTCTTTTACAAAAGCGGGCGACGGAGTCGAGTGTCCTGAGTCATTGCTTCGCAGCACAAAACCAAGGGCCACCGGCAAAAGCCAACGGCAAGGGCCACCGGCAAGGGCCAAAGGTAAGAGCAAACGGCAAGGGCCAAAGGCCCGCTATATACCAGCCTGGGGCGCAGCCCCAGGGTACATTGCACCACAAAGCAGAGGGCTGAAGTGTGTGCGTGAGAACGCTTCGGGCTTAGCGATGTATGTTGTCGGATCGGTACCTGTTTGCCGATGTGAGGCAGTTTCGTGGGGCCCGCTGCCATGGGGTTGTGGGTGTGCAAGGTTTTAGCTTCCTACCGCGGTATGGAGTCGTGTGAGGTTGTAGGCCATGGCCGCGAGAGTCCATTCGTTGGCCACGTTTTCCAGGCCCCGTGTACGGAACTGGCGCATGCCACGTTGCTGTTTCAGGACTCCGAAGACCGGTTCGACGATGGCTTTTCGTCGTCCGTATATGAGCCTGCCTTCTTCGGTCTTCAGCTTACGCCGCATCCGTTTGTGGGCCGGGGCGCAGGCTTTTTGGCGACACCGCACCCCCAGGTTCAGGCTGCGCGCAAGGTTCGAGTCCGGCACATAGGCGTCCAGTTGTTGGGCTTCCATCTGTTCCAGGTTCACGATTGAGAAGAACCCGCTGTCGGCCAGGGTCTGCCCCGGCGGTTGTCCGCAGCGTTGGCGCACCTGCTCGAGGATCGGCAGCAGCGACGCGTTGTCAGCCGCGTTCTGGGGCACCCGCTGGGCCACGATCAGGTGGTCGTCCGAGACGGCGATCTCGGCCGTATAGCCCAGCTCGAAGCCGCTGCGGGTGCGCAGGAAGCGCGCGTCCGGATCGCTCTGCGAGAGCTTCTTCAACCCGCTCTTGCGCAGCTTCTCCAGCCGCCGCGGAAGCTCGGCCAGCTTGTTCTCCAGGTGCTCGATGGCCACCTCCAGACCGCCTGCGTCGGCATCGTCGGCCTCGGCCGTCTTCTGCCAGCGACGCACCTGAAGGCGCAGGCCGGCACGCAGGTCGCGCAGATGCTGCTCGGTGTCCAGCTTGTCGCGGCTGGCCGAGGCCTTGACCCGGGTCGAGTCGATGGCCACCTTGCCCAGCTTGCCCATGCCCAGACTGCGGGCCATCTCCAGGACCTGCGTAAAGCAGTCGTTCAACGCCCGCGCATGACGCCGACGGAACGCACTCAACGCCCAGTTGTCCACCCGAGCCCCCGCCGCAAGATAGCGCAGCGGAAGGTCTTCCACCAGACGCCGCTCCAACTGCCGGGCGCTGGTGATCCCGGTCGCATACGCGTACAGCCACACGCTCAGCATCAACTCTGGAGCATAGAGCGCTCCGCCCTCGGCAGCATACGACTGCTCAAATACGCCCAGATCAAGCCGCTCCACCACGCGGCGAAGGAAAAAGCACAGGTGATCACCGCTCAACTCATCCTGCACAGTCGGAGGTAACAAATAACTCTGCTCGGGACTGTAGCTCTTGAATCGCGACATAAACTCTTGTCGCTTAATCTAACAGTGGAAATCAAGAGCCTTGATGAGTTCTCACGCACACACTGAAGGCCCGGCCTATTCTTAGCCAAACTTCAGACTCAGGACATTAGAATGAAGCCATGAAGATCCTCAGCGCTGTCATGCATGGATGTCGTCGCGGGCCGGAGGCCTGGTTCACCGGCACGGTGTGGATCGACGAGGTGGCGACTGCGGGCGCGCCTGCACGATTCAAGGCGAACCGCGTCTCGTTCGAGCCGGGCGCGCGCACCGCCTGGCACACGCACCCCATGGGCCAGGCGTTGCAGGTGCTCAGCGGCGTGGGCCTGGTGCAGTTGAAGGGCGAGGCGGCGCAGACCATCCGCCCCGGCGACTCGGTCTGGATCGAGGCCGGCGAGCTGCACTGGCACGGCGCCGCTTCGGCACACACCATGGTCCACCTGGCCATCCAGGAGGCCGATGCCAATGGCGTCGAAGTGGCATGGTTCGAACACGTCGGCGACGCGGAGTACGCCGCTGCGGCACATTCGTAAAACGCATCGCACCCGCAATCCGCATCGCACCCGCAAATATAAATGCGTATAGCGTAGCGTTCCGGCATACGATGGTTCCGCGATCGAAAGCTTCCGCCACAAGGGCATCCAGAGGTTCTTTGAGACGGGATCGAAGTCCGGCATCCAGCCGAAACACGCGAAGAGGCTGAGGACACAGCTGACTGCACTTGATTTGGCAAAGGCACCGCAGAAGATGAACATCGCCGGTTGGAAATGGCATCCCCTGACGGGCGAACTGGAGGGGCATTGGGCGATAAGCGTCAACGGCAACTGGCGTTTGACGTTTGGGTTCAAAGGCGAGGATGCAGTGCTGGTCGACTATCAGGATTACCACTGAGGGGGAAATGTTATGAGGATGTATAACCCGGCGCATCCGGGCGAATTGATCGCAGACATTTTGGAGAATGGCGGGCTGCCGGTAGGAAACTCGGTGACGGCTCTGGCAAAGCACCTGGGCGTGACGCGCGCGGCGCTCTCGCGAGTGGTGAACGGAAAGGCTGCGGTGTCGGCGGAGATGGCGCTGAAGTTGGAGCAGGCGCTGGGAGTGGATGCCGAGATGTGGCTGCGGATGCAGATTAAGCGAGACCTATGGGTAGCTTCGCGCAAGAAGCGAAAAAAGCTGCGGCGGCTGACGGCTCCTGAATGCCGGAAGGCAGCGTAGACGTATAGGTTCTGCCGTCCCCCGGAGGGCCAGGCCATGCAACGATAGTTCAGCCTATTTTTGTTCCCAGTTCTGCGCGGATGGCATCGGCGATGGTGTTGGCGTGCAGATGCATCAGCGCCTCGGATTCGGCCTCGATCATGACACGCGCCAGCGCCTCCGTGCCGGAGTAGCGGATGACCACGCGCCCGGAATCTGCCAGCCCGGCCTCGGCTGCGGCGATGGCGGCGGCGACCGTGGGAATCTGGTCGAGTGGCCGCTTCTCGCGCACGCGCACGTTGACGATGACCTGCGGAAATGTCTTAAGGTCGGCGGTGAGTTCCGCCAGCGTCTGCCCGCTGCGATGCACGATGTCGAGCAGCAGCAGCGCGGTCAGCAGGCCGTCGCCCGTGGTGCTGCGGCCGCTGAAGATAATGTGGCCGGACTGTTCGCCGCCCAGCGCCGCGCCGGCGCCGCGCATCTCTTCGAGCACATACTTGTCGCCGACCGGCGCGCGCAGCATCCCGATGCCGGAGCGCTTCAACGCCGCTTCCAGTCCCATGTTGGACATCGTCGTCGCAACGACAATGTTGTTGGCCAGCATTCCCCGCGCGGCCAAGTCGCGCGCGGCCAGCAGCAGCACCGCGTCGCCATTCACCACCTTGCCATGCTCATCCGCAAAGAGCGCGCGGTCGGCGTCGCCGTCGAAGGTGATTCCCATTGCCGCGTGCTGTGCAACCACCTCGGCGGCGACGATCTCTGGATGCAGCGCGCCGCAGCTCTCGTTGATGTTGCGCCCGTTGGCGCTGATGTGGGAGAGCACAACCTCGCCGCCGCCGTTTGCATTCAGCGCGGCGAAGACCTCCGGCGCAACGGCGCTTGCGGCCCCGTTGGCGCAGTCGATGACGATCCGGCGGCCGTCCAGCGAGAGCCCGGGGACGGCTTCCAGCAGGTAGCGAACGTACTCAGCGCGCCCGGATTCGTCGATGGGAAGACTGTTGTCCGTTGTCCGTTGCCCGTTGTCCGTGGGCGATTCCAGACGGCGGAAGATCTCGTCCTCGATGTCGAGTTCAATTGCGTCGGGCAGCTTGTAGCCGTCGCTGCCGAAGAGCTTGATGCCGTTGTCCCGCCAGGGATTGTGCGAGGCGGAGATGACGATGCCGGCGGCAAAACCGTGCGCGCGCGCGAGGTGCGCCACCGCCGGTGTGGGAACTATGCCCGCGCTCTCAACGGTTGCTCCGCCAGTGGTGAGGCCCCCGGTAAGCGCGGCGGCGATCCACGCGGAGGACTCGCGCGTGTCCTGCCCGATCAAGACGCGTGGCGAATCGCCCAGGTGGTGCGCCAGCGCAAGGCCGACGGCGTGAATGGTGGCAGGATCGAGCGGAGACTGGCCGGCGACGCCGCGAATGCCGTCCGTGCCAAAGAGTTTCTTCATATAGATACAGGGTACGAGTTTCGAGGGGCGAGGGGCAAGGATCGCGTGCCTTCAAAAAGACGCGCAGGCCAATCTATTCGCTCGCAATCGGGTCGCTGGCGATCTGCCGGTACTGAAAATACATGCGCAGCCTCCAGCGCAGGATCATGCCGAACGCGAGAACGAAGAAGAGCGCGGCAGTCTGCTTGACGTCCACGAACCTGTCGAGGTAGCCATGGGCGAGAATCCGAATGGCGGCCAGCGCGAGCACAACCAGAAAAAATGCGTTGGAGCGCTGCATCATGACGACATCCCCATCGCGCACCAGGCGCGATGTGCGCAGCAAGGGATAGGCAAGCCCGACCGCGCCCAGCAGGAACGCCGCCACCGCCCACAGCAGCGGAATGCGAAAATCGCGCACCAGAAACATGCAGAACCCCGTCGCCATGCCCATCGGCGGAATGAGGATTTTTTTGACGGTAACGGCGGTGCGGCCCTCCTGCACGCGCCAGACAAGCACCGCAGACGCCCCCACGAGAGAGGCGAGGAGCGACACTTCGCGCAGAGGCAGTCGAGATAACAAGGGCAACTGTGGGAACATGAGGTCTTTCGCGGGAGGCTGGGCCCAGTTCCCGTCTATGGTTTGAACTTCTCTCTATCCATTATGCCGATTTGCGCCGCATGGCGCTGGCCCCGCGCCACGGCGTTCAAGCGCGGTCGATGGACCTGACCTCCGCAATCACGGAACCGACGGCCACGCGCGCGCGGAGGCGCTGGCCGGGGCGCGCTTCGGCTGCGTTGCGAAACAGTCTCTCTACTGCGGCCCCGCCATCTGTCCCGTCTTCGATCCTGTCTTCGAGATAGACCAGCGCGTACCCGCGGTTCAGCACGGCCAGCGGCGAGAGTGCCTGAAGCCGCGCGCCGGCGCGGTCGAGTCGCGCCGCGCGTGCTGCAATGCATGCAACCGAGATGCGGCCCAGCGATTGGCGGACGGCTTCCAGGCGGCGCTGCGCAAACGCGATGCGTAACGATGGGTTCTGCCGCTCCAGGCGCGCAGTCAGCGACGCCAGTTGGCCGGCTCCGGCGTGCGCGCGGCGGCCGGCGGCCACAACGAGGCGTTGGCGCAGTTCGTCCAGGCGTTGACCGCGACGCCCGATGAGCGCGAGCACGCGGCCCTCCACCGCACCGATCGAGAGCGCGGTGAATCGCTGGCGTGCCAGCATAAGCTGGTAGAGAATGGCGCGGCGCACGCGGGCATCCAGCGCCGCGACGCGCTCCTCGATGCGGTGTTGCGCGGCGGTGATGAGTTCGGCGGCGGCGGAGGGCGTGGGCGCGCGCAGGTCGGCGACGAAGTCCGCGATGGTGAAGTCCGTCTCGTGGCCGATGGCCGAAACGACCGGCAGCGCGGAGGCTGCTATGGCCCGCGCAAGCGCCTCGTCGTTGAACCCGGCAAGATCTTCCAGCGGGCCGCCGCCGCGCGCGATCAGAATGAGATCGACTCTGCCGGCGGGCCGCTTCGATTTATTTTGCCGACTGCGATTGAACCAATGGATGCCTGCCGCCACCGATGCCGCGCACTCGCTGCCCTGCACGGCGGCGGGGTAGACGATCAGGTTCAAGCGCGCATGGCGGCGGCGGACAACCTTGACGATATCGTGCAGCACCGCTCCGCCGGTCGAGGTGATGACGCCAACCGTGCGCGGAAAGGCAGGCAACGAACGCTTGCGGCCGGCATCGAAGAGGCCTTCGGCGAGCAGTCGCGCCTTAAGCTGCTCGTATGCAAGCTGCAAGGCCCCTCGACCGCGCGGTTCCAGCGTCTCGGCGATGAGCTGGAGCTGCCCGCGCGACTCGTAGACCGAGACCCGGCCGCGCACCACCACGGCAAGGCCGTCCTGCAAGCCGAAGCGCAGAAGCTGGGCCTGGCGGCGGAAGATCACAACCGGAAGCTGCGCCTCGCCGTCCTTCAGCGTGAAGTAGATGTGGCCGGAGGGCGCGGTGCGGCAGTTCGAGATCTCGCCTTCAACCCACAGGTCGGCGTAAGCGGTCTCGACGTGCTGGCGCAGGTCGTTGACCAGATTGCGCACGCTCCACGGAGTCGATGCGCTGCCTGCGCGCTCGGCACCGCCCGTGGGCGCGGATGCATCGGCGGCTGGGCGCGGCCCTGCGGCGTCGGGCCTTCGTTGCGCCGCGCGCGCGCGCCTCGGAGCGGTCGGTTCGAGCCACAGCCCGGCCAGGGTCCCCTGTCGTCCATCGCCCTCAGTGCGCTTCGCCATACCGCACGAGTCTAGCATCGCAGCGCTCAGCGGTAGAGGCGGTGCGCTTCGATGTAGGCGGAGACGGCGGGGGAGAGCAGTCCGGTGCAGGGCTCACCGTCGCGCAGGCGGCGGCGCAGTTCCGTGGCGGAGACCGCCTCATGCACAGTGGTCAGCAGGTGTACGCGAGCGCGTTGCGCGCCAGTGAGCGCCAGCGGCGCAAGCCGGTCGTCCGTAAGGGGAAACTCGGGACGGCTGGCCACGATCCACTCGGCGAGCTCCAGCAGGCGATCGGACGAGCGCCAGCGGCGCAGATCCAGGAAGCTGTCGGCCCCGGCGAGCGTGAAGATCTGCGCGCTGGGAAGTTCGACCGCAAGCGCCGCAAGGGCGTCAACAGTGTAGTTTGCGCTGCCGTCGGCGCGAGGAGCATCCAAAGTGGAGACGGAGAAGCGAGCGGCGGGGCGTCCTTGCTCGCCGCTCGGCGTCGCGTCTTCGCTGCCCGGCGAGTCGAGGGCGAGCGCCGCCATGGCGACCCGGTCGGCGTAGCTCGCAATGGCTGCGCCGCGTTTCAGCGGCTGGTTGCCGACCGGAGCGAACAAGACGCGGTCGAGCGCAAAGGCCTCTGCTGCGGCGGTTGCCAGACGCAGATGGCCGCGATGAATGGGATCGAATGTTCCGCCGAAGAAGGCTACCCGCATCCTCTCCATCTTAGAACCTGTCCAGAAACAGTGCTTTTCAACGAAGCTTTACGAATTGTCATTCTGACCCTGAGCTTGTCGAAGGGGAAGAATCCCCGTATTTCGTCGTTGCTTGTTTCCTCGTTGAGCGCCGGTTCTGTACGTTTTGGACAGCTTCTTAACCGAACTTCAGACTCAGGACACTTGCATCAGTTTGCACCGAATCGCCGCTGGAGAGCCAAAGAGACCCAAATCATGCCAATAAATACAATAGAATCTAATATTTAGCCGCAAGTCCAATGGAATCTAATTTTTGCGGACACATACCACCCGCAATCGCATGAATCGAATCAACTTACGCCCAAATACCCCCCAGGGGGGGGTACCACCAGGGGCAACCAACCAGTTAACCCACAAACGCCAAATGTCCGCTCAGGAAAGCCATATCGATTCACGCAATGGGCGTTTGCGTAGCGGCTGGATTCAGCGGAAACAGAGCCACCCGCTACAGCATCCGTTACAGTGCATTTCGAGGGGGGTGCGCAAACGCGCTCAGTGATTGAATCGTTGGTCGGGGCGGTCAGATTCGAACTGACGACCCTCTGCTCCCAAAGCAGATGCGCTACCAGGCTGCGCTACGCCCCGACTGCTTCAATCTTACCCCACTTGCCACACCGCATAGCCGCCGAAATCTGCGCCGCGCGCTCCGCCTGCGGTTTGCCGACTCTATTCCTGTCAACTCGCCACCTCTCTATCGGCGAGCTCTGTTTGCGACTGTCCAACCCGGGGCTGGCGATGCTATACTCTGCAAGTATGTGGCGGCTATAGTTCAGTGGCAGAACGCCGCTCTGTGGCAGCGGATGTCGTGGGTTCGACCCCCACTAGCCGCCCCAAATCCTTTTCGACACATCCCCTTTCGACGCCCTCTGATTCAGGCTTCGGACCAACCGCGACCCAGTCAACCCTGATCCAGACAAAATCTGGCCCGTCCACTTGAACCACTCACTCAAAATTCCCTTGTCGCTCGCGGTTCTCTCCGTCCCGGCTACGGATGCGGCAACTATCGTCGAATCTGGGTTGGCTGCCGACTGCGCAGCGGAGGCGGCAAGGCGATGAGCGGCGCGAGGCTCATCGAAACATCGAGCGGCGCGGCTCAAGACCTAGCTGAAGTGGAAGAAGCCTCCGTGGCCGACGAACTGGCTTCTCCCACGCCGCGTTGCACGGACGCTCCGGCCCGCTTTCAAGCGCCGGCCTTCATCCCGCGGCCATTCCTGCTCAACGGCCATCTACAGACGATCGCGGGCAATCTTCTGTCGCGTGCGAACTCCCTGCCTCCGCCGGTTCCTGTGCTGGTCGAGGTCTCGCCCGCAAGCGGCTCGCAGATCGCTTCCAGCGTGCTCTGCGAGTGCCACTGGCATCCGCAGGCGGGACGGGCCACGCGCCCCACGGTTGTCCTGGTGCATGGCCTGGAGGGCTCCTCGGAGTCGCAGTATGTGGTCGGCAACGCCAACAAGTTGTGGCGCGCCGGGGCCAACGTCGTACGCATGAACATGCGCAACTGCGGCGATACGGAGCGGCTCTCGCCCACGCTCTACCACTCCGGCCTGTCCTGCGATGTCGGTGCCGTCCTGCGCCACTTCATCGCGCGCGAGCGCCTCGAAAGCGTCGCTCTGGTCGGCTACTCGATGGGCGGCAATCTGGTGCTCAAACTGGCCGGCGAACTCGGCGCGAATGCACCCACTCAACTGCATTCGGTCGTTGCCGTCTCGCCCGCCATCGACCTCGGCCCATCCGCGGATGCCCTGCACCGCCCCGCAAACCGCCTCTACGAGCGTCGATTCCTGCGCAGAATGGTCCGCCGCTTCCGGCTGAAAGCCAGCCTCTTTCCGCGCGCGTTCGATGCCCAGCGCATCGTCGGTGTCCGCTCCCTACGCCAGTACGACGAGCGCATCACGGCCCTCTACTCCGGCTTTGCCTCCGCCGACGACTACTACTTCCGCGCCTCCGCGGCACGCAGCCTGGACCGCATCGCCGTGCCCACGCTCGTGCTGCACGCGCTCGACGATCCCTTCGTCCCCATCACGCCCCAGACCCGCGCCGCACTCGACGAAAACCCGTTCATCACGCTCCTGCAATCCGCGCACGGTGGCCACTGCGCCTTCCTCGCCCGGGCTGACCGCACCACCGAGGACGACGGCTACTGGGCCGAATCCACGCTCCTCCGCTTCCTCCTCGCCCACTCCTGAAGCAAGCACCACCCCTGCTGTACAACCTGTCCCTGAGAGGGCCGAACGATGCTTGCCGAGTGGTCTGCAGAATGCTCCGCCGAAGACCCTGTCCTCGTCGTTCCCTGGTCGGACCCCAACAGCGGAACGGCCTTCATCGATCTGCGCGCCGCCCCGCACGACTTCGACGCCATCCCCGAGGCCGAGCAGCACCCTCCGCTGATGCAGGCCCTGCGCGCGCTCAATGCCGCGCACTCCCCCATCTTCACAGCCAAGTGCGACGCCTGGCCGCTTGATGCCGAGGAGATCGAGCAGTTGATGCTGGACCTGCGCACGCGTCCAGCCGATCCATCCGCCGCCACGCTCGCCGGGTTCGCCAGCTACATCGACCTGCTCTGGCGCGAGCGCTCCCTCTTCAGCTCGTTCCATCGCCAGGAGCAGGTGCTGCACCGGCTCACCCGCATGGCCGCACCGGTGCACCGTCCCGCAGCCATGCTCGACTGCGTCCTTCGTCCCGCCCTGCTCGACCTCGATGGCCCGCGCGAGGGCTTCGCACTGAGCCTCTACGTCAAGGCCCTCGGCCTCAATCCGCAGGCCGCATACAAGGAGTGGACCGCCGCCCTCGCCCAGGTCGTCGCCCTGCTCCGCGGCAAGGACTTCGCGCACAAGTCCAACAGCCTCTCCGCACCGCGCCCTCCACTACCGAGCGAGTAAGTGTTCTTCGGCAGCGCCGGAGGATCTCCCAATCGGAATAGATTCACTTCAAATCGCGCCAGGCGCGCCATATCTTCATGCCGCCGGATTACCGCGCCGCCCCCAAAAATCTCAGTCCAAATCTCCCACTCCCGTCAATATGCATCGTCCTGCCGTGCCCTATACTGGTTCCAAATTGCGTTCGACCAAACGCGCGGAGAGTGGGCCAAATC
>JAJZDL010000141.1 GCA_021851465.1 Acidobacteriota bacterium
ATGGGGCGCGAAGATGTGGCCCGCGGAGCGGTTTGGGCGGGTTGCGGCGGAGTTGGGCGGGGCGGGTGTGCGGAGTGTGGTGAACACTTCGCGCGGGGGATCGGTGGAGGCGGAGCGCGTGGTGGAGGCGAGCGGGGGATTTGCGCGTGCGGCGGCCTGTACGGTGGGGCAGTTGATCGCGCTGACGCGGCGGGCGGCGGTGGTGGTTGCGAGCGATACGGGGCCGTTGCACCTGGCGGCGGCGCTGGAGCGGCCTGTTGTGGGGATCTATGGGCCGACCGACCCGGCGCGCAATGGGCCGTATGGGACGCGCTCGCGGGTGCTGCGCGATGCGGGGAGCGCAACCAGTTATAAGCGGGGGGCAGAGGTGGAGGTGGGGATGTTGCGGATCGGGGTGGGTGAGGTTGTGTCGGCGGCGCTGGAGATGCTGGGCTGAGGCTCCGCGGTGGAGAAGAGCCAAGCATTTTTACCGATGGGGCAGAGTGGCGTGAAGCGAACAAGATGCGTGGATCCTTCGCTGCGTTCAGAATGACAATCTTTCTCTATAGTGAGTAACAGTGAAAAAGTCGAAGCGAGGGGCGAGCGTGGGCGGACGGACGGGATGGCAGAGGGTCGCGCGACGGATCCGGGTGCCGCTGGGGTTTGCGTTTGCGGCGGTGTATCTATGGCTGGCGCGCCCGAGCTGGGGGACGATGGCGGGGAGCCTGCTGCTGGTGCTGCCGGGGCTTTGGCTGCGCGGGTATGCGTCCGGCTATGTGAAGAAGGACGCGGAGCTGGCGGTGGCGGGGCCGTACGCGCACACGCGGAACCCGCTCTATCTGGGGTCGATGCTGATGGCGTACGGGTTTGCGGCGGCGGCGGGGCGGTGGGAGATTGCGGTGGCGCTGACGGGATTGTTTGCGGCGATTTACATTCCGACGATCCAGAGCGAAGAGGCATATCTACGCGCGCACTTTGCGGGCTTCGAGGCGTATGCGCGGGCGGTGCCGCGGCTGCTGCCGCGATTGACGGGGTGGACGGTGGAGGGTGGGGAAGGGGGGGTGGCAAAGGGCGAGTTTTCGATGGAGCTTTATCTGCGCCATCGCGAGTACAATTCTGCTATGGGCGCGGCTGCCATCTATGTGGCGCTGGCGGTTCGTCTGGTGCTGCCCGCGTTGCGGCAGGTTTCTGTCGTGCGTTGAGGCGAGGAAGCCCGAAGTGCCAGTGAGAGCACGAACCATCTTTCCGATGCGAGTTGCGAACTATTGATCAGGGTGAACGGTCTGAATCGTTGCGTGGCAGTGTTGCGCGGCCCGCGCAGGAGGCGGGTTGCGGTTGCAGGGGCGTCTGTGCTGACGCTGCTGTTTGCGGCGCCGTGCAGGACGGGGGCTGCGCGGGCGCAGACGGCGCACCTGGAGCCGATAGGAGAGGCGCAGGCGGTGCAGGCGCAGCATCCCATTCCCACGCTGCAACCGCCGATTGCAGGATATGAGTTCCCGCAGCGGGAGACGCTGACGTTTACGGTGGACTGGCGTGTGTTTACGGCGGGGACGGCGGTGTTCCATCTGGAGCAAAAGGACGGCAAGCTGCACGTGACGGCGACGGCGGACACGGTTGGCGCTGTGAACATGCTGTTTCCAGTGGTGGACCGGTTCCAATCGACGATGGACACGAAGACGGGTTGTTCCGGTGGGTTCTGGAAGCAACTGCAGGAGGGGCGGCGGCGGGTATCGAGCGACCTGACGTTCGACTACCACGCGGGCCGGCAGACGGAGGTGCAGCGGAACCTGGCGAAGGGGACGCAGAAGACGCAAAGCTCGAACATACCGGCGTGCGTAACGGACTCGTTGTCTGGGATCTTCTATGCGGCGTCGCAGGGGCTGGTTGTGGGGCAGGACTTTGGGCTTCCTCTTGCCGACTCGATGCGCACGGTGACGGTGACGATGAAGGTGGAGGCGAAGGAGGAGATCAAGACCCCGGCGGGGACGTTCCAGACGATCCGTGTGCAGCCGACGGCAGAGGAAGGGGTGGTGAAGAACCGGGGCAACATCTGGATCTGGTACACGGACGATGCGCGGCATATACCGGTGCAGATGCGGGCGCGGCTGTTCTGGGGGACGATCACCTTTTACTTGCAGAGCATGGAGGCGCAGTGAGGCGGGGAGAGGAGCGAAGCCATGCTTCATAAGGGAACGATCGAGTTGATGCAGGCGGCGGGGATGTCGACGGTGGGAAGTTTTGAAAGACCGATGGAGGCACAGATCGCCAAGGGGATGCTGGAGTCGACTGGGATGGAGTGCTTTCTGTCGGGGGAGAATACGAACAGCCTGATCCATGCGGCATTCCCGACGCAGCTACAAGTTCGAGTGGAGGATGAGGCGGCGGCGCGCGAGTTGCTGGCGCAGGGTACGGCGGGTTGGGCCGGCGATGAAGCACAGGAAGAGTGAGTGAATGGGGTGCAGACGGGCCGGATCGGAGAGCAGAACGGCGAGAGGGGCAGATGGGAGTTGAACTGTGCGGAGGGTTGCATGTAAGTTGGGGAGTGCGAGTTGGATGAGCGAGAGTCGGGAGAGGGAACGATGAAGAGCAAAGTGAGAAGGATAGTTGGCGCGTCGGCTGCTTGTGTCCTGGGCATTGCGACTTTGGGCCTTGCGGGGCGGCTGATGGCGCAGGAACCGGCTGCGACTCCTGCACCGGCTGCGGCTGCGGACGCGAGCGTTCATGGGCATGTGCAGGACGCCGCCGGCACCCCTCTGGCGGGCGGCGCGGTGCGGTTGAGCACAGACCGGAACCCGAACACTCTGAACCGGAAGTTCGACTATACGTTCCCGATCGACGCCAACGGCGACTACCGAGGCACGGGGATCAAGCCGGGCAACTACCTTGGGATCGCGTTCAAGCAAGGGGTTCCGCTGGATTACCAAGCCATGCCGCTGAGCGCGGGGGAAGACAAGACAGCCGACTTCGACATGACGCGCCAGGCGTACGTCGACAAGCTGAGCCCGGCGGAACGAGAGGCGCTGGAGGAGACGAAGAAGGCAAACGCGGCGGCGATGGCTGCGAACGCCGTGATCGGGAACCTGAACAAGATGCTGAAGCAGGCGCGCACGGACATACAGGCGGGCAACTATCCACCGGCGATCAAGGCGATGACGGACGCGACGACGGCCAAGCCGGACATTCCGTTGCTGTGGGACACGCTGGGCGACGCGCAACTGGACGAAGCGATGGCGGCGGACAATGCGGCCAAGGCGAGCCATACGGCAGATTCGTCGCTGACCGACAAGTACACGGCTGCGATGACCTCCTACCAGAAGGCCCTGGAACTGAATGCGAAGGCGCCCAAACCGGACGACCAGACGACGGCCGTAGTGAACAACCAGCTTGGAGTGGCGCTGGGCAAGCTTGGCAAGACGCAGGAGGCAGCCGCAGCCTACGACGCGGCGGCCAAGGCGGACCCGAAGAATGCAGCGAAATACTACTACAACGAGGCGGTGACGCTGTACAACGCGGGCGTGGCGAAGGGCAAGATGGACGGAGTTGCGGAGGCGGCGGACAAGACGATTGCAGCCGACCCGACGAAGGCGGATGCCTATTATCTGAAGTCGCAGGCACTGGCTCCGGAGATCACGACAACTCCGGATGGGAAGTTTGTGGCACCTCCGGGCTTTGTGGAGGCGTGCAACAAGTATCTTGAACTGGCACCGAATGGCATTCATGCAGCGGACGTGAAGACGCTGCTGGCTGCCCTGGGGCAGCAGGCGGAGACATCCTACAAGGCGCCGCCAACCAAGAAGAAGTAGGCTGCTGCGGAAGAATGGAATGAGGCCCTGGGCGAGAAGAGCCTGGGGCCTTTTTCTGTTGGCGGCAGAATGTGGTGGCGACGAAGGCGCATGGGTGAGGGTTGACGATGAGCGAGACTCGGGCGAAGGAGCAGGTGCTGGGATTTGTGGAGGCGCTGGAGGTGGTTCTGCGCCATGCGGCGGGAGTTGCCGTGCCTGGGGCGGAGCGTGTGTCGCTGCGGGCTGCGGCGGGGCGGGTGCTGGCTGAGGAGGTGACGGCGGACCGCGACCAACCTCCGTTCGACCGGGCGACGCGGGATGGGTTCGCGGTGCGGGCTGCGGAGTGGACGAGTGGGAGCCGGTTGCGCGTGGCAGGGCAAGTGCGCGCGGGCGAGGCGTGGGCGAGCGGAGAGATGCTGGATGGTGAAGCAGTCGAGATTATGACGGGGGCCGCGGTGCCTGCCGGTGCAGACGCGGTGGCGATGATGGAGCACGCGGTGCAGGATGGGACGGAGGTTTGGGCTGCGGCGGGGCGGAGCTTGGCGGTTGGAGAGAACATTGTGCGGCGGGGCAGCGAGGCGCGGCGGGGCGAGGCCCTGCTGGCCTCGGGAACGAGGCTGGGCGCGGCGGAGATTGCGGTAGCGGCGGCGTGCGGGCGGGCGGATCTGAAGGTTTTTGGAAGGCCATGGGTGGCGATCATTGCGACTGGGGACGAGTTGGTGGAGGTGGAGGAGGCCCCGGCGGCGCAGCAGATTCGCAACTCGAATGGGTACGCACTGGCGGCGCTTGTCGATGCGGTGGGCGGCTCGGCTCGGCGGCTGGCGATTGCGCGGGACAGGCGGGAGGAGGTGCGGGCGCGGATTGCAGAGGGGCTTGGGAGTGGGCTGCTTCTGCTCTCGGGCGGGGTATCGGTGGGGAAGTACGACCTGGTGGAGGAGGTGCTGGAGGAGTTTGGCGCAGAGTTCTTCTTTGCCGGGGTGCGGATGCAGCCGGGCAAGCCGGTGGTGTTTGGCCGGCTTCCCAGCGGTGAGCTTGGTGGCGCTTCAGCCCACGTCTCAGAAGCGAGACGTGGGGCACCCAATTCGGGGAGATGGACATACTTCTTTGGGCTGCCTGGGAACCCGGTCTCGACGCAGGTGACGTTTTGTTGTTTTGTGGAGCCGATGCTGCGGGCGATGTGTGGAGCGGGCGTGGCGGATCCGCGGTTTGTGCAGGCGACGCTGGCGGATGCGGTGGGCGGGAAGGCTGGGTTGACGCGGTTCTTGCCAGCGATGCTGCGGCACGATTTTGAGCGGCCGGAGGTACGGCTGGTGGGTTGGCAGGGATCGGGCGACCTGACGGCGAATGCGCGGGCGAACTGCTATGCGGTGTTGCCGGAGGGGCGCGATTGCAAGTCTGGGGATGCGATAACGGTGCTGCTGCGGTAGGCTTTCAGGATGAGTGAAGAGCTGAGCCACTACGATGAGGCGGGGCGGGCGCGCATGGTGGATGTGAGCGCGAAGGCGGCAACACGGCGCGAGGCGGTGGCGGAGGCTTTCGTCGAGTTGTCGGAGGCGGTGCTTCGCGCGCTGCCGGAGAACCCGAAGGGCGATCCGCTGGCGGTGGCGCGATTTGCGGGGATGCAGGCGGCGAAGCGGACGAGCGAGCTGATTCCGATGTGCCATCCGCTGGCGCTGAGCTTTGTGGATGTGGAGGCGACGGTGGTTGCGGGCGGGGTGCGGATCGTGGCGACGGCGGCGACCACGGCGGCGACGGGCGTGGAGATGGAGGCAATGGTGGCGGCATCCGTCGCGGCGTTGACGGTGTACGACATGACGAAGGCGCTGGACAAGGGGACACGGATTCGCGAGGTGGCGTTGGTGAGCAAGAGCGGGGGAAAGAGTGGGAAGTGGCGGCGAGGGTGAGGGCATGGCCATGGGGAGATCGGGGCCTGAGTTGGCTCGAAGAGTGCAGGCAAAGGCGGGAGATTTGTGAGGAGAACGGTTCGGAGGGTTGTGGTTTGGCGGAGGTCGTCGGGGTCCTTCGACTCGCTGCGCTCGCTCAGGATGACAGCTTTAATAGATGCGCTGCGCTCGCTCGGGATGACAGCTTTAATACATACGCTGCGCTCAGAATGACGATTCATATTGTCACTATGGGAGCGGAGATTTCAGGCTTCGACGAGGGCGTAGCGGCGTTGCCACTGGTGTTTGAGGCGTGCCCAGACGGCGGCGATCTGAGTGGGTGGGATTGTGGGATCGGGCGCGGCGGCGAAGCGTACGGATTCGCGTTTGGCGAGTTCGAGGAGGGCGCGGTCGCGCAGGAGGTTGGCGACGCGGAACTCCGGGAGGCCGGTCTGGCGAGTGCCGAAGAATTCGCCGGGGCCGCGCTGCTGGAGGTCGAGTTCGGCGAGTTCGAAGCCGTTCTGGGTTGCGACCAGCGCGTTGAGACGTGCTTCGGCCTGTTCGGTGACGCGATCGCCGGTCATCAATATGCAGAAGCTTTTGGTTGCTCCGCGTCCGACGCGGCCGCGGAGCTGGTGCATCTGGGCGAGGCCGAACCGTTCTGCGTGGTCGATGACCATGACGGAGGCGTTGGCGACGTCGACGCCGACCTCGATGACGGTGGTGGCGACGAGGACGTCGATCTCGCCGCGGTGGAAGCGGGCCATGACGACTTCCTTGTCGTCGGCGGAGAGGCGTCCGTGGATGAGGCCGAGGCGGAGGCCGGCGAGCGGGCCGTGGCGGAGCTCGTCGTACATCTCGCTGGCGGAACGGAGTTTGGCTTTGGCGG
Organism: Acidobacteriota bacterium; assembly: GCA_021851465.1. Classification (GTDB taxonomy): domain Bacteria; phylum Acidobacteriota; class Terriglobia; order Terriglobales; family Acidobacteriaceae; genus Edaphobacter. The sequence continues at coordinate 6,534 of JAJZDL010000141.1, forward strand.
CGAAGAGATTGTCGGGTTTGGTTGATTTACTTTTCGCAGGGGTCTTCGCAGTGGTCTTCGCAGTGGTCTTCGCGGTGGTCTTGCCGGTTCGCTTGGCGGCCAGCTCGTTGACCGGCTGCGGCTGTTCGTCGTGGGGAAAGTCGAGTTCGGGCTGGTCGTCGTTGGCGCCTTCGATGATGGGATAGACGAGGTATGCCTGGCGGCCCTGTGCGACCTGTTTGCGGATGAACTCCCAGACTTCTCCGGCGCGGGCGTCGGTGGTTCGGCGGGTGACGATGGGGGTGCGTCCGGGGGGCATCTCGTCGATGACGGAGAGATCGAGATCGCCGTAGAGGGTGAGGGCGAGGGTGCGCGGGATTGGGGTTGCGGTCATGGCGAGGACGTCGGGATCGGAGGCGATGCCTGCCGGATTTCCTTCGCCGCGCTCGCCTGCGGGCTTTTTCATCAGCTTGAATCGCTGCTGCACGCCGAAGCGGTGCTGCTCGTCGACGATGACGAGGCCGAGGTTGCTGAAGTCGACCTTGTCCTCTTGCAGGGCGTGCGTCCCGATGATGAACTGCGCTTCGCCGCGCATGATTCGGCCCTGCGTCTGGCGTTTGGCGGCGGGGTCGAGCGAGCCTGTGAGGAGGGCGACTTTATAGGGCTTGCCGGTGCTGGGCGAGACAGCGTCTGCGAGGAGTTTGCGCGCGGAGAGGTAGTGCTGTGTGGCGAGGATCTCCGTGGGGGCCATGAGCGCGACCTGGTGGCCGTTCTCGATGGCGACGAGCGCGGCCTGCATCGCGACGATCGTCTTGCCGGAGCCGACATCGCCTTGCAGGAGGCGGCGCATGGGCTGGGGGCGGCGCATGTCTGAGACGATCTCTCCGAGGACCCGCTTCTGCGCGGCGGTGGGATGGAAGGGCAGGACTTGTTTGATGGCCTCGCGCACGGCGGGGCCGGTGGCGAAGGCTGTGCC
>JAJZDL010000142.1 GCA_021851465.1 Acidobacteriota bacterium
CCAATCCCCACGCGCCCGAGATTGCCTCCCCGCAAGGGCACGAAATCTAGTGTCCCGAGTCTAAAGTTCTTTTACAAAAGAGGGCGACGGAGCCCAGTCTCCTAAGTCCTTGCTTCGCAGCACAAAACCAAGGGCCAACGGCAAGGGCCAAAGGCCCGATTCATACCAGCCTGGGGCGCAGCCCCAGGCTACATTGCACCCCAAACCAGAGGGCTGAAGGCCCGACGTATACGAACTTCAGACTCAGGACACTTAGCATCAATTTGCACCGAATCGCCGCTAGCGCATTAAAACAAGCCGAATCATGCCTCATAAGTCAAATAGAGTCTAATGTTTAGCCGTAAGTCCAATGGAATCTATTTTTACGGACACATACCATCCGCAATCGAATGAATCAAATCAACTTACGCCCAAATACCCCCCAAGGGGGTATCACCAGGGGTAACCAACCAGTTAACTGACAGGTGCCAATCGCCACTCCAAAGAATGCAAGGATGGCCATCCAGCAAGACGCAAAGACGAAAACGCATGAAACATCGCTCGATTCCCGCAATCGCCCTGTGCAATAGGCCGGATATCGCCGTTGAAGTCATTCAAACTTTCCTCGCCCTGCAAAGCTCAGCACATTTGGAATTTCGATAAAACCTCAAATGGTTTATAGATAAACTCCTGGAAAAGTGCTCCGGCCCGTGGATATTGGAAGACAAACCGGAGATGTATAACAGAGCACATGTCCAACCTCGGCTCCAATGTCAGGTTCATGCGGAAGCAGCTTGGGATGACGCTTGCCCAGTTGGCAGCCCGGTCTGGCCTCGACATCAGCAATCTTTCAAAACTGGAGCGTGGGGTCGGAGGCTTCAGCCGCGAAGGAATCGACAAACTCTGCACCGCCCTGGGAGTCTCCGAAGGAACGCTCTTCTCCGACAACACCGCACAGAGCGTCATCGATATGCAGGTGCGGCGCATCCCCATCCTGGATCCAGTCCAGGCAGCCGCATGGGTCAGGGCATCCTCTGCACACCTGCCACAGCAGGGCCAGCCCTGCATCGCAACCAATCTGAGCGCCGGGCGCAACTCCTTTGCAATGCGGATTGCCGACGAGGCGATGGGGCCTCTGTTCGCAATCGGCGATATGGTCCTGGCCGATCCCGATGTTGCTCCTCTCCCAGGGGATGTTGTCGTCGCCTCCGCCGGAAAGCAGCCCGCGATCGTCCGCCAGTACAAGGTCAAGGAGATCAGCGCCACAGGCCACCCGGTCGTTGATCTGGTCCCTCTCAACCCGTTGCATCCCACCATCAAGTCCGCAAGCCATCCCATCCGCGTCGTGGGGACCATGATGGAGCACAGGCGCTTTCGCAAAGATCGCGGCTAGAATCTCTGCATAATTTTCTCTTGATACCAAATACGATTAAGACTATAAACCATTGATATTTGGTTTAAGGAAATCTATGCCCTCCAATGCACGTCCTGGCTCATCGAAGCTCAACCAGTGTCTCCTCTGCGAAGGCACCGGCATCCTCATCCGGCACGCCCCCAGCGACACGCACAAGTGCGGGTTCAAGACCGAGGCCTACACCTGCGACAGATGCCTCGGTTCGGGCCGCACCCTGCCACCCGTCCCCAATCGCCCAGAGGAGAAGCAGTAGAGCGCGCGCGATCTGTCACCGCGCGTCCCTACTGCGCCGGTGCAGCTCCCACCGCTATCGGCTTCACCGCCGCCGGCACCGTCGGTGCGGTCAGCCCCGGAATCGCCGGGGCTGCCGTCATCGTGCCGCTGGCCGCGTCCGCAATGCTGATCCCGTACCGGTCCAGTGTGTTCGATAGCAACTGTAGCAGACCCGCGCGGTCCTTCGCATACGCCGCCGTCGCCGAGATCAGCGTGTCCTCCGCCGTCGCCAGGCTGCGCTGCTGTTGCAGCACCAGCGCCGAGGTCGAGGCCCCCAGCTTCAACCTCTTCTGCTCCGCCGCCAGCGATTGCGCCGCATAGTCGCGGCCCGCCTGCGCCGCGCCCACCTGCGCCCTGTCGTTGGTCAGTGCATACTGCCCGTTGATCACCTGAATCCGGATCTGCGTGTAGAGCTGCTGTAGCCGCATCTGCGTCTGCCGGTACTCCATCTGCGAGCGTGCCTGGTCCGCCTGCGCCACCCGGTTGCGCAGCGGGATCGTCACGTTCATGCCGACCGCGTAGTCCGGAAACGCCCCCGTCAGCAGGTTCGCGAGCGCCCCCGGATAGCCCGCCGGAATGGTGCTCTCAGTCCCCGTGCAGGGCGTCGTGAAGCAGATCGGCACCGAACTCGGGCTGATCGGCCCCGCCACCGAACTCGTCCCGTAGAACGCGAACGCGTCCACCGTCGGCAGCAGGCCGTTTCTCTCCGCCTTCATCGTGATCTCGTTGTTCTTCATGCTCAGCACCGCCTGCTCGATCTGCGGATTGTCGGCATACGCCTGGCGCACCAGCTCGTCCACGGGCATGTCCTCCTCCGGCAACCGGTCCAACGCCACGCGGTCCGTCGGCACCACCGGAGCGGCCTCCAGCACCGGGTCGGTCAGGTCGCGCGCGATCGCCTGCTTCATGATCAGTTGCTGGTACTGCAAATTCGACTGCGCCGCCACCAGCGCCTGCCGGTCCGCCGCCACCGCCGAGTCCGAGTTCACCACATCCAGCGGCGCCAGCGTCCCGATCGCAAGCTGCTTCCGGTTGTCCTCGGTCAGCAGCGTCGATTGCGCCAGCGCCCGCTCCTTCGCCTGCTCGTCCTCGTACGCGCTCACCAGTCCCCAGTAGATGTTCTCCACCTGGTTCACCGTGTACAGCAACTGCTGCCGAAACGCCGAGTCCGTGATCCTCCGGTCGTTCTTTGCCTGCACGATGAACCGCCCGTTGGTCTCCCACCCGAACCCCTGCAGCAGGTGCTGCGTGACCTCCGCGCGGAAGGTCGTGTCCAGCAGCGGCGAGTAGGTGCTGAAGGGATTGTTCGACGTCTGCCGCGAGTTGTTGAACGTCACGTTCAACTGCGTGCCCGTCAGAAATCCCTGCTGGTACGCCAGGTTCCCAGTGAATGTGTTGGTCGTCGAGCTGGGCGAAAAGACGTTGGTCTCCTGCGTAACCACGCGCTCGAATTCGGCCGTCCCGGTCAGTACAGGATCCAGCGTCTCCGGCGTCGGCCCGCCTCCATTCGTGCTCAGCACCAGCCCGTTGGCTCCCGCGCCGCCACCGCCCTCGCCGCTCGTCGTCCCGCCCGGCCCGCCACCGCCGGAGATCGTCGAGGTCGATCCGCCCAGCGTGTTCGCCACCAGCCCCGTAGAAACCCCGCGCAGCCCCGCGCCCGCCCGCGCCCGCAGAATGTCCGTGTCCGCAATGTCCAGGTTCAGCCGCGCGATCGCAACATCGAAGTTGTTCTCCAACGCCAGCACCACCGCGTCCGACAGGCTCAGATAGATCGTCCCGTCGCGCACCAGGGAGTCCAGTCGCGGCGTGTTGTCCAGTCGAGGCGCGGGAACGTTCGTCGCTGTGTACGGCCCAATCAGATCGGGAAACATCGGATTCAAGTGCGAATAGTCCCTGCCCGTGTCCCGCAGGTACAGGGGCTCGGTCAGCTTCACCTCCGGCGCGGATGGCAGACTGCTGACCGCGACCGCCGTCGCGCCGCCCTGCCCCGCGCCGACCGCCGCCGTCGCGCCGCTCTGCGCCAGCGCCGGCGGCATGGTTCCGCTCATCAAAAGCAACCCAACCGCCGCCGCCTGCAACTCCCGCAATCGCACCTTCATCGTCTTCCACTCCCGCGCCGGCCGCGCTGCGCGCGCCCGTGCCCCGGCACCGAAGGAAGCCCCGTTCCCATCCGCGAGCCGAACGCCAAGTATACCAATCGACAACGCGCCGCCCGTCTGGCCCGTGCCTTCAACCGGCGCCCTCGAACCCGCTTTCGTGGTACCGTGCAATTCATCCCCATGGCGCACTGGAAGCTCACCCTCGCATACGACGGCGCCCCCTACCGCGGATGGCAGATCCAGCCCAGCCGGCCCACCGTCCAGGGCCTGCTCGCCGACGCCATCCATCGCACCACTGGCGAGCGCGTCCTTCCCCAGGGCTCCGGCCGCACCGACGCCGGGGTCCACGCCCTCGCTCAGGTCGCCAGCTTCGCCCTCGCCGCTCCCATCCCCGCCGCCAACCTCCACCGCGCCCTCAACCGTTGCCTCCCGCCCAGCATCCGCGTCCTCGCCGTCGAGGCCGTCCCACCGGACTTCCACGCCCGCCACTCAGCCCTGCGCAAGACCTACGAGTACCGCATCTTCCCCCTGCGCCTCGCAACCAATTCAGCTTGTCATTCTGACCCTGAACGCAGTGAAGAGGAAGAATCCCCGTATTTCGTCCGCACAACCGGTCCCTCCCTCGGTCCGCCCCTCAATCCTCGAACTCCGGATCGTGCTCCCGATCCTGGCCCCATCTGCCCGCCAACCCTCGCCCCCTACGTCTGGCCCTGCCCCTGGCCCCTCGATCTCGACGCCCTCAACCGCGCCGCGCGCCACGTTCTCGGCACGCACGACTTCACCACCTTCGCCGCCACCGATCCCGACCTCGCCCACCGTTCTGCCCTCGGCTCGCCCGATACAACCGCCCTCCCGAGCGACCCGCAGCGAGTCGAAGCGGAGCCGAGGGACTCCCGCATCTTGCTCGCAGCGCCACAAAACCAGCCCCAGTCGTCAACCGCGGGACCTCGCACCAACATCCGCACCGTCACCCACTCCCACTGGCACGTCGCCGATGGTCTCCTGGTCTACCGCGTCGCCGCCGACGGGTTCCTCCACCACATGGTGCGCAACCTCGTCGGCACCTTCGTCCAATGCGGCGCGCGCCGCCTCGACTCCGGCTCCATCCCCGCCCTGCTCGCCGCCCGCAACCGCGCCGTCGCCGGCCCCACCGCACCCGCCAGCGGGCTCTTCCTCGTCTCCGTCCAGTACTCCGACCCCACACCGTCATCGACCGAGCTCTGATTGCACATCGCTCATCGACTGAACATGCATCGCTGAAGATCGAACGATCGGCCCATAGCGCACCCGCGTCAACCGCCCACGATTCACGGCACGGAGATCCACCGGAGGAAAACTTCTACTGTGCGGTCACCGTCAGGCTGTACGTCGCCGAATGCACCAGCAATCCGTCCGTCGCAGTCACCGTCACGCTGTAGTTGCCCGCCCCGGTCCATGCCGCATTCTGGCTCGGCAGCTTGCCCGTGCATCCGCTCAGCGAGAGGCCCATCGCCCCCAGCAGCACCGCCAGCAGCCCGCCCCGCAGCAGCGCGCGCCCGCTCCTGCGCTTTCTCCATAGCAGCCAGCCGCTCGCCGCCCCAACCAGCCACAGGCAGCCACCGCCGAAGCCGCCGTAACCCACCACCACATACTGCGAGGTCGTCGTGATGCCGACCGCCGACGTCACCGCCGCGCTCGGGACCACCGTCGCCGGGCTGGGCGTGCAACTCGACGCCGCAATCCCCGTGGCCGTACAACTCACCGTGAGCTGCGCCGCAAAGCCCGCCAGCGGCGTCAACGTCGCCGTCGTTGTCGTCCCATCGCCCGCGACCACCGTCCCCGCCGCCGGGTTCAGGATGATCGTAAAGTCCACGCCGTTACCGCTCAACGCCGCACTCAACCCGCTGTACACCGGGTTCGCCGAGCCGACGCCCACCGTCCCACTCAGCGGCCCCGTCACCGGAGGCGTAAAGATCACAGTGACCGGACAGGTCGCGCCCGCTGCCAGCGTACTGCCGCACGCCGCCGCGCTCACGCTGTACGGCCCGGTCGTCGTAAACACCGGAACGGCCAGCGGCCCGGTGCCCACGCTGGTCAGCGTCAGCGTCTGCGCCGCGGAAGAGAACCCCACGTCCTGGTTGCCGAAGCTCAGCGACGCCGGCGTCAGGCTGAATCCCGGAACGCCCGTCCCCGTCAGCGCCACCGTCAGCGGGCTGCCCGACGAGTTCACCGTCAGCGTCCCCGTCTGTACGCCCAGCGCCGTCGGCGAAAAGACCACGCTGGCCACGCACGTCCCCCGCGCCGGCACCGGATTGGCGCACCCCGCCGTGTTCACGGAATAGTGGCCTGTAGTGAAGGACGCCGGAACCGGCTGCGGATCGGTGGCGTTGCTGGTCAGCGTCAGCAGTTGCGGCGCGGACTCGCTCACCACCACATTGCCAAAGCTCAGCGTGCTCGCCGACGCCGTAAAGCCCGGCACGCCCGTCCCCGTCAGCGTCGCCGTCAGCGGAGTGCCCGAGGAGGCCACCGTCAGCGTCGCCGTCTCCGCGCCCAGCACCGACGGCGTAAACACCACCGTGATCGTGCAGCTCGCTCCGCCCACAACCGAACCGCACGGCGGAGACGCAATCGCGAAGTCCGCGGCGTTCGTCCCGCCGATCGTCGCCGACGACACCGGCAAAGTGAAGCTCGAATTGTTCGTCCAGGTAAAGCTCTGCGCCGCGCTGGCGGAGTTCACCGCCTCCGGGCCGAAGTCCTGCGCCGTCGGCGCAAGCGTCGGCTGCCCGCCCTCGCTCGTCAGCTCGAAGAGCATGTACTCCAGCAGCTTCTCCTGCGGAGTCATCGCCGCAGTCAGGTCGCACTCGTTGGGAAAGATTGTGCCAGCCTTAACGCTGCCGTTCTCCACATGGTACTCGTTGTACAGAACGCGTCCGCACTGGTTCGGAGTCGGGTTCGCCGTAGTCGGGTTCGGCGTAGTCGGAATCGGCGTATCGAAGACGAACTGCATCACCGGGTCGTCCGGGGGGTCGTTCAGCGTCAGCCACGACTGCGTCGGCGGAATCACGCCGTTGAAGTTCTGCCGCAGCGTGTCGAGCGTCATCTGGCCTGGGCTTGTCGATGCCCCAACGTTCTGCAACCATGTCGCGAGCGTCTGCCCCGCCGTGAAGCCGGTGTTCACCGTCGCGGTGCTGCCGGATGGCCCGGGATCATTGACAGCCCAGTTGACAACGCCGTCGAACGGCGGGTTCTGATACATCCACGAATAGCTGAAGTGGCTGGAGTAGACCCGCCCTCCTCCATTCGCGAATGCGATCAGGTTCGCCAGCTCCGGCACGGGTTTGGCGTAGTCGCCACCCTCGCAGGGAAGCATCAGCACATCGTAGTTGTCCAGCGTCGAGGCATTGCCCATCAGCGAGGCCTGCGTCGGCGTGGCCGCATCCAGCGTCACTCCCGTTCCTCGTGCGCCGCCGCCGCCAAAGAGGTTGATCCGCCCGCCACCGCCCGGGTCCGTAAACTCCGCCTGGCTGATCCCCATCTTCAGCAGCACACACTCCGCCTGGTCCGCAGATCCCGTCGCAATCGCAATCCACGGAATATCGCCCTGCGTGTGGTTCTGCGGCATATTCAGGCTGATCGTAGAACTGCCGCACGCGGTCGTGTTCACCGTCCCCTGCACCCGCCACTTGCCGGAGACCG
>JAJZDL010000143.1 GCA_021851465.1 Acidobacteriota bacterium
CTGCCTGGATATGACATTGTTTTTCACCTCGTCTGCCCGGAGGGGCGCTTTGTGTTTCTCACAGCGCAGCGAGACACAAACGCCCCGACTGCAGACGGGGGAGAACGAAGTGGAGCGATGGTGGGAGCCGGGAGTGGTGGGCGTGGCAAGTGCCAAACATGCACTACCGTTTGGCGCGCGGCCAGCGCTTGCCCGAACCGACGGAAGAGGCCCGTTCAGCGCGCACTCTGCGCTGGGCCGTCCACCGGAGCGGCGCGAAGTGGAGACAGCCGCGCCGAAGGCGCGCACACCACTTTGGCCGTTGAAGTTGTTCTTGCCCGCGCAGTTGAAGCAGCCTTGGAAAGCTTTTCCAAAGTTTGGAATCTTCTTCCAAAGTCCGGCCCGTTTCCATCCCTAACCTCAATTCCAGGGAGATCGCAGACCATGATGAATGCCGAGAGGCCCTTGGATGCCAGAGAGGCAGCATTTATTTTGAAGATGAACAGCCGGACGCTGGTTCGTTGGGCACGTTGCGGATATGTGCCTGCCCATCCACTCGGCGAGGGCAAGCGGAGGATCTGGCGCTTTTTCGAGAGTGAACTTCTGGAGTGGGTAAAAAACCGCGAAAGCACCTTCATCCAAGATCCCGCCGGGAGTAGCCTTAAGGCAGCCATCGGTGCTCATGCGAAGGAGATTGCATGAGCCGATTTCAACAAGGAAGTCTCTTAAAGATGAAGCGAAAAGGCAGCCCGGATGTGTGGGTCTTCCGTTGGTACGAGAACACTACCGGCGAACGCACATACAAGAAGCGGACCATCGGGAGTGTGGCCGAAATGCCCGCTCGCCGTGACGCGGAAAAGGCAGTCCTGTCGCTTCGTATCGACATCAACGCCGAGATCAGGACACCCGAACGGGTGTGCGATCTCATTACCCACTATCGGCAACGTGAGCTGACCGAGGAACGCAAGGCGTTTGCGACGATCGAGAACCATCTCGTATTGTCCAGGCGCTACATCGAGCCTCGTTGGGGACAGCACCGGCTCGACGCTGTCCGCACCATGCAGGTCGAAGAGTGGCTGCACTCCCTGCCTCTCGCTCCGGCGTCGAAGACGAAGATCAAGAGCACATTCTCCGTCCTCTACAGTCACGCCATCCGGTACGAGTGGCTTGCCTTCAATCCCATCAGCAAAGTCCGCACCTCATCGAAGCGTCTCCGCGAGAAGGATGTCCTCAGTCCGGAAGAGTTCCAGCTTCTTTTGGAACAGTTATCCATCCGGGACAGGGCGATGGTTTTGCTAGCTGGAAGCACTGGCCTGCGTCGGTCCGAGATGATCGCTCTTACCTGGGCGGACGTGAGCACGGTCACGTTGGAAGTCAATGTACTGCGTTCCTGCGTCCGCAACCGCTTCGGCAAGACGAAGACCGAATGTTCGCAGCGTCCCGTTCCGCTCCACCCCTTGGTGCTCAACGCACTTCTGGAGTGGCGGAAGGAGTCGCTGTACAACTCGGAACCGGATTTCCTCTTTCCCTCCATCCGGCTCAACGGCAGAAAGCCGCTCAGTCCGGACAGTCTATTGAAGCGGAGCATCCGGCCTGCGCTCGAACGGGCAGGCATCTTGGGCAAGCAGATCGGCTGGCACAACTTCCGTCATTCGCTGGCAACCAACCTGCGGGCGATGGGCGTGGATGTGAAGGTAGCGCAGGAACTCTTGCGTCATGCCAACAGCCGGACGACGCTCGATATTTACACGCGCGCCGTGTCGCAGCAGAAGCGGGAGGCCAATTCCAAGCTCGTGGAAATGCTCTTGCCGACGGGGATGAAAAAGCTTCAGCACCCTTCAGCACCCTCGCAACTTCTGGAGGCCACTGGATAATGATGCTAAACCGAACATTCTGTATGGCTTGTTGGTGGACCTGACCGGGATCGAACCGGTGACCTCTTCCATGCCATGGAAGCGCGCTCCCATCTGCGCCACAGGCCCACTCTCAGGAAGGACATTCTCTATTCTCATGGTTCCTGCGCGTTGAGTCAAACTTTCAAAAGCCACTGGAGGGCTGCGTCCTCCTCCAGCATCTGCGCCGATTGCATTATGCGCGCCGATTGGAGTTGAGCGGGATCGATCACCCGCTCTCCGGTGTCTAAATGAGTGGAGGGTTTATCGCTTGCCAGTCAACACTCGATGAACGGATCGGCAGATGCCTGGAGGTTGAGCAGTGTCTCTCTTGCTCCGACAATTCCGTATCGAACATCCTGGCTACGAGCGACGCATTCCGTTGCAGGAGTGGTGGTTTACAGTTGTTTCCTCCAAGCCGTAAGGTAGAGGCACCCGAAGATGCAGGCGGGCATGGCAGTGAGCGATACGACGATCTCGATGTTCCTCCCGAACGAAGAAACTGCCCTTGTGGCCGAGCTGCAGGCCGGCTCCGAACGTGCCTTCGCCGAGCTGATCGCACGCTACCACAAGCCGATCTACTCGCTGATTGCGCGTAACCTGCATGATCCCGCAGATGCCGCCGACGTTACACAAGAGGTCTTCCTCAAGGTCTTCCGCGGCATACGCAGCTTTCATGGCGATGCCAGCCTGCGTACCTGGCTCTATCGGATTGCGCTGCGCGAGGCCTCCAACCGGCGCCGCTGGTGGTCGCGCCACAAGTACCGAGAGACGGCCCTCGATGAACCCTCCTGTGCGTGCGGCGCAGACGATGCGCAGGACGACGCGCAGCCGCTAGCGTCCACGCTGGCCGACCAATGCCGTTCGCCCTTCGACCGCGCCGCGCAGCAGGAGACCTGCGAGCGCGTCGAGGCCGCTTTGCGCCAGGTGCCGGAGGCCTTCCGCCGCGTCGTCGTGCTGCGCGAGATAGAAGGCCTCACCTACGAGGAAATCGCCGACCTCCTTCAGGTGAGTATCGGCACAGTGAAGTCTAGACTGATGCGGGGCCGTGTCACGCTGCGCGCCGTTCTGCTGCTCTCGCTCGGCACGTCTGCCATCCCGCGGAGTGCCGTTGCACAGCGCGCTTCAATCCGCGCCGCACGACACGCTTCGCCACCGGAGCAACCCGGCTATCTCTCCTACGCCAGCCGCCTTCACGTCCAGCCCACCTCTCTTCCCGGTCCTGGCCTAGTCGCCGAACTGGAGGCATTGCGATGAAGCCTCTTTCGTGTTCGACAGTGCGTTCGTTGCTCTCCGAGTATCTCGACGGCGCTGTGAGCGGGCGCGTCATGCAGCAGATCGCGCGCCACATCGAGGGCGTTGCAGACGAAGCCGACGGTGCCCGGATCGCTGGGTGCGCTGCCTGCGCACGCGAGCTTGTTGCATGGCGCGCCAGCCAGCAGGCGCTCGCAACACTGGGCCCGGCCGCGGCCCCCGCCGATCTGGAAGAGCGGCTGCGGCTGGCCATTGCGAACCAACGCGTGCGACACAACACCCGTGTGCTGGATAGGCTTTCGCTGGCGTGGGACAACCTCTCGCGTGCCTGGGAGGACGCACTCCGGCCCGTGCTGCTGCGGGCCTCGGCCGGGTTTGCCGGCTCGGTGGCACTGTTCGGAGGCATCGCGCTTCTACTCAGCGCGGTGGCCGCGCCGCAGCAGGTGCTGGCCAACGACGAGCCGCTCGGCGCGCTTACAGCACCGCACTTGCTCTATTACAGTGCTTCGCCCGGCTTTATCGTCACGGGCAAAGATACCGTCGTCATCGTGCAGGCGTCGGTCGATGCCGCAGGCCGCGTCTACGACTACACCATCGTCGACGGGCCGCGGGACGCCTCCATCCGTGCCCAGCTTGCCAACCAGCTTCTGGGAGGCGTCTTCCAGCCCGCCAGCGCCTTCGGCATTCCGGTGCGCGGGCGCGTCATCCTTACCTTTGCGGGCATCGCCGTCCACGGATAGACGGGCAAATCCAGAGCTTGTCGAGAGACACACGGCCATCTATACCAGCCGTCTTCCCTCGATGCCCAAAGCCACATGGTACAGCGCATTCCTTGTTGCCAAGGCCGCACAACCGTTCTCCAGAAACGCCAGCCCTACCAGATTGTGTCCCGAAACCGCCAGCGACGCCGCACGCTGCGGCGTGATCCGCACAATTCCCCGCTGCCCACGCAGCGAGGCAACTACATACAAATTTCCATCCACGTCGAGCGCCAACCCCTGCGCCCGCCCCAACCCCTGATAGAACACCGTCGTCCGCCCGTCGCGGTCGATGGCGTACACCGCCTGGTTGCTCGATGTCGTCGGCCCGGTGACAAACAGCGTTCCCGCGTCGTTGAAGGCCAGGTGGTACGCCGCCACGCTCGGCTCCAGCGTTGCATACACAAAGATCTCGCGGTCGCCCAACTCGCCGCCCGCCTGCTCCGCACTACCCGGCGCGACACTGGCTATAGAGCCGCCGGTCCGTCCCCGCTCCGGCCCAACCTTAAAAATTGTCCCCGAGCGGTCGCCCACAAACAGGTTCCCCTCGCGGTCGAAGGCGATGCCCGTCGCAATTCCCATCCCTGTCGCGTAGGTCGTCACCGAGCCGCCCCCCGAGATGCGATAGACCGTCCCCTCGGCTCGCGAGCTGACGTACAAAAATCCGTCTGCGCCAAACGCCAGCCCTGTCGCGTTCAGCAGCCCGCGCACAAACGGACGCATCTCGAAGTCCCGCGCAATCGAGTAGATCGAAACCGGAACGCTCTCGCCGCGCGCGCCAGACACCGTCGCATAGACGTTCCCCTCCGCATCCACCGCCGGGTTCGCCACCGGATGCAGCCCGTCCGCCATCGGTACAGCGACCCGCAGATCCAGCGCATTGCTCGCGCCGCCCCCATGCGCCAGCACCACCGGGCCTGTGATTGCGCCCTCTGGAACCTGCGCCACTGCCCGCCCCGGCCTGCTCAGCGAGAGTACCGCCGCCTGCTCGCCCACAGTCACCCGCGGCAACACAGCGTCCGCAACAGCCGCAGTGCTCACCAGCCCTGTGCCGCGCAGCTCCACCTCGCCCCCCGGCATCGCCGCCGCAGGTTCCAACGACACCAGACACGGCCCAGCGGCCTTCACCCCACGAGTTCCATTGCCACGCAGCATTGCGCTCATCTCACCCCCAGCCTAGCCCGCTGCGCACCCCAGCGCAAACTAAACCCACCGTCCCGCGATCAACCCGACCGCCAGCGCGAGCGCTCCCGCAGCCACATCGTCCAGCATAATTCCAGTCCCCTCGGGCAGTTCTTCCAACTCCCAGATCGGCCAGGGCTTCCATATATCGAAGAGCCGGAAGAGCAGCAGTGCCAGAGCCGCGTGCCGCCACTCCGGCTTCACGCCAATCAGCGCAACCCACTGCCCCACAACCTCGTCGATCACCACAAACCCCGGGTCCGCGCGCCCTGATTCGCGCGCCACAATCGTCGCCGCCGGAATGCCGATCAGCGTCGCCAACAGTGCCGCCACGGCCGTTCCGACCGCCAGGTCCACGCGCCCCACAGCAAACCAATTCGCCGCGCCGAACCACAGCAGGACCGCCGCCACCGAGCCATACGTTCCTGGCCCCGGTCGCATCCGCCCCGCGCCAAACCAGGTTGCCAGCACCCACGCCCAACGCGTCTTGCGCACACTCTCCGGTTCTGGCCCGGCCTCTGCCGTCTCATGCGACATCAGTTCACATCCCCGCTGCCGCTCGACGGGCCGTGCCGTTCGCGCTGGCGTGGCCCCTCAAGCTCGTCTGGCAAATCCGGTTGGCTCGTCTCTGCATCGAAGGCCGGCGAGCTGATGACGTACCCCCCGCTCGCCCACCTCCCCAGATCGATCACGCGACAGCGGTCCGAGCAGAACGGAAAGTCCTCGCTCCCCGCCAGAACGATTGTTCTGCACGTCGGACATCGGACTGCCTTCGCCTTCGCCATACCTTGATTCTAGAATCGTGCCCCCAAGAATCAAAATGCGGCACATCCAGTTCACCTAATTCGTGAAGTTAACCGTCCGCCACTCGCTCAGCGCCACCTGCCCATCCTTGCCGACAGCCCATACCCGCCAGCGATGCGGCTGCTTCCCCACGCCAAATGGCATCGGCATCCGCACCACATCGCCATAATTTGCCGGATCCACGAAGTAGATCATTGAAGGGCCATAAGACGTATCCGCGCCTCCAGACTGGCCGAACCGCGCCTCCACCACATAGGCCGCGGGACGCGTGGCGCTCTGTTGCCAGGAGATGTCCTGCTTCGGGAAGCGCGTCTGCTGCTCTCCATCCTTCGGCGACAGCAGAATTGGCGCAACCGGGGCCATGCCTTTCGCAGGCGAAAAACCCAGCAGGTCGAAGTTCTCCCCAAAACTCACCGCCTGCGGCAGCGAGACCTCCGGAATCAGCAGCAGCACCTTCCAGCGATCGCTATGTTTGCGCAGCACAAGAAAAGAATCCATCAGCCCGCCGCATGACACCCTGCCACCGGAGGATTTTGCTTCAGAGGTGAGCGCCGCAAATGCAGTCCTGCCATTCCCGCCAATAAATCGAAGCGCCGGGTTGGCCATCTCGTCGATGCTCCCGCAGTAGGTGCCCCAGTTCGAGGCAGCGAAACGAATCGCGTCGGGATCCAGTACAACGCTGCTTTCCATCCCGCCGGCAAGGCTGGACACTGCTCTTGCCGCTGCAACAGTGATCTCTTCCCGGTCGCCTCGCGTCATCCCGGCAGTCGAAAACTGTGGAGCTTTCCAGTGCGGATTGTCCTCCAACCATCGCAGGAACGCGACCGCCATCGCCTGGTTCTTCCCGCCGCGCATCAGGAACCACCACCCACGCGATGGGGAAAATCGTGAGTGGCCCATCATCTCCATCACCGATTGCTGCGCAATCAGCGGCCCGCCCTGGCCCCAGTTGTCGACAAACACGGCATCCGGAAGGGCGCCCTGCGCTTGCGCCTTGGCCAACTCATCCATAAGGTTCTGTGGCTCCACAAGCCGGAAGAGAATTCGCAGGCCCGGAAAATCGGTGGCCAGAGAATCATGGATCGCATCCCAACCCAGAAAGTCGGAACGCCCCGACTCCCACACCAGCAGGGTTCCGCTCCGCAGAGCTGCAACTTTATCGCCCGCCGCAACATGCGCAGACTGACCACTCCGCTGCTGTGCCCGGACCACTCCGGTAGATAAAAGAGATGCAAGTATTCCGATGGAGAAAAACCGGCAACGCAATGAAACGAAGCGCAATTTGTCGTTCACAGGGGCCCTCGCTACGGTAGAGGCAGTCCAACAGGACTGGCGCACCCAGCATACTCCACAGGCCGGGCAATGGATGCACAATTACACCCAACACCCCCCAGCCGGGTGCCCCACATCTCGATTTCAACCGATGGATTCCCGCCGTTACTTGCGCGTATACAGCAGGTCCTTGATCGCCTGCCGCCGCGCCGCATTCGCCTCGCGCTCACCCTTCATCTCGTCCGCGCTCATGCGCGCTTTACTGACAGGCCCGGTGGCCTCCGGC
>JAJZDL010000144.1 GCA_021851465.1 Acidobacteriota bacterium
TGGCCCTGCTCACGGTTCATCCGCTCTCGGCCCTGCACGCCCCGCCTCCACGCATCCAGCCGTTGCTCGCACAGGAGGCGCCCTCGCCCGACGCGCCACCGCCAGCCAGCGATGCTCCGGCACCCGTCGCCGACGACAGTGCAGAGACCCTCAACGTCAACGTCAATCTGGTCAACCTCTACTTCTCCGCGCGCGACAAGGACGGCTTCATCACCAACCTCGCCAAAAGCGACTGCGCGGTCACCGAGGACAAGGTTCCCCAGACCGTCAAGAACTTCACCCAGGAGAAAAACCTCCCGCTTACCATCGGCATCCTGTTAGATACCTCCGGCAGCCAGATGAACGTCCTGCCCCTCGAACAGCAGTCCGGCGCGACCTTTCTGCGCGACGTCCTCACTCCCAAGGACGAGGCCTTCCTCATCTCCTTCGACATCAACGTAGACCTGCTGGCCGACTACACCAACCGCGCCAGCGACATCGCGCGCGCTCTCAATAAAGCCTCCATCAACACCGGCGCAGGCACCGGCTCGGCCACCGGCAACGGCAACCCGCGTGGCACCCTGCTCTTCGATGCCGTCTACCTCGCCGCACATGACAAACTCGCCCCGGAAGCTGGCCGCAAGATCATCGTCATCCTCACCGACGGCGGAGACCAGGGATCGCAGGAGACCCTGCAGTCCGCCACCGAGGCCGCGCAGAAAGCCAACGCCATCGTCTACGTCATCCTCATCGCAGACCACGCCTTCTATGGCGGTGGCTTTGGCAGCATCAACCTCGCAGACTTCGGCTCGCGCGACATGGAGAAGCTCGCTGGCGACACCGGAGGCCGCGTCATCAACGTCGGCCACGACGGCAGAAAACTCGAAGATGCCTTTCAGCAGATTCAGGACGAGCTGCGCACCCAATACCTGTTGAGCTACACACCCACCAACGCCAAGGCAGACGGAACCTTCCGCAAGATCACCCTCAACTGCGGCAAAAACATCAAAGTCCAGACCCGCAACGGCTACTACGCCATCTCCTCCGCCGACACCGGGAACTAGCTCAGTCCCAGCACCGGGTGCGGAACATACGGCTCCTCCAACGACTTGATCTCCTCCGCCGTCAGCTTCAATGCCACCGCCGCAACCGCGTCCTCCAGATGGTGCAACTTGGTCGCGCCCACAATCGGCGCGGTGATCGCTGGCTTGCTCAGCAGCCAGGCCAGCGCCACCTGCGCCATTGGCACCGCGCGCGCATCCGCCACCTGCGCCAGCCGCTCCACCACTCCCTTGTCCGCCGCGGCCGTCTTCGCATACAGGTTCTTCGCGTACCCATCCGACTCCGAGCGCTTCGTCGCCTCAGCATTCCAGGGCCGCGCCAGTCGCCCGCGCGCCAGCGGGCTCCACGGCAGCACACCAACCCCTTGGTCGAGACACAGCGGCAGCATCTCGCGCTCCTCCTCGCGGTACAGCAGGTTGTAGTGCGGCTGCATCGTCGCAAACTTCGCCCAGCCATGTTTCTCCGACGTATACTGCGCCTTCGAGAACTGCCACGCCCACATCGACGATGCGCCGATGTACCGCACCTTTCCCGCGCGCACCGCGTCGTCCAGCGCCTGTAGCGTCTCCTCGATCGGGGTCATCTTGTCCCAGCGATGAATCTGGTACAGATCGACGTAGTCCATCCCCAGCCGCTTCAGGCTCTCGTCCAGCTCGAAAAAAATCTCCTTGCGCGAAAGTCCCCCGCCATTCGGCCCGTCGCGCATCACAGCATTCACCTTGGTCGCTACCACCGTGTCTTCGCGCCTCGCGTTGGCCTTCAGAAAGCGCCCCAGCACTCGCTCGCTGTCGCCCGTCGCGTACACGTTCGCCGTGTCGAAGAAGTTGATCCCAGCGTCCAATGCCTGTCGGAAGAACGCCTGGCTCTGCTCCTCGTTCAGGCTCCACGCATTGCTGCCCGGGCGCTGCGGCCCGGCGGGAGGGATCCCATACGACATGCATCCAAGACAGATGCGCGAAACCTTCACCCCAGTCCGGCCCAGATTCACATACTCCATGGCAACCACCTCTCGATCCAGAGTAGCAAGTTGCGCTTCGCCGTTGAATCCGGCAGGCAATGCGGCAGCGAAGTGTCCTTCTGAACGCAGCGAAGAACCAGCGTGATTTTCGGTAGCGCGACTGCCTGCACCACTGGCAAAAACGCTCTACTCTGTTGTCGCGCACTCACCGCGCGGCAGGGTCAGGGTGAAGACGCTGCCCGCGCCCGGCGCGCTCGCCGCCGTCACCGTCCCCCCCGCTCGATGCACAATCGCCTGCACGATCGCCAATCCCAGGCCCGCACCACCGCTCTCTCGCGAGCGCGATCGGTCGCCGCGATAGAACCGCTCGAAGATGTGCGGCAGAGACTCTGCATCGATCCCGCACCCCGCGTCCTCGATTGAAAGCGTGCACATCGTTCCCTGCGCCTGCGCCTTTACCTGAATCGAACTGCCGTCCGGGCTGTAGTGCACCGCGTTTTCCAGCAGGTTCATCAAAACGAGATTCAGCCCCTCCGCCGAGATCCGCACGCACAGCGCTGCGTCCTCGCCCTCGACATCCACGCGGATCCGCCGCGCCTCCAGCATTGGGGCCAGTCGACGCAGCGCGCAGTGCAACTCCTCCATCGCATCCACCGGGCCGGCCTCGACCTGCGCAGATCCCGCCAGCCCCTCGATCTTCGCCAACTGCAGCATTCCGCCCACCAGTCCCTGCATCCGCTCTGTGTCTTCCAGAGCGCGCCCGATCTCGGCACGGTATTCCGCCGCTCCGCCTCCGCGCTCCAGCGCCAACTGTAGCGTCGATTTCACAATCGCCACCGCCGTCTTCATCTCGTGCGCAGCATCCGCGGAGAACTGTCGCTCTCGCGCGAAGGCCGCCTGTAGCCGCTCCACCAGCCGCGCCAACGACAGCGACAGCGGCGCCAACTCCTCCGCCTCACGCTCGCCGGTCGCCGCCTCCCACTCCCAATGCGTTGCGTCGATCCGCGCCGCGTGGCCCGCAAGCTGCACCACCGGGCGCAAGCCCGCCCGCACAACCCAACTTACCGCCAGCATCGAGGCCGCCAGGATCGCCAGTCCCAGGCCTGCCGCAACCCGTTCGGCGAACTCAACGTGCTCCTCCACCTCGCCGGTCGGCGATCCGTACACCAACACCAGTTTCGGTAGCCGCGCCCTCTTCGCCGGATTGTCGTCGAACATCGCAATGTTGCGATCGACGAACAGACGGTAGCGCCATCCGCCGATCTTTGCGTCCATAAATCTGCCCGGCACCGTCCGAGGGTCGAACGCCGGACGCCACGCGCCCGATACGGCGATCGCCTTGCCCTGCGCATCGCTCAGCACATACACATCGTGCCGCGGCAGGGTCAGCAGCTCGCGGTGCAGCACTGCGCTCTCGCTGGGGTCGTCCGGCGCCTCGATCACCGACTTCACCATTGCCGCATGTTCCACCAGCTCGGCATTCAGCACTGCGTAGGACCGCCTCCGCTCGTGGTGGGCCACCAGCACCGTCGCCAGCACCGTCGCCAGTATCTGCACCGCCGCGACCCCCAGCAATAGCCGCCGCCGTATCGATGTCCGCCTCATGGCAAATCTTCTTCGCGCAGCATATAGCCGTGCCCGCGCAGCGTATGGATCAGCTTCTGCGCCGGCGCGGAATCCACCTTCTTGCGCAGCCCCGCAATGTACACCTCGATCACATTGCTGAACTTCTCGCAGTTGAAGTCGTACAGGTGCTCCAGCAGTTCGCTCTTCGACACCACACACCCCTGCCTGTGCATCAGGTACTCCAGCACCTTGAACTCCATCGGCGTCAGCGCCAGGGCAACGCCTCCGCGCCGCGCCTCCGCCCGCGTCGAGTCCACCTCCAGGTCCGCAATGGCAAGCAGAGGGGCCGCATGGCCTTGGCTGCGGCGGATCAGAGCGCCCAGCCGCGCGCGCAGCTCGCGCAGGTCAAAGGGCTTGCTCATGTAGTCGTCGGCCCCGCGGTCCAGCATGCGCAGCACGGACTCCACGCCCTCCTGCGCCGTCAGCACAAGCACCGGGGTCCGTACGCCGGCCGCGCGCAAACGCGTCAACACCTCAGCCCCGCTCAGCTTCGGCAACATCAGGTCCAGCACCAGCGCGTCGTACACATTGACCTGCGCCAGATATAGTCCCTCTTCGCCATCGCGGGCCACGTCCACCGCAAACCCTGCGGTCTCGCGCAGGCTCGCCGCAATGTTCTCCGCCAGCCGCCGTTCGTCTTCGATCACCGCAACTCGCATCGCTCAGGCACTCTCGCCGTCCGGCCATGGAAGAAGCCAGCGGCCCCCGTGCGTGCCGCAGCCCTGTCTCTCCAACTTACTCCCCGTGCGCGAACTGCACCGTCTTCAGCCTCATCCTCGCCGCCACCGCATTAAATCCTGCTTAATACCGCGCTTCGTTTGCAACGCCCGCTTAGGCCTCCATCGCACCGGAGTACACAGCCATGCCCGCGACCGCATCCACGCCCATCGCGTCCAGCGCATCCACCTCCGCACGCTCCTTGATCCCGCCCGCCACAATCAACTGCTTCGCCGTCGTGGCGCGCAGCGTCGCCGCAACGTCCAGCGGAAAGCCCTGCATCGTGCCCTCCGTATCCACATGCGTGTATAGAAACGCCGAGCATGAGTCCTCCAGCCACGTCACGGCCTCCTCCGGCGTCAGTTCCACCGAGTCCTTCCACCCCTTCACTGCCACGCGCCCGCCCTTCGTGTCCACCGAGAAGCACAGCGCCTCCTCGCCCAGCGTGCGCTTCAACCCCTCGGCAAACTCCAGCCGGATCAACTTGTGCCGTCGCGCCTCGCTCGCCTCGGCAACACCAAACAAACTCGACCCATAGATCACACGCCGCGCGCCCGCATCCAGCAGCCTGCGTCCGTCCTCCGCCGTCCTCAGCCCGCCGCCCACCTGGCACGGGAGCCGTCCGCAGACCATCTCGATCAGCACGCGGTTCTCGCCCTGCCGCATCGCCGCATCCAGATCGATCAACTGCACAAGAGGATATTTTGCGAAGCGCTCGATCCAGTACTCAAAGTCGTCGAAGGCCAGCTTCAGCCTCTCGCCTTGCACCAACTGCACAATTCGCCCACCCATCAAATCGATCGAAGGAATCAACATGGCAACCTCACACTCACACCTGCTTTCAACAACTGCGCCTTCAACTCCCTTGAATCCGTGGCCCCAAAATGAAAGATGCTCGCCGCCAGCGCCGCATCCGCCTTGCCCCGTCCAAAGACCTCCGCAAAATGGACCGCGCATCCCGCGCCGCCACTCGCAATCACGGGAATCTGCACCGCCTCGCTCACCGCTGCGGTCAGCTCGCAGTCGAAGCCGTCGCGCATCCCGTCGGTGTCCATGCTGGTCAGCAGGATCTCGCCCGCCCCTCGCGACTCCGCCTCGCGTGCCCACTCGACAACACGCCGGCCCGTCGGCTTGCGCCCGCCGCTCACATACACCTCCGCGTCCTCCACGCCTTTCGCGCCGCGCCGCGCCGCGCCTGCGGCCCTTCGCGCGTCGATCGCGACAATGACCGCCTGCGCGCCGAAGCTCGCGCCGATCTCCCCAATCAGCTCCGGCCGTGCAATCGCCGCCGAGTTGATGCTCACCTTGTCCGCACCCGCATCGAAGACCGCCGCAGCATCGTCTCTCGTGCGCACGCCCCCGCCCACCGTGAACGGCACGAACAGCCGCGCCGCCGCGCGACGAACCGTGTCCAGCAGGGTTCCGCGCTCCTCGTGCGTCGCCGTAATGTCCAACAGCACAATCTCGTCCGCCCCCGCGGTCGCATGTCTGTGCGCCAGCTCCGCCGGGTCGCCCGCATCGACGATGTCGACAAACTGCACGCCCTTCACAACCCGTCCGCCACGCACATCCAAACACGCAATGATCCGTTTCGTCAGCATCTACAACTCCATAAAATTCCGCAACACCCGCAACCCTACGTCCGCCGACTTCTCTGGATGAAACTGCACGCCCATCACGTTGCCGCGTTCGACAGCCGACGTAAACTCTCCGCCATACTCTGTGACCGCCGCGGTATCTTTTGAAACCGGCGCGCGCCACGAATGCGTGAAGTACACAAACGACCCGTCCTCCACGCCCCGCAGCAGCCGCGAATCCTCGCGTATCCCCTCCAATGAGTTCCAGCCCACATGCGGCGACTTCAACTCCGCGCCCTCATACTCTGCCGGAAATCGCTCGCACATCCCGCTAAACGCACCCAGCCCCGGTGCCTCCAGCGCCTCGGTCGATCCCTCATACAGCCACTGCAAGCCCACACAAATCCCTAGAAACCACGCGCCCTTTGCAATGCCCTCATGCACCGCGTCCGTCAGCCCCAGATCGTTCAACAACTGCGTCGCCTGAAAGTGTCCCACCCCCGGCAGCACAATCTTCTCCGACTGGCGAACCATCTCCGGCGATTGCGTGACCACCACCTCGCGCGCGGGGCGTTCCTCGCCCAGCAGGTAGCGCAGCGACTTCACCACGCTCGTCAGGTTCCCCGCCTTGTAGTCGATCACCGCAATCACAGCAGCCCCTTCGTGCTCGGCAGCATCTCCCGCATCCGCTCATCGCGGCTGCAAGCACTGCGCATCGCCCGCGCAAACGCTTTGAAGATCGCCTCAATCTTGTGGTGGTTGCTGCGCCCATACATCGTCTTCACATGCACGTTTGCCTTCGCACCGCGCGCAAAGCCGTCGAAAAAGTCGGGCAAAAGCTCGCTCTGGAAGTCGCCGACCAGAGGCCCCGTCACCTGGTCATCCACGACATAAGCCACGCGCCCGCTCAGGTCCACTGCGGCGACCGCCAGCGTCTCATCCATCGCCATCACAAAGTATCCGGCGCGCATTATTCCCTTCTTGTCGCCCAGAGCGATGCCAAACGCCTCGCCCAGCGCGATCCCCACATCCTCTACCGTGTGGTGCTGATCCACGTCGAGATCGCCTTTGCACGCCAGCGTCAGGTCGAAGCCGCCATGCCGCGCAAACAGCTCCAACATGTGGTCGAAGAACCGTATGCCGGTGGACACGGTATACGCGCCTTGCCCATCGATCATCAGTGTCAATGCTATCTGCGTCTCCGTTGTATCGCGCTTCACCGTCCCCGTTCGCGCTGCTTCTGCGTTTTCTTTCATCACTCAAACTCCCTCTCGTCTGCGCCGGTCGGCCGGCCCGCGGGCTCGCCAACCTGCTCCGGCGCCCATCCAATCTCCTGCAACGATTCCTTCAGCACCGCCAGACCGCGCGTCACATGTTCCTCCACGCCGATCGTGATCCGCACATGGCCGTCGCAGCCGGGATCGGCTGAGCGGTCG
>JAJZDL010000145.1 GCA_021851465.1 Acidobacteriota bacterium
CTGCTGCATGGGCTGGAGTTTGCGCGGGTGCGCATGGGGTACGCGGGCGAGAGCTTCAACCGCGTGCAGGAGACCACCTTTGGCGCGGGCTCGAACGAGGCCCCGCTGACCGAAGAGAATGCAGGCGAGCTGCGCGGCCTGGTGGCGCGGCTGTTTGCGCGGCGCACGGCGGCGGAGTGCGCTGCGCCGGCGCACGGCGCGGGAGATGCGCAGGCCGGCGGTGCGCGCCCGGACCGGCGCGACCCGCTCTACCGGATGCAGCCGGAGCGATGGCTGGAGAGCGAGCTGCGGCGGGACGTTTCACGGATCGATGCGCACCTGGATGCGGCGCATGTGTACTCGCAGGTCCCGGCGTTCGCTGCGGCGGGCGGGATGATGGACAGGGGGATGCTGGACCTGCTCTCAGTGGACAAGGACGGGCGGCTGGCGGTGATCGAGCTGAAGGCGGACGAGGACCTGCACCTGGCCCTGCAAGGATTGGACTACTGGGCGCGGGTGCGTTGGCACCACCGGCAGAACCCCGATGCAGACTCCGGGTTGGGGGAGTTCCAGCGGCATGGGTACTTCGGCGGTGTGCGGCTGGCGGAGGGCGATCCGCGGCTGTATCTGGTGGCCCCGGCGCTGCGCGTGCACCCGGCGACCGAGGTGGTGCTGCGCTATCTTTCGCCGCGCGTGGAGTGGACGCTGGTGGCGATCGACGAACGCTGGCGCCGGCAGATCCAGGTAGTCTGGCGCAAGCGCAGCGGAGAGTCGAGGTAGGCTGGGTGTATGGAACATTTTCGGTTGCGTGTGTTTCGAGCGGTGGCGCGGCGCCTGAACTTCAGGATGGCCGCCGAAGAGTTGCTGCTGACGCAGCCAGCGGTGACGCAGCAGATCAAGGCCCTGGAGGCCGATCTGGGCGTTGCGCTGTTTGAGCGCGCCGGCGGCCACGTCTCGCTGACGGTGGCCGGCGCGGCGCTGCTGCCCTTTGCGGAGCGGCTGGCCGCGCTCTCCGCCGAGGCGCGCGAGGCGGTTACGGCGGCCACCGGAGGCACGGCGGGCGCGCTTGCCGTGGGGGCCTCGCAGACCATCGGGCAGTATCTTCTGCCACGGCTGATTGCGGGATTTCGGCGGGAGTATCCGCGGGTGGAGATCGGCGCGACCGGCGGCAATACGCAGGCTGTGCTGGAGGCGCTGGCGGAGCATCGCGTGCAGGTGGCGCTGATCGAAGGGCCCGCGCTGCGACGGGACGTGCGCGTCGAGGAGTTCATGGAGGACCACATGGTGTGCGTGGTCCCGGCGGGGCACGAGTGGGCGGACGAAGAGATCCCGGCGTCGGCGCTCCGGGGGGCCACGGTGGTAACGCGCGAGCTGGGATCGGGTTCGCGGAGGATTGTGGAGCAGGCCCTGGAAGCGGCTGGAGTGCGCGTGCGCGAGCTGCGCGTGGGCATGACGGCGGACTCCACCGAAGGCTTGTTGAGCGCGGTCGAGGCGGGGTTGGGCGTGGGTTTCGTCTCGCGCTGGGCTGTGAGGAACCAGCTCGAGCTGGATACGCTGCGCGTGGCGCGCGTGAAGGGACTGAAGCTGGGACGCATGTTCTCGATTGCGACGGTGGCGGGGCCGGAACCGACGGGCGTCGTGGGGGCGTTTCGCCGGTTTGTGATGGAGCGGGCCGAGGACCTCGCACCGCGCTCTACGGGACGACGGAGTACAGCGCAGGGACGGAGTGCGGCGCAGGTGCGAGGCAGAGCGAAGTAGGCTGTGGCGCCGCTTCGCCTCCGCGCACCGGCCCTGTCCCTGCGCCGATTCATTCTTCGCGCGGGTTGCGCCGTCTACATCGAGATCAGGTGGGTGTAGATGGCAGCGAGTGAGACGCTGGCCACGACAGTCCAGAGAACGACTCCCTGCAGGAAAGGGCGAACGCCAACCTGACGGAGGGTGCGCTTGGAGAGGCTGGTGCCGATCAGGAAGAGGGTCGCGGTGAGGCCGGTCTTGCCCAGGTGGCTGAGGGCGGCGTATGCCGGGGCAAAGCTCGGCAGATAGGTGCTGATTCCGGTTGCGAGAATGAACAAGAAGATGAACCAGGGGACTTTGACGCGGGGCTTTGCGCTGTGTGCCTGCGTGTGTGCAGCGTGTTGCCGTGTAGCGGCTCTGCCCGTGTAGGCGGCCGTGAGCAGAGAGACGGGGACGATCCAGAGTGCGCGCGCCAGCTTGACGGTGGTCCCGACGGCCAGCGCCTGCGTTCCGTACTTGGCGGATGCGCCGACCACGGAACTGGTGTCGTGGATGGCGAGCGCGGCCCAGAGGCCGAACTGGTTCTGGCTGAGGTGCAACGCATAGCCGATGGCCGGGAAGAGGAGAAGCGCGACGGAGTTGAGCAGAAAGACAGTGCCCATGGAGACGGAGATCTCTTCCTCGCTGGCGTTGGAGATGGGCGCGACGGCGGCGATGGCGGAGCCGCCGCAGATGGCCGTGCCCGCAGTGATGAGGAAAGAGGATTTGCCGGCGACCTGGAAGAGCTTGCCGAGCAGCAGGCCGAGCGCCATCGCCGCCGTGATGCTGATGGCGGTGTACACAAAGCCGGAGCGTCCGGCGCGCAGGACCTCATGCAGGTTCATCCCGAAGCCGAGTGCGATGACCGAGATCTGAAGCAGGAGCTTGGCGAGTGAGCTTGATTCGCGGCGATAGGGATGCGTGACGGTGAAGCCGAAGGCGATGCCGCCAACCAGAGCGACGGGCGGGGAGACCAGTCCGCTGGCGGCGAGAAGAAGACCGAGAAAAAAGACGGTCTTGGCGTCGAGCCTGGGAGCGGGATGGCCTGTTCTTGCAGAAGGCGGCGCAGAGATTTCTCCTGCAAGAACGGCCTTGGCGGCTTCGGGGAGTGTAGGTGTAGTGGTCATCGGCTTGTCAATACCTCTACAGTGAGTCTCGACGCTTGCAGGTGGCCCAGTCCAAGCAGAAGTTCTTATAGGCCATAAGCCGGACAGCCCATGAAAGGACGGCGGATTCTCTGCGAGGATCTTTGCCGTGGCCCGCGAGATGGCGATGCCGTCGGCCCTCATTCACTGCATCCCGTCCCCGCGAGGAGTATCGTTTTCAAGGGTGCCCATTGTGGGGTGCCGGGGTGCCGAGATGGCAGACGCCGCGACTCTGAAGCCTCCCAAACCGCGATCCACCGCCGCGCCGACCGCCGCGCCCGCGCGCGCCTTCGCCATGCTCTCCCATCGCGGCCGCGTGCGCAGCGCCAACCAGGACGTATGCGCGGCGCTGCCCGAGCACGGAACCTTCGTCGTCAGCGATGGCATGGGTGGCGCAGCCGGCGGTGAGATCGCAAGCCGCATGGCTACCGAGGCCTTTCTCGATTGCCTCGCCCATCGCCGTTGTCCCCCGCTCGATGCCGCGGCGTCCGAGCCGGTGGTGACGCACTCCGCCGCAGGGAGCTCCGCCAGCCGCAACTCCGTTGCCGCCCACTCGCCGCTGCGCACGAGCAACGGCTCCCATCCTGCCGTCCCCGTGGCGCAGCCGCGCGCGCGCCTCGCCGAGGCCGTCCGCGCGGCCAACCAGGCCGTCTTCCAACACGCGCGCAAGTCTCCCAACCTGCACGGCATGGGAACCACCCTGGTCGCGCTGTTGTGCGATCCAGCCGCGCTGCAGGAAGAAGCCGCGCCACCGCGGAAGGCCGCCGCACGGCCCGATCCCGCCGCAACGCTCTGGCTGGCGCACGTCGGCGACAGCCGCTGCTATCTCTTCCGCCGGGGCGCGCTCCACCAGCTTACGCAGGACCACTCGCTGGTGGAGGAGCAGGTGCGCGCCGGCGTGCTCAGCCGGGTGCAGGCCGCCGCTTCGCCGATGTGCAACGTCATCACCCGCGCCGTCGGCACGCAGTCCAGCGTGGAGGCGGAGATCGCCTGCCACGCGCCCCAACCCGGCGACCTCTACCTGCTGGCCTCCGACGGCCTCACCCGCGAGCTGGACGATGCCGCGATCGCCCAGATACTCACCCGCGCCGCCAACCCGGCAATGACCGCCGCTGCGTCCGAACCAGACGACGCCCGCCGCATCGTCGCAAGCAACGGCCCCGCAAATAACGGTTGTACACACAACGGTTGCGCACCGCAGTCAGCGCTACAGGCCGCGTTGGACGCCGCCTGCAAGACGCTGGTCGATGCCGCAAACGCACACGGCGGGCGCGACAACATCACCGTCCTGCTGGTTGCCTTCCCGTAGCGGCGCTCTTCCATAGCACGGCATTTGCATTGCGCGACGGTTGCCGATGCGAGTAGCGTGGCATGGTGCGCTGCAACGATTCCGCGCACACAGAGCCGCCATGTCGCCACGACGGATCGCCCTGCTTCTTGCGCTGCTTCCCCTCGCCGTCGTGTGTCTGCCCGCGCAGCAGACGCCCGATGCCGCGCCAACGCCCGCGACAGCCAAAACGCCCACGGCATCGGCAGGTTCCAACCAGGCGGTCGCAACCATCCATGTCACGTCGCGCCTGGTCGTCCTCGATGTGGTCGTTACAGACGGCAATGGCAACCCGGTGAAGGGGCTGAAGCAATCGGACTTTGCGCTCACCGAGGACGGCGTTGCGCAGTCGCTCTACAGCTTCAGCGAGCACGACGCCACGGACGCGCCACCCGCACCGGCCACGGCCGTTGCGCCGCTGCCGCTGAATACCTTCGCCGTCCAACCGCCGCTCCCCGAGGCAGGGCCGAAGACCGTCATCGTCCTGGACAACATCCACTATCCCAACGACCCCTACACGCGCGCCGACATCCTGGCCTTCCTGAAGACCCTCGCGCCGGGCAACCCCATCGCCATCATCCGAATGGACTGGCAGGGGCTGCACCTGGTGCAGGACTTCACCTCCGATCCGCAAGAGCTACAGGAAGCAGTCGCCAGCCCAAGAATGCTGCCGCCTCTGCCTCCCATCAACGTCAACCCATGGACGGTTCCTCCCTGCGCGTTGCCGTATCAGGGAGTCATCGATCCATACGGACGACTGGCCCGTTATCTGGACGGAATCCCCGGACGGATCAACCTCGCCTGGGTCACAGACGAAGGGAAGCCCGACCGAAAAGTGGTTCTCAGCATCCAAGCCGACTTTCCGCGCCTCGCCAACCTGGTTCGCAACCTCAACGGGCCGACGGATGTCACCCAGATCAGCCGCGTCGTTCCTTACCTGATTAAGGCAGGCGGATATATCGGCGGCCTGTTGGCACCGATCAGCAACTATGCCCCGATGCCGATGCCGCAGGTCTATCAGGCCCCGGTCGCCGACCCTCCGCTGGGCTGCCCGTTATTTCCTGCGGCGCAGGGAGGTCTCCTTGCGAACAAGGAGATGGCAGACGAGGCGACAGCGTTGGGCGGCCACGCATTCTTCGATGGAACAACCAAGGCGCTGGCCCAGATCGTCGCCCTCGGCTCCGACTACTACTCGCTGTCCTATGTGCCCACCAATCCAAACTGGAACGGCGCGTATCGCAAGATTGCGCTCAACGTCAGCGGCATTCCCGAAACAGGCCAATCCAGTTTTGGATGGTCGGCGTACGGCCAACCGAAGGTGGTCTACCGCCGCGGCTACTATGCGCGCTCGAAGCCCGCTCCCAGCTCTGAATCCGCGGCATTCGGCCCCAACACCCCCTCGCCGATCGCCACCCCATCCGTGGGGAACAGACTGGTCTCCTCCGCATTGCCCGGCGTCACCCCGCGCGCCGCCTCAACCATGGAGACGGCGATGGGCTTCGGTACTCTCACTCCGAATCAGATCGACTTCACCATCGCGGTCACGCCCTCGGCGCAGATCGATAAGCCCAGGCCCGGCGCTGCTCTTCCCAAAGGCAACTTTATCTCCGATCTCTTCCGCAACGACCCTCGCCGCAACTATCGCGTCCACTACCAGATCGCCCCGAATGATCTCAAGTTCACGCGCGTCGGCAACGGCTCCTATCGGGACGAGCTACAGTTCGTCGCCATCGTTTACCGCGACGACGGGTTGCTGGCGAACTCCGTCTCCATCACCGCGCACATCCAGGTTTCCGCAGCCAATCTCGAAAAGATCATGGCCGCGGGCGTCACCTTCGACCAGACCATCGCCATGCCTGTTGCGAGCAACCCGCTGCCGGAGAATTTTTTCCTGCGCGTGGGTGTGGGCGAGGCGTCCACCGGCCACGTCGGCGCAATCGAACTCCCCGCGGAGTGGATCGAGTTGCCGACCGCGACGGCCGTCGCGGTCGCATCCAGGCAGCTTCCATAATCGCTCGACGACCGCCCGACACCGCAACCCGCCGCCGCCGACTTGTCGCCTGCCCCGAGGTTTGCGCGGTGGAGGGTAAATCATTACACTTACCGGTAAGAGTAATACCATGCAGATTACCAGCAAGGGCCAGGTAACCATACCGCAGCATCTCCGCAACCGGCTCGGCCTCCTGCCTCATACCGAGGTCGAGTTCGAGTTGGCCGCGGACCACGCCCGCATCCGCAAGGCCACGCGCGTTGCAGGCACCGGCGCACGCGGGAACAGGGCGCTCGAAGCGCTGCGCGGCGCGGCTGACGCTCGCATGAGCACGGACGAGATCATGGCCTTGACCAGAGGCAGGCCTGGATCTGTCCGGCGGGCCAGGTGAGGCCGATCGCCTTCACGGGCTGGCCCGCGCGCCTGCGCAACTGCCGGGGCGTCCTGGTAGACAGCAATGTTCTGCTCGACATCGCCACCAACGATGCCAGGTGGAGCGCCTGGTCCGAAGGCGCGCTCGCGGAGTGTTCCGAACACGCGGCGCTGATCGTCAACCCCATCGTCTACGCCGAAGTGTCGATCGGGTTTACAACCATAGAAGCGTTGAATGCCGCGCTGCCCGGAGATATTTACCGCAGAGACCCGCTCCCCTGGGAGGCTGGGTTCCTGGCCGGCAAGTGCTTTCTGGCGTACCGCAGGCTCGGTGGCCAGAGAACGGCCCCGATACCGGATTTTTACATTGGCGCGCACGCGGCCATTGAACGTCTGGCGTTGCTCACGCGCGATGCCGCGCGCTACCGCACCTATTTCCCCACGGTCGAGCTGCTCTCGCCCTCGAAGACGTAGCAAAGGGATGCACCCGTAGCGGCTGGCGCTCGACGCGCCTCGCATCCCGTAAACTGGTAAACACGAGGAGAATGCGCGCCATGCCCAAGGAACTTTACTTTGAGGATTTTTACGTCGGCCAGAGGTTCAACTCCGTCTCCACCTACAAGGTGACCACCGAAGAGATCAAGGAGTTCGGCCAGAAGTACGATCCGCAGCCCTTCCATCTGGACGAGGCCGCGGGCGAAGGCTCCTTCTTCCATGGCTTGGCGGCGTCGGGCTGGCTCACCGCGGCCATTGTGATGCGGCTGCGGG
>JAJZDL010000146.1 GCA_021851465.1 Acidobacteriota bacterium
AAAGGTCCCGTGGTGACGAACGACAATGCCCATCTGGCGCATGGTGCGCGCGCAGAAGCGGTGCAACCATTCAGCCCGCTGCTGCCGTGCTGCGGGTTGCGAGACGACCAGCTCCAAAGCGGCGTAGGCGAAGAGCGCGGCCAGCTTGAGGCTTCCGACGAGCGATCTACAGAGCCGAACCAAGCGCGGGCCTCTCCAGTACGCAGAGTTCTGCGGACTCCATGCGCACAGTTTATCCTGAGATGGTGCCCCACTCCGTTGCGTCCGCCCACCACAACTGGATCTATCGTCGCGGGGTGCTGCCGGTCCTGGCGCTGCTGCGCATGGGGGCGACGCCGCAGCGATTGGCGTGGAGCATTGCGGTTGGAGTGCTGATTGGGACCAATCCCGTGCTGGGCAGCACCACTCTGCTCTGCCTTGCGGTGGCGTTTGGCCTACGGCTGAATGTGGTGGCCACGCAGATTGCCAACCACGCAATGTTTCCCCTGGAGCTAGCGCTGATGGTGCCGTTTATCCGGCTGGGGGCCCGCGTCTTTCACACGGCGGGGATGCCGCTTGCGCCACGGGCGTTGGTGCAGGCGGCACGCAGTGAACCGCTGCGGCTGGTTCGCCAGCTTTGGATGTGGGAGTGGCACGCTTTTGTGCTGTGGGCGGCGATTGCAGCGGTTGCCGTGCCGGCGCTTGCTCTGGCGCTTACTCCGCTGCTGGAACGGCTGCATGCACGCGTGCGGCAGCACCAGTATCCGATCGTACCGACGCACCTGTAACCCGAGACGAATTCTTGCGCTTCAATATAGCTGGTAGCCGGGGACTGGGAGGGCGGACCTGATCCAGGCGGTGTAGATCAAGTCTCGCAGCTCGATGGCTGCCGCAGCGAGCCGCTGGGCCGCGAAGGCCTTGCCCGCCGGGGTCCCCGAGCCATTGAAGGCACCCTGCTTGTCGAGCCGATAGGTCTGCTCGACGAGCGAGTTGGAGTGGCGCAGGTAGGCGACGTAGTCCGTGAAGACATCGTTGAGGATGGTGGGCTTTGCGGCGGCGACGAGCGGCTCGACATCGGCAGGCTTCACGTTGTCATGGACAAATACAGTTTCAAACCGCGCGTGGATGGTGTGTTCGGTGGTGTAGCCGTGGGGGTTGGGGCCGATCCAACCGTTGTATTGGAAGGTAGTATGCAGGGGCTGCGCGCCGTCGCCGACGTAATGACCGAGCCAGCCGGCGAGGAACTCGATCTCGCACTCGGAGGGCGTGGTGTTCTGCTTGGCGGCGACGAGGGTGCGATAGTCGCGGAAGGCGCTCTCCAGGCGCTCGTAGACCTCGTTGGCGGCATATGGCTGCATGCCGACCTTCTCCGCCGTGAGAGTGAGGTTGGGATGCGCGGGTTGCGCGGCTTCCAGTGCGCGGACGTAGTCGTAGCGGTTGCGGGGCAGCGGGCCGATGAGGTCGGCGTACTCCAGGTCGATGTAGTGATTGGGCGTCTCCGCGGCGCGCAGCTCGGGTTCGGCGGGCGACTTCCAACGGTCTGGCTCCGGGCCGTAGTACTCGATCGCGTCGAGGGCCGCGGGTGTGCGCAGGAAGGCCGGGACGTCTGCCGGCAGTGCGGCGCCGGCGAGGCGGTCGATCGTTCTATGGCCGTCGGCCCCCCAGCCGAATGCGGGCTGAACGGCGAGCAGCGGAAGAAACAACACTACAGCCGTCGACTGCCGAATTCCCCAACATTTTGCCATGGCGTAGTATATCCACCCCGATTGAATTATTCGCCAACGATTAAGCATCGTCAGCCGAATCTACGCTACATTATCCATCATGAACACCACGATCTCACGAATCGACCGCGGCGGCTGCGAGCGGTCCGATCGGCGAGGCACACGCACTATGCGAAGTTTACATTCATGCTGACCACTGTCGTCGCAATCCGGCGGAGAAACAACCATGCGAAATTGTTGATGGATTGTCGAACCCTCACTGCTCTTGGGGCAATCCAATGAGCGGGCGGGAGTTGGATTCGGCGGTGAAGTGCTGAGGTGGTGCGATGGTGGTACGGCGGGGTGGGAGTTTGGAGGGGCGGATTGCTTCGTCGGAGATTACGCCGCACGAGGCGTTCCTGAACCGGCGGAGCTTTGTGGCGGGCGCGGCGGCGCTGGGAGTGGGCGCGTTGGCGCTGCGGCAGGTGCCGGGGCTGATCCATTCCGGTGCGGTCCATGCGCAGCAGAAGCTGGCGACGGTGGCGAGCAAGTACAACGTGCCCGATGCGCAGACTCCGTTTGCGAAGGCGACGACGTACAACAACTACTACGAGTTTGGGACGGACAAGAGCGACCCGGCGAAGAACGCGCACACGCTGCAGACGCGGCCGTGGACGGTGGAGGTGTCGGGGCTGGTGAAGAAGAAGCAGACGATCGACATCGACACGATGATGAAGTACAGGCCGATGGAGAGCCGCGTCTACCGGCACCGCTGCGTGGAGGCATGGTCGATGGTGATCCCGTGGGACGGCTACTCGCTCGGCGAGTTCATCTCTGCGATGGACCCGCTGCCCAGCGCGAAGTATGTGCAGTTCCTCTCCGACGACAGCAACAAGGACATGCCGGACAAGCCGGGCGGGTTCAACTGGCCCTACTCGGAGGGGCTGCGGATGGACGAGGCGATGAACCCGCTGTGCCTGCTGACGTTCGGCTGCTACGGCGAGGCGCTGCCCAACCAGAATGGCGCGCCGGTGCGGGTGGTGAGTCCGTGGAAGTATGGCTTCAAGAATGGCAAGTCGATCGTGAAGATCGTTTTTACGGACAAGCAGCCGCACACGCTGTGGAACGACATGGCGGCGAATGAGTATGGCTTCTACTCCAACGTGAACCCCAACGTGGACCATCCGCGCTGGTCGCAGGCGCACGAGCGGCGGATCGATTCGAGCACATTTCCGCGCACGGTTCCGACACTGATGTTCAATGGCTACGGCGACCAGGTAGCGAGCCTGTACACGGGGATGGATCTGAAGAAGAACTTTTAAGGGCAAGATGCCGACACGATGGATTCCTTCTATTAAGGCGCTGGTGCATGGGGTGTGCCTGCTGCCGTTGCTCAAGCTGATCGAGATGTACCGGTCGGGCGCGCTGGGACTGATGGCCGATCCAGTGAACTGGATCACGCACTTTACCGGCTACTGGACGCTGTTCCTGCTGCTGACAACGCTGGCGGTGACTCCGGCGCGGAGGCTGCATCCACGGCTGGGGAACCTTGTGCGGTTTCGTCGGATGCTTGGGTTGTATGCATTCTTCTATGCGACGCTGCACCTGTCGACGTATCTGTTTCTGTTCTCGGGCTACGATCTTCCGACCGTGTTGAGTGGGGTGCGCGCGGGGCATCCAGGCGTGGTGGTGGATGAGTGGAAAGCGGTGTGGCCGACGATTCTGGACGACCTGAAGAAACGGCGGTTCATTCAGGTGGGGATCTTCGCGTGGGTGCTGCTGCTGGCGCTGGCGGCGACTTCGCCGGCGTTCGTGCTGCGTTGGATGGGCGGCAAGGCGTGGCGGCGCGTGCATACGCTGGTGTATGTGGCGGCGGCGTCCGGGTGCGTCCACTACTGGTGGCTGGTGAAGAAGGGCGTGCGCGCTCCGTTGCCGATGACGCTGGCGCTGGCGGCCCTGCTGCTGGCGCGGGTGGCGTGGAGCGCGCGGAAGCGGTGGCGCAACTCCGTTGCAAATGGATGAATCTCAGTGCCGCGCGGGGATGCGGAAGATGCGGCTGGCGTGCGCGTCGAGCACAATACTGAGGCCGTCGGACTGGCTTGCCACGACTGCGCCGGAGATGAGGTCGTGCAGCATGGGCGGCGCGCCGTCGGCGAAGTGTGTGTCGCGCAGCGAATCGACCTCATGCCATGAGAGCTTGACGGTGGCTGCGGTGCTGTCGAGATTGAAGAGCGCGAGGACCGCGGAGTGGTCGCGGTAGGTGGCGAGCCACGCCTGCTGTGGCTTGTTGCGCAGGTGCTGGATGTCGAGCGGGCGCGCGGGAGTGCCAGCCCGATCGATGGAGACGATCTCGCGGTTTGAGATCAGCGCAAGGTCGGCGGGGTCCATCCGGGTTAGGTCGGAGCCGAGATACAGCGGCGCGCAGGAGATGGCCCAGAGGGTGAACATGGACTGGCGCTCGTCTGGAGTGAGGCCGTCCTTTTCGCCGTTGCCGAGTTCCAAGGTGTCCAGATCGTTCCATCCGCTGCCGCCCTTGCCGTCTGGGCCGTTGTAGGGAAGCCAGCGGACAACATCGCTGAAGCGCCCGACAACCTTCGACCAGTTGGTGAGGTTGCCATGGGTGGCGTCGGTGGCTTTGTCGCAGCCGTAGCACTCGATGTCGTTCTCGATGCGCCAGCCATTCGATGTCGCGCGCCAGAGCGGCGCCTGGTCGATGGAGAGGTAGTTGGACAGCTCCAGCCAGATGGGGTGCGATGCGTGGGAGAGCGCGGCGTGCCACTGGCGCAGCTCCTCGCGGTTGTCGGCGGGGACATTGCCTCCGCCGGGGCCGACGAAGTCGAGCTTGATGAAGTCGACGCCCCAGCGGTCGAACTGCTTGACCTGCGAGCGGATGTACGCCGCCGCCGCGGGTTTGGAAAAGTCGATGCGGAAGGAGTTGCGGCGCGTGCTGCCCGCCTGCGTGGTGTCTGTGATCTCAGCGATATACACACTGGTGCCTGCGATCCGTGGGTCCTGCTTGAGCAGCGCAGCAGAAATTCCGGGGTTGAGGTAGATGCCAAAGCGGAGGCCGTGCCGGTGCATGTACTTCGCCATGCCGTCCATGCCGCTGGGGAAGCGTGTGAGGTTGGGCTTGGGAATGCCGTGCTCGTCGAAGCCATCCGTCCAGCCGTCATCGAGGTTGACGTAGCGATAGCCCAGGCCCGAGAGCTTGTTGGCGACCAGAGCATCGGCCTGTGCCTTGATATTGTCTTCGGTGGGGCGATCGCGGAAGAAGCTCCACGAACTCCATCCCATGTAGGGGTGTGCGGCGAAGGAGGCGCGTGCGGATTCTACGGGCCGGGTAGACTTTGTGGAATAAGCGGATTGGGCGAGGGACGGAGCGGAGACGGCAAGAGCGGCGACGAGCGCAAGGCAGGAGCGCATGGGGGGAATTATAGAGTGCGAAAGTGACGGCTGTCAGAGGCCGGCGAAGAGGTCTGTGGCGTGGGCGGCGGCCTGGGGATGAGGCGTGGCTGCGAGGGTGTAGTGCTCGCGGCTGGCACGCTGCTCGAAGAAGGACTGGAAGCGTTCCATGAGGGGGAGCTGCGAGGTGTGCGCGCGGAAGGCCTCGAACTTGCGGTGCTGAACGCGTGCGACATCGAGGGTGACGGTCCAGGGGGCGGGAAGTGGCGAGGGACGGCCGGGAAAGAAGAAGTCGGTGGTGGTATAGAAGAGCCGCTGGACGGTGTGAATGGGGCCGAGGGCAGGAAAGCGTTTGGCCTGCGCGGCCCAGTGGACGGCGGCGGTGGTGAAGGCGGAAACCATGGTGTGGTCTGCGTGCGTGTTCTGGCCGCCATCGCTGCCGAAGGTGAGGACGACATCGGGGCGAATGCGGCGAATGCGCTCGACCAGCAGGGCTGCGGCCTGAGAGAAGTTGGCGAACTCCAACTGCGCGTCCTGATAGTCGAGGACCTCGTGGTGGGTGACGTCGAGGATACGGCAGGATGCGGCGAACTCGGCGCGTCGCATCTGGCCCAGCTCGGCGTGTGTCGCGGCGGCGCCGCGATTGGTGGCGGCCTGGCCGTCGGTGAAGCAGAGGACCGAGGTCTCGATGCCACGCTCGGCGGCGAGCATCAGAGCACCGCCGAAGCCGAAGCACTCGTCGTCGGGATGGGCGGTGACGCAGAGGAGTTTGAGAGGGGATTTGTCGCTCATGGATAGGTTAAGGGTAACGCATATACTCCTTTTGTTGGATGATCCAACGCGGCATTCCGGTGCAATCGCTGCCGCGCGATTTTTGATCGGCTATGAGCCGCGGGCTATGAACTCGACACCAATGGAAAGAAGAGAGGGGAGCAGGCTTTGACGGGGGCGAAGGAGAGGCGGTGCAGCGGGGTGGGGCCGAGGGCGACGAGGGCGCGGCGGTGCTGGGCGGTGGCGTAGCCTTTGTGGGCGGCGAGGCCGTATCCGGGATGCGTGGCGTCGAGGTCTCGTATGAGGCGGTCGCGGTAGACCTTGGCGACGACGGAGGCTGCGGCGATGGAGAGCGAGAGCGCGTCGCCGTGGATGAGCTTGGTCTGCGCGCAGGAGTGGTCGAGCAGCATGGCGTCGATGAGCAGGTGGTCGGGAGCGATAGGCAGGGCGCGGACGGCGGCCAGCATGGCGAGCCGCGAGGCCTGGTAGATGTTGACGCGGTCGATGGTGGCGGCGTCGATCTCCGCCGTGGCGAAGGCGACGGCTGTGGCGCGGATGAGGCGGTCGAGGGACTCGCGTTGGGGAGAGGTGAGTTGTTTAGAGTCCTTGAGTCCGGCGCGGGCGAGGCCGTCGATCTGCGCGGGCAGGATGACGGCGGCGGCGACGACGGGGCCAAAGAGCGCGCCGCGACCGACCTCATCGACCCCCGCGATGGAGCAGAAGCCGCGCTGGCGCAGGGCCTCTTCGTGCGTGCCGGAGCAGTGCAGGGACTTCAACACGCGCTGCCTTGCGGCGGCAGATATGGGCCGCGCGGGAGAGAGAGCGGAACGGACGGAGGTGGCTGTAGGAGTGCCCATATCTGGTTAAGAGGGTACCTCTTTTAGGCACGGAAATAGTTGATCCAAGGGAACAGAACCGATGTATTCTCGGTTTGCGGTGCGTGAGTCGCACGATCCGGCCTAATTGTTGTCTTTGGTGATTCTATAGCCTGTCTCAGGCCGGACGCAGGCCATCTCCGTGAGGTACAGGCGCGTATGGACACGCCCAAAGAAATATCTGTGCGCAGGCTGCCGATGCGTAAACCGCAGGTCGAACGCATGGCGGTTTGCTCGTCGTTCTTCGGCATCGCAGCGGGGCTGTTGGGCCTGATGGCGAGCTCGGCCTGCGCGTTGGCGCAGCCTGCATCGGAGGGAACGGCAGCGCCCATTACGACCACAGCGCAGACTGCGGCGCAGAATGCCGATGCACAGGCTGCTGCGAAGGCCGCAGCTCTGGCCGCGGCGCAGGCGCAGGAGGCGGCACTGATCGCCGCGCAGGCGAAGGGCAAGAGATCCAAGCCGGCGAAGCAAAGCAAGCCGGGAAAGCAAGGCAAACCGGGCAAGAATGCGTACACGGGGCCAACGGCGACTGTGTCTTTGCCGCCGACGCCGATGCTGGATGACGAAGGCAGGCAGCGCGTGGATCCGGACGGCAAACCGATGTTCAA
>JAJZDL010000147.1 GCA_021851465.1 Acidobacteriota bacterium
ACTATGTTGTATCGCTCGACGGACCGCCTCTGTCGTGGTGGCGCTCCGGTGTAAAACCTGTCCCATAGTGCCTCCTTCTCACGCTCAGAAAAGTATGCACCATCAAATGCCGGGACTAAACAGGTAGATACCCGAAGAGAACCAAATCATTCCTCATAAGTACAATAGAATCTAATTTTTGCCGACACACACCACCTGCAATCGCATGAATCGAATCAACTTACTCCCAAATACCCCCCAGGGGGGCAGGGCCGACGCACCGATCAATACGGCCATTCGTCAGCACTGGGGCATCGAAAACAAGCTGCACTGGGTGCTGGACGTGGCTTTCGGAGAAGATCTCAGCGCAAACGGGCAGGAAACGCGGCGCAAAACTTCTTCCTGCTGAACCGAATCGCACTGAACCGATTGCGCCAGGACAAATCTTCTCGGCTCGGTATCCACGGTAAACGCCTGGCCGCCGCGTGGGACCACGACTACCTCCTCAAACTCCTTGCAGGGCAAATTTAGATGCGTCGGCCCTGGGAGTTTGCTGGGTTTTTGGGAGGACGGCAAATGCAAAGGCAACGGCAAAAGCAAAGGCAACGGCGAAATGCGGGGATTCTTCGCTGCGCTCAGAATGACATGACATAAAGATGGTTGCGCGCAGAATGACAAGGCTTTTTTATTCAGCCTCAAGCCGCATTGGTTGGGGAAGAGTCGGCCCGGCTTTCAGCGACCGAGGTTACATCGGGCTGAATGACGCTCCATCGGGCTGAGCGAGGCTGCATAGGGGTGAGCGAACTGCAAAAGGCTGAACGAAGCTACATAAGGGTGAGCGGGCTACATCGGGGTGAGCGGGGCTACATCAGATGGATTGCGTCCACGTCGAGGAGGAGGTTGCGGCGGGGGATGGCTTTGGACTCGGCGAAGGCGAGGAGGGCGCGCAGGGTGCGACCGAGGGCGTCGCGGCGTTCGGTCTTGAGCACGAAGTGGAAGCGGTAGATGCGCTTGAGACGCGCGATGGGCGCGGGCGCGGGGCCAAGGACGCGGACTTTATCGAGGTGCGTGGTGCCGAACCAACGGCCCAGCGCGGCGGCCCAGGCGGCGGCCTCTTCGAGCGAATCGCCTTGCACGATGACGTTTGCCAGAACGCTGAATGGCGGGTAGTGCATCCATCGGCGGAATTGCATCTCCCTGGCGACGAAGCCGGTGTAGTCGTGGGTGGAGGCGCATTGGATGGCGTAGTGCTCCGGGTGGTACGTCTGGACGAGGACGCGGCCGGGAAGGACGCCACGGCCGGCGCGGCCGGAGACCTGGGTGAGCAGTTGGAAGACGCGTTCGGCGGCGCGGAAGTCCGGCAGGCCGAGGGCGGAGTCTGCACCCACCACACCGACGAGGGTGACGCCGTGAATGTCGTGGCCCTTGGCGATCATCTGCGTACCGACGAGGAGGTTGATCTCGCCGGAGTGGAGGCGCGTGAGCAGGCGCTGCATATCGCCGCGCCCGCGCACGGTGTCGCGGTCCATGCGCCCGATGCGCGCGCCGGGAAAGAGTTCCTGCAGGCGCTCCTCGCCCTGCTGCGAGCCCGCGCCGAGGTAGTAAAGGTGCTCACTCTCGCACTTTGGGCAGAGCTTGGGGACTGGGCGGCGAAAGCCGCAGTAGTGGCACTCCAGGCGGTCGCCCGCGTGCGCGTGGAGGTCCGTCTCGGCTGCGGGCTTGTGGTAGGTCATTGCGATGGCGCAGTTCTCGCACTCGATCTTCTCTCCGCAGCTTCGGCAGAGGACGGTGAAGGAGTAGCCGCGCCGGTTGAGGAGGACCATGACCTGCTCGCCGCGGTCGAGCGTGGCCTGCGTCTCGGCGACGAGCTGCCGCGAATAAATCTCTTCCTTGCCGGTCTCCTTGAACTCGGTGCGCATGTCCACCAGCTCGACGGTGGGCAGCGGACGGTCCATCACGCGGGTGAGCATCTCGATGCGGGTGTAGCGACCGCGCTCGGCGTTGGCCCAGCTTTCGAGCGACGGCGTGGCCGAGCCGAGAACGACGACGGCTTCGTTGAACTTGGCGCGCATGACGGCGACATCGCGCCCGTGGTAGCGCGGCGTCTCCTCCTGTTTGTAGCTGCCGTCGTGTTCTTCGTCGACGAGGATGAGGCCGAGGTTGCGCATGGGGGCGAAGACCGCGGAGCGCGTGCCGACGACGATGCGCGCCTCTCCTCGGCGGATGCGGTGCCACTGCTCGGCGCGCTCGTCCGGCGTGAGGCCGGAGTGCAGGAGGGCGACCTGCGTGCCGAAGGCTGCGAACATCTGCCCGGCCATGGCGGGGGTGAGTCCGATCTCGGGGACGAGAAGCAGCGCGGAGTTGCCTGCGTCCAGGGCGCGCTGCATGGCGGCGAAGTAGACGGCGGTCTTGCCCGAACCGGTGACGCCGTAGAGCAGGAGCGGGCGAAAGCCGCCCTGCGCCATGGCGGCGGCAATCGACGAGAGGGCTTCGATCTGCGCTTCGTTGAGCGGGTGTTCGTGCGCGCTCAATTTGCCGTTGGCGGGAAGGCCGCCGAGGTGGAAGGGCAGTGCGGACTCTTCGATGCCGACCAGGCCTCGTTTGACCAACGTGGCCAGCGTGGGGGCGGGAACGCCGAGCTCGCGGAGGGCGAAGGAGTCGCGCAGATCGGCCACGCTCATGCGGCCACCGGCGGCGGCGATCTCGGCGAGGATGGCGGTCTGGTTTTCGTTGAGCTTTGGGATGCGCGCGTCGGGGACCAGAACGGCGATGCGCTCGGTGCGCCGGGCGTCTCGCTCTTCTGCGCGGGCCTCGCGGATGAGCCATCGCTTGTGTACCATGCCGTCGAGCAGGGCCTTGCGCACGCCAGTCGCGGCGCGCAGGGCCGAGGCCCGGGCATCGGCGCCGTTCGACAGATGGCGGAGCGTTGCGAACTCGCGGGCCTGGTCCTCCGGGGAAAGATGGGAGCGCCGCGAAGGCGGACTGGGAGAGCCATCGAGCAGTGTTGCGCTCTGTTGCAGGATGCGCCGGCCCGCCTCGGCGATGCGGTAGACGAAGTGGCGGCGCACCTCGGCGGCCAGCGGCATCATTCCGCGCAGCACCTCGCCGAGCGGCGCGACGTAGTACTGCGCGATCCACTTTGCAAGATGCATCAGCTCTTCGGGCAGCAGCGGGGCTTCGTCCAGGACCTGCTGGACGGGCTTGATGGCGGCGGGACCTGTGGGACGGTCGTCATGCACGCGGACGACGACGCCCATCAGCCGCTGCCTGCTGAAGGGCACCAGCACGCGCGCGCCCACGGCGGGCGCGGCCCCGTTCACCGCGTAGGTGAAGGAGCGGTCCAGCGGCACGGGCAGCGCAACGTCGCAGTAGTGGGGCATCGCCTCTGAGAGTACAGCGCACAGCGGCAGGACGCCACATGTGCAGGCCAGAGATGGCGTGAACTGAATGCGCGCGATGGTATCCTTATAGATGCGCGCAGGATTTTTGCGGCCAATCCCAAGAAGCAGTGGAAGAGGAACTTGCATGGCGACGGCGACGATCAACAAGGCAGTGCTGGGCAGTGCGGCGGAGTACAAGGTCGCGGACATTGGATTGGCGGAGTTTGGGCGCAAGGAGATGGACATCGCCGAGCAGGAGATGCCGGGGCTGATGTCGATCCGCAACAAGTACGCCGCAGGCAAACCGCTGGCCGGTGTGCGCATTATGGGGTCGTTGCACATGACGATCCAGACGGCGGTGCTGATCGAGACGATGGTTGCGCTGGGCGCCGATGTGCGCTGGGCGAGCTGCAACATCTTCTCCACGCAGGACCATGCGGCGGCGGCGATTGCAGCGGCTGGCGTGCCGGTGTTTGCGTGGAAGGGCGAGACGCTGGAGGAGTTCTGGTGGTGCACGAATGAGGCCCTGAGCTTTCCCGACGGCAAGGGCGGCGTGCTTGGGCCGCAGCTCATCATCGACGACGGCGGCGACGCGACGCTGCTGATCCACAAGGGATATGAGATGGAGAACGGCGATGGGTGGGTGAACTCTGCGTCCGGTTCGACCGAGGAAGATGTGATCAAGGCCCTGCTGAAGCGGGTCCATGCGGAGCGGCCGAACCACTGGCACAACGTTGTCAAGGAGTGGCGCGGCGTCAGCGAAGAGACGACGACCGGCGTGCATCGCCTGTACAAGATGTTCGAGCAGGGCAAGCTGCTGGTTCCGGCGATCAATGTAAACGATTCGGTGACGAAGTCGAAGTTCGACAACCTGTATGGCTGCCGCGAGTCGCTGGTGGATGGCATCAAGCGCGGCACGGACGTGATGGTGGCCGGCAAGGTCGCGGTGGTGTGCGGCTATGGCGACGTGGGCAAAGGCTCGGCGGCGTCCCTGCGCGGGCTGGGCGCGCGCGTGATTGTGACGGAGATCGACCCGATCAACGCGCTGCAGGCGGCGATGGAGGGATACGAGGTGACGACGCTGGAAGAGACGCTGGGCCGCGGCGACATCTACGTTACCTGCACCGGCAACGTGGACATCATCACCGTCGAGCAGATGCAGCGGATGAAGGACCAGGCGATCGTGTGCAACATCGGGCACTTCGACAACGAGATCCAGATGGAGAAGCTGAACGCTCTGCCGGGGACCAGAAAGCTGAACATCAAGCCGCAGGTGGACAAGTACACGTTCGCGGCGGGCAACAGCATCTTCGTTTTGGCGGAGGGACGATTGGTGAATCTGGGCTGCGCGACGGGCCATCCGAGCTTTGTGATGTCCAACAGCTTTGCCAACCAGACGCTGGCGCAGCTCGACCTGTGGAAGAACAAGGACAAGTACAAGGTGGGGATTTATATTCTTCCGAAGAAGCTGGACGAAGAGGTTGCGCGGCTGCATCTGGAGAAGATCGGCGTAAAACTGACCACGCTGACGCAGAAGCAGGCAGACTATCTCAGTGTTGCGGTGGAGGGGCCGTACAAGTCGGAGCACTATCGCTACTGAAGCGCGAAAATATTTCAGCCGCGAAACAATTGTTGATAGACTGGGGCCTCCGATTACCCACTGCCAAGCGGATTGAACCGTAAGGAGACCCTTTGAAGCCGGTTGCGTGCCTGCTTTTGCTCTCTGGATTTTTTATCGTTCTTGCCGCGCTGGCACTGCTCCAGTCGTTGGGGCAAATCGCTGCTTTTGTCGGGGCGGGGTTTGGGGTGGAGGCCTTCGGCGTGGCCCTTCTCGTGCAGGCATACAGGCCCGCGGCGAAGGAGCAGCGATGAACCCGGCGCTCTGTCTGTTTGCAATCCTTCTGGTTCCGTTTGCGTCCGCGGGGCTGGCGTTGATCCACCAGGGGCTGGGACGCTCGCGCAGCGCGGCGCACGCCATGTTGGGGACGTTGTGCGCGTTGTCGGTTTCTGCGATTGTGTTCGTGCTGTTCGGCTCTTCGTGGGCAGGATTTACGGGGGCAGCCAC
Organism: Acidobacteriota bacterium; assembly: GCA_021851465.1. Classification (GTDB taxonomy): domain Bacteria; phylum Acidobacteriota; class Terriglobia; order Terriglobales; family Acidobacteriaceae; genus Edaphobacter. The sequence continues at coordinate 5,425 of JAJZDL010000147.1, forward strand.
GCACACGTTTACGGCCGGTGGCGCACACTGGGACTGGCTGGGCGCGGCGCCGTTCTTTGCGCGGGGGGCCGGCTTCGATGGAACGGATGCGGCTGGACTGGAGCGTGCGCTGCCCCTGTGCCTGGAGATGTTTGCCGCCGGACTGGTGGCGACGGTGCCGCTGAGCGCAGGCGCAGACCGCTGGCGATTGGCCCCGATCTGCCTCTCCAGCGCGCTTCTGGCAGGTATCGCGTATCCGCTGTTTACGCACTGGGTCTGGGGCGGTGGATGGCTGGCGCAGCTTGGCGCGAACTTTGGCATCGCGGGGTTCACCGACGCGGGCGGCGCGGGTGCGATCCAGGTGGTGGGCGGGTTGGCGGCGCTCTCGGTGGCGTGGATCGCTGGGCCGCGGCGGGGCAAGTTCGCCGATGATGGGATGGCCGCGGCGATCCCTGGGCACAACATTGTGATGGTGCTCTTTGGCTGCATTCTGGCACTGGTGGGCTGGACGGGGCTGGATTCGGCGGCCTCGATCCTTTTCTACGGAGCAGGGCCGCAGCAGGTGGCCGGTGTGGCGATCAACGCGATGCTCTCGGCCGCGGGCGGGTGCCTTGCGGCGCTGGCCGTGACGCGCTCGCGCTACCACAAGCCGGACGCCTCGCTGAGCGCCAATGGATGGATCGCCGGGCTGGTAGCGGGCAGCGCATCGTGCGCGATGGTCTCGCCGGTGGCGGCGATCTTTATCGGCGTGATTGCTGGCGTGCTGACAACTTATACGATCGAGGTCTTCGAGCTGCACCTGCGCGTGGACGATCCGGGCGGCGCGGTCTCGGTCCATGCGCTCTCCGGCATCTGGGGGCTGATCGCGCTGGGGATCTATGGGAATTTTCCTGGGGGAACGCGCGCAGGCCATGTGCTGGCCCAGTGGGTCGGCATCTGTGCGCTGATTGGGTTCATGCTGCCGCTGATTCACGCGGGCAACCTGCTGCTGAACCGGCTGTCGCGCTTCCGCGTGGACGACGACGGACACAGGCACGGCATGGACGTTCGCGAACTGGGCGCGGGCGCGTACCCGGAGTTTGTCATCCACTCCGACGAGTTTGTACCGCGATAGAGCGCCGACCAGCCCAACGAGCTTATCTTGAAGTTGTGTTGTGCCTCGATGCAATGCGGGGATTCTTCCCCTGCGACAAGCTCAGGGTCAGAATGACAATTCTCAAAAGGCGCAGCGCACAGAATGACAAGGTCTATCGGAACGACAAGCATCAGTGGTGGTGGGCGACGATGAGGAGCAGGGCGAGGACGAGGAGCGGCACGAGGATGAAGGTGGCGATGAGGAGGTTGCGGTGTGCGGGCGGCGACTCCTTGCGCTGCCATGCGGCGGCCTCCTCGCGGCTGGCGACGCCGACCTCGTCCTGGTGCTCGAGGTCGTGGGCGAACTCGCGGGCGCTGGCGTACCGATTTTTGGGGTCGCGCTCCATGGCGCGGTAGACAATCTCCTGAAGCTGCGGGGAGATGGCAGGCTCGATCTTGCTGGGCGGCTCGGGATAGTTGAGCAGGCGGTCGTTCATGACGGCGAAGGGGTTTGGCCCGGAGAAGGGGACCTTGCCGGTGAGCATCTCGTAGAGCATGACACCCATGGAGTATATGTCGCTGCGGGCGTCGCCGCGTTTGCCTCGGACCTGCTCCGGGGAGATGTAGTCCGGCGTTCCGAAGCCGCGGGAGAAGCTGCCGAATGTGATGCGGCGCGCACCGGCGTTGGCCGCGATGCCGAAGTCGATGAGGCGGATGTTGTCGCTGGCGTCCACCATGATGTTCTCCGGTTTCATGTCGCGG
>JAJZDL010000148.1 GCA_021851465.1 Acidobacteriota bacterium
CTCTGACGTATGGCTACAACGCGACCGCGGGTTCGATCAGCAGCACGACATCGACTGCGACCCTATCGACGACCGGCGCAGCGCCGGGGCCGATCACGGTGACGTGCAACGTCTCCGACGACAAGGGGCACAGCGAATCGGCGACCACCAGCGTCAATGTGATCGCGCCACCGCCCCCACCGCCCCCACCGCCCCCGCCAGCTCCGCTAGCCAGCAGCCTATGCACGGTGAGCTTCGATAGGGACGCTGCGCGCCCGACGCGTGTAGACAACGAAGCCAAGGCATGCCTGGACGATATTGCCCTCGCCATGCAGCGCACATCCGATGCGAGCCTTGCAATGGTTGGCAATGAAGGCGCCAAAGAGCAGAAGTCCGACGCCAACCGCGAGAAGGCGAACCGGAGCCATCCGAAGCCGAGCATGGCCGCGGTACGCGCGGTGAACACCAAGGAGTACCTGGTAAACGAGAAGGGGATCGATCCGTCTCGCATCCTGCTTTACACCGGGACGGACGACAGCAAGACGGTGACGACGACGCTGGTTCCATCCGGTGCAACCAACCCCGTCTCAGGCGACACTCCGGTGGACGAGAACGACGTCCTCTCCGTGCCCCATCCGACGGCGCAGTAAACGCGTCAGTAGCTGCGCCCCGTTAAAATAAAATACGTGCGTGGGTGGCTTCCGGAGGGTTTCAGTGCTGCGCAACGATGCGTTGCGGTGGGCGCACGAAGTGAAGACGTGTTGTCTAAAACGTGCTGCTCAGGCGGAGGCCTGCCAGGGACGTGGACTTCCCATTGACGCCGCCCGTATTCAGATAGTGCTCGAATACCGGCTGGACAAGCAGCCAGGGGGTCACCATGGCCCTATAGTTGAGTTCCATCGCAGTCTCGCTGTGCAGCGCGGCTTGCGACTGGAGGGCGGTGCGGCTGTTATAGTCGCCGCCGATCTTGCTGAAGACGAGACCGAAGGAGACCGCGTCCTGGGGACGGGCGGGGAGCGGCCCATTGAAGGTGGCGCCGAAGGTCGCTTGCGTCGGGAACTCGCTGAAGCGTGCCGGGCCGGTGTTGATGCCCGCCGTAATGTCCAGCCCACGGTCGCTGCGCGGCGCAACGCGATAGACCGGCTGCGCGGCCTGGACGTAGACGGTGTAGTTGCCGGTGACGTTGGCGTTCCTTCGGTAATCGAAGAACTGCCCGCCGTTGTACAACGCTCCGGCCTTGACGATACCGCTGTAACTCTTGCGCGCGGGGGAGGCATCCGGATCGGTGAAGAGGCCGACCTCACTGTCCCAGGTGGCGGAGCTGTCGAGTCCGTGGTTGTCCGTCTTGTGGTAGTCGAAGCCGGTGCTGCTGTAGTTGCGCGGCGAGAAGAGGCCGGACTTGGCATAGAAGCGCCGGGAGGGGACGACTTTGACCTCGCCAGCCGGGCCGGAGTCCGGGTCCCAGGAGGCGCGGACGTTGCCCATGTTGCCGAAGTTGTAGTTCAGCGGCTCGAGGATGAAGTTGTTGCCGTACGCCTGGTTGCCGTAGAAGTCCTGCGCGGCGAACTGTCCCGCCTTGAGGAAGAGTTTGCCCTGTAGCAGCGACTGCTGGAACCACATCGAATCCAACTGGAGGTCGTGGTAACTGACCAGGCCGCTGGGATTGGTGAAGCTGCCGATGATGTTGCCCATGTTTTGGCCGTACTGCCAGAGCGCAGTGATGTGATATGTGAGGCCGCTGGCCCGGCTGAACCGGGAGAAGTCCACATCGACCGTGCCGCGAATGCGTCCCCATCCGCCGAAGGTCTGGCGCTCGCCCGCGGGATGCTGCACGTCGTCGAGGGCGTCGATGATGTAGAAGAAGTCGAAGGTCACGCCGCGGTCGGCGAGCCTGTCGCGCTCCGACCCCCAGTTGAACAGGTATCTCTGGTGCCAGAGATTGGTTGGTTCGGATGGATCGGATGATACGACCGGTGCTGGGGCGGAAGATGCGGCAGGTTGCGGCCCTGGCGCAGGTGCGAGGGGCTGGGCGAGGGCGACCGTGGCGAGGGCGAACGATGCGCCGGCGAGCAGAAAAATTTTGGGTATGATCATGCGGGCAAGCTTCTTCTTTGAGAATACAGCGATAGGGCAGGGGATGCAGCTTCGGGGGGCCGAGAATATTCGTACCTGCCATCTCTCCATCGAACTCAGCGCAGACCGTAGTATGCAGCGATGATCAGGCCCCTTCCGGGTCTCCTTGAGAGCGGCGTCATCGCTCCAGACTGCATCGGCCACGACGGCGATGCAGCGACTGATTCATTTGGCGAACGTTGCCGGGAGCCAGACGCGCGGCCATCGGCTCGACGCACTTGCGCTCGATCGGCAGCAGGCTTCCCTTGGTGCAGTTCTTCATCGAGACTCCGCGGCCACTCAACGCGCATTTGCCAGAGGCGGAATATGCGTGCAGGATGTGCGCGTTAGAGCCTGTTATGAACTCTGCATAACCCCTTCAGAACCAATTAGTTGCAGGCTGCTTCACCGCACCCTAAATTCATGTAATCCGTTTCGTTTCAGACACTTGGATTTAAAGTTCATAACAGGCTCTAGGATGCGGTTACAATTGGTTGGCGATATGGCCCAAGCGGCCCGCGAACGCACCCTCGCCTGTACTACCTTATCGTGCCTGCTCGATTGGGGATGATGCACCCATGCCACACAGAGCTGCACAGTATCGACTCGGCCCATTCCTGCTGACCTGCGAGATCCCGCTGCCGGAGTTGGAGGCGCTGGCCGTCGAAGCTGGCGCGGGCATGGCATCCGCCAGGGCCGCCACCGTCGGCGAAAGCGATGTCTCCATCCGCCTCGGGCGCGTGCCCGAGCGCATCGCGGGCGTCGTGGCCAACGAGAGCCGCTGGTGGGCCTCGCGCGACGAGTACCTGCTGCGCGTCCCCGAGGTTGGCAACTTCCTCGTGCGCCACGGCCGCGAGGTCCTGGTCGAACCGGCCCCTGGAGCGCCGCCCGCGAACATCCGCGCCTATCTGCTCTCGCCCATCTTCTCCGCCCTCTGCCATCAGGCCGGGATGTATTCGCTGCACGCCAGCGCGGTGGGCGTGGGCGCGGGCGTGGGCGTGGTTGCCTTTTTGGGCAACTCCGGCGCTGGCAAGTCCACGCTTGCCGCTGGCCTTGCGCAGCGCGGATATACCATCCTCGCCGACGACATCTGCCTGCTCGACACCCGCCCTGGCGCAGTGGACGCCGATCCGGGGCCAGCGCTGGTGGTTCCGGTGGCCCCCGCGCTGAAGCTCTGGCGCAGCGCGCTGGAGCAGCTCGGAGCCAGCTCCGAAGCTCTGCCCCGCGTCTTCAGCGGGAACGACAAGTTCCGTATCCCGGTCCCCCAGGCCGTTGAACTCCCCCAGCGCCTGCCCCTGCGCGAGGTGCTCTTTCTGGAGTGGGCAGACGAAGACGCGACCAGCCAGCCCGGTGCCGATGATCCCGGGGCCACTCGCGATCGGACGGCTGACGATTCCAGCGCGCAGCCCGCCCTCGCCCCGGTCGCGGGCGTCAACGCCGTCGCCCGCCTGATGGAGTTCACCCACTACGACTACCTGATGAAGGCCACCGGTCGCCAGACCGGGAACTTCCTGCTCTGCGGCCGCATCCTCCGCCATGCGCGCGCCTTCGCCCTGCGCCGCCCGCGCGACTTCGCCCACTTCGACCGCACCCTCGACGCCCTTGAAGACCACCTCGCCGCGATCAAGGCATAGAACTCCGCGAACAGTGGATGCCCCGGCGGCGCAGCCTTTTACTTAGCGCACTTCCGACGTAAATTGCCTCACCCATTCATGCCTTTTAATCGTGAACATTCCTTTGTCCACTGTCCCGGCCGGTTCGAGCTCGGTCACATCGATTCGCAATGCCAGATTGCCTCTGTAAATAACGTCGATCCGTCGTGCCACCTTCGTTCCATTGAAGTCGCTGAACTGCGAACGTCGAGTCTCCATCGCGTTCCCGTAGCTCTTCACTAGTAGCCCCGTCTCATCGAACCAGTAGCTGTTGAACTGCCCAGGATCAGGCGTACCATCGGGGTCCTCATGTCCCCTCGCAACCCTGATCGTCGCCACTCCATCCACCATGTCGCGCTTGATCCTCCAATCCGACTCCGTAAATGTATCGATCGCTGGAATCGGCTCCATCTCCATCAACACAAGCCCAAGCATCTTTGCGTCCGGTCCCTCGGCCAGTAGATAGTATTTTTCGCCATTGCGGCTGCGGATAAACCGGCTTGTGCCGAACGTCGCCTCCCGCCGCCACTGGCTATCGCTCACCCATGTGTCGGTGTATGTTCCCGTCTCAACCGTTCCAGAGATGCCTCGCGTGGTGAACTTCGCTTCGAGTATATATGCAGGGCCAGTTCCGGCAGCCGGAAACCCAACCTTCCTGCCACGCTCAAAGTATGTCCGCGCACTTTCAAAGCTCTCCACTCCAGATGGGCGCACTGTCTTGAACGGTATCGTAATCGTAGTTACGACCTGAACCGGCAAACCATCCACCACATACGGCTTGAACCGCATCGTCTGGACGTATTTTAAAAAAATGTCACTGACTCCTGGGTTATCTGTGACCGCCACGCCGACCTCCCGTACTTGTCCTTCGCGATCCAAGACAACATCGGTAATCGATGCACCTTCCAGCGGTCCATTCTCAAGCGGAGGCCAAACTACCGCTTCAACGGGAAACAAATTCTTTCTCACAGCAAGTTCGTCAACAACCTGTGTCTGCAAGATAGGGTCGCTGCCGCTCACTCCTGCATCGAAGAATCCCGGTGGTGTGTCGTCCAGGTCTTCGAGCACGGTCACCTTCGCCGTTACCTCCGGCGATCCGTTGCTGACTGTTCGGGCAACCATGCGCCCATGAAATCCCTGATAATCGTTGAACGATCCATCCCACCCTACATCTCCGCCATATAGCTCCAATCCCGTCGAGTCTGTTATCGCAAAGCTCGCTCCTATGCCCTGCGATACCGTTCCATCGCTACCCATTGTCATCCAGCTTAAATAAGTGGATCCCATCAACGTCTTCACATCGGCGGTCGTCACCCGTTTTAGCAACATGTCTAAATCCGGCACTGGCTTCACCAACGCCACAGCCGTCTCTCGCAGCCATTCGGGGAAATAATCCCCTTCGTTTTTTTGCCAATCCTTCGTGCCATTCACAATCTCGATCTGGTGGAACTCGGGCGAACGCACCTCTCGCCGCCACTCCCCCGGCCCTGCCCACCATATCTCTACTTCACCCGTCCGTCCCGACCCTTTGTCCCGCTCAAGGCTCGGTGCCAGCATCGCTTTCAGATGAAACGGTTTCGTCCCCGGTTGATCCAAGGTGCTCCGCTCCACCGCCTTCTTCACCCTCGTCGTTAAATCCTCGGCCCTCATACCCATGGGCCAAACCATAATCACCGCAACAACCGCCGCTGCCAGCCTAATTCTCATTGACAAACTCTACACGCTCTATCCGATCTGAATGCAAGTAAAAACGGTGGGGTAACCTGTGCCTTTCGGCCAGGCTAGCCCATTTGTGGGGTTGTGGGCAGATTATCCACAAGATGTAGAGTTTAGGTTGTTGATACTGTCTCCACGAGCCGCTACAGTGGAAGTCGTACGATGCATCCAATCGGCATGGCTCGCGGCGTAAATTAGATGGCGCTCGCGGCGACCTTCCGATTCCATGCGGGAAGCAACACTCAGTCTGCCTGCGCCCCCGGAGGTGTGGTTTGCTCAAGCTCAAAAAGATCCAGATGCTGGGGTTCAAGTCGTTCTGCGACCGCACGGAGATCCAACTGACGGGCGATGGGATCGCGGCTGTGGTCGGCCCCAATGGGTGCGGCAAGTCGAACATCTCGGACGCGATTATGTGGGTACTGGGCGAGCAGTCTGCCAAGAGCCTGCGCGGCGTCAAGATGGAGGATGTCATCTTTGCGGGGACGCGCGAGCGCAAATCCACCGGCATGGCCGAGGTCTCGCTCACGCTGGTCGATCCGGAGGTCTACGACGGCGCGGCCCAGTCTACGGAAGAGGATGACTGGTCGAGCGATGGCTCCGGGGCGCGCGCGCTGGAGATTGCCGGAGACTGGGACGAGGCCCGGCTCCGCCAGCAGCAGGCCGAGGCGACCGAAGAGGCTGTCCGCGAGGCGCAGCCGGGAGTGGTGATCGGCATCGACGGTTCCACCGCGCAGTCCATCGAGCAGGAGCGGGATCAATTGGCGCTTCTCGATGAGTCCTCGGACGAAGGCGGCCCGGCCTCCGCCGAGGCCGCAAAGGATGTTGCCAATGGCGTGGTGCTGAAGGTCCGCCGCCGCCGGTTTGGCCGCTCGCCGGTGCGCGCCGGAGAGATCACGATCACGCGCCGCCTCTTCCGTTCGGGCGACTCCGAGTACCTGTTGAACGGGAAGATCTGCCGCCTGCGCGACATCCAGGACATCTTTATGGGCACGGGCCTGGGCGGCGAGAGCTACGCGATCATCAGCCAGGAGAAGATCGGCCAGATTCTCAGCTCCAAGCCGATGGATCGGCGGGCCATCATCGAAGAAGCGGCCGGGATCACGCGGTTCAAGACGAAGAAGCGTCTGGCGGAGCTGCGGCTGGAGTCGGCCAAGGTGAACCTGTCGCGGGTCAACGACATCTTCGAGGAGGTCACCCGGCAGATGAACTCGTTGAAGCGGCAGGCCTCGAAGGCGGAGCGCTACGGCGTGCTGCGCGACGACCTGCGCGCCCGGCTGCGCGTGGTGCTGGCCAGCCGCATGGGCCAGCTCGATGCCGAACAGTCCGCTGTCGCGTCGCAGATTGCCGTTCTGACGGCGCAGGTCGCGGAGCAGTCTGCGGCCGTGGAGGCGATGGACGCCGAGCATACCGCTGGAGTCGAACAGGGCTACCAGTTGGACCAGCAGGTCCGCGAGGCCGGAGCGAGGGCAAACCACTCCGCCGTGGAGTTGGAGCGGACCACGGCGCGCATGGTTGCAAACACCGACCGCGCGGCCGAGCTGACCGCGCGCATCGCCGCCGGTGGGGACGACCTCGAACAGGCGCGCGAGCAACTGCGAGTGCTCTCCGGCGAGATGGAGGCGCAGCGCAGCTTTCTGGAGAACGCCACTGCGGAGTCTGCGGGCTCGCGCCAGGCGGCGCAAGCCCAGCAGCAGCGCGCGCAGGAGGCCGTTCGCGCGGTTG
>JAJZDL010000149.1 GCA_021851465.1 Acidobacteriota bacterium
GCCGTGCTGCCAAAACGATGGGTCGTCGAACGCTCCTTCGCCTGGCTGGAGAAGAACCGCAGGCTCTGGAAAAACTGCGAGCGCAAGCTGAACACCAGCCTCCAGTTCGTGCATCTCGCCTTCCTCGTCCTCCTGCTCAGAAGATCGTGAACAGGTTCTAAGATATAGTTGCATCTGAAGTGCCGACCTGTAGTGTCAGATTCTTGCAGTGCAACCATTGGCGGCAGTTCGGCGTCCCATAGTCAGCATCGCCCCAGCGCCCACAGACAAGCAAGCAACAAAGCCCGCCCAGGAGCGAGAGTTACAGGAGGAAGATCATGAGCGATTTAGAACCGGTAGCAGCCGAGCGGACCGCCTCGGGAGCGTTTATTGCAGCGGTGGTTATCGCCTTTCTGATGGGGGTCGGCGCGCTTGGATGGTGCATTGCGCTACAGAGCCGCGTGGCCTCGAACGAGAACGCGTTTGAACAGAAGCTGGCGGAGGCCGACAAGCGAGAGGCCGGCCTGACGGAGCAGCTCGATGCGACCAACGCACGGCTGCGCGCCACGGCCGACACCCTGGGGCAGAACGTGGGCGCGACGCAGAAGCAGATCGACGCGCGCACGGCGGTCATCATGGCGGAGCAGAAGAAACAGAGTGCTGAATCGGCCCGGTTGGCGCAGGAGCAGAAGGCATCCGAGCAGCAGCTTGGCGCGGTCTCGAACGACGTTGCCGGGGTGAAGACCGACGTCGGCGGAGTGAAGACGGACGTCGCCAATACGCAGAGCGACCTGAACGCGACCAAGAGCCAGTTGCAGCGCGTGATGGGCGACGCGGGAGTGATGAGCGGCGAGATCGCGACCAACCACTCGCAGCTTGTAGAGCTGGAGCACAAGGGCGACCGCACCTACCTTGAGTTCACGCTGCTGAAGGGCGCGAAGCCGACCCTGCTCTCCACCATCAAGCTGCAACTGAAGAAGGTGGATGCCAAACACGCACGGTACAGCCTGACGGTCGACGCCGACGACCGCGCCATCGAGAAGAAGGACAAGACGCTGGACGAGCCCGTGCAGTTCTACACGGGCAAAGACCCGGTTCTATACGAGATGGTCGTGAACAGCATCGAGAAGAACAAGGTCTCCGGCTATCTATCCATGCCGAAGAACGTGCAGCAGGCAAGCTCCGCGACGACCGCGACGCCCTGACCGGCGGCAACGGGCGACGCACAAACGCAGACCGGGGGACGCTATCAGCGTCCCCCGGTCTGCGTTTGCCTTTGGTTGGATTACTTTTTCTTTGCTGCCTTTTTTGCTGGCTTTTTTGCTGCTTTCTTGACGGCCTTCTTGGCTGCTTTCTTGGTTGCCATGTGTCTATTCTCCCTATCGATAAGACATCGATGCTGCACGAGATAAACATGCAGCTAACGAATGTATAGATTTCACGAAAATCGGTGTCAAGAAAAATCGTTACTTTTGCGAACTTTTTTTGCAAAGGGAAGACAGTTGGATGCGCAGATGCGAACGCTTATCTCGCGCAACGCATCGTGTGCAACGCCCGGAAGCATGGCAACGCCCGGTCTCGTTCCGCATAGCGGGAAGAAATTTAGTGTGGCCATCTTGTAACGATCCACCTGTTGCGTGGCTTTATCGATGTGAAGGCCCCGGTCGCGGCGATCGATTGCGCAGCGTTTGGTAGGATTGGCAACCGCAGGGCGAGGAAGATTCACAGGAACGTTCGAGGAGTGCAAGGCCCGGACAAGCGCAGCAAGATGTTATGCGAAGTCCGGCGCGACATCGATGCACAAGCGGTTTTTGCCGCGGATGCATCCGCCGAGAGGATTGCAGCAATGAGAGAACGCGATTATCCAACCCTGGGCCTTGCCGTTCTGTTTTGCGTGGCAGGCTTGGCCTGCGCCGCGCAAGACCGGACGACTGCGGGCGCAGCGGCGCAAGAGGCGTCTACGTCCATGCAGAGTCCGGAGACGCTGACGCTGCGTCAGGCCATCGATCGTGCGCTGGGACAAAGCCCGGCGGCCGCGATGGCCGACGCCGACGATCGGGACGCATCCGCAGCGACCACGCTGGCGCGCACCAATCTGCTGCCTCATCTCAACTTCACGGAAGACATCTCGCGCGGAGACGATCCCGTGTACGCATTCGGGACGCGGCTGCGGCAACGCCAGTTCACGCAGAACGACTTCGCGTTGAACGCGCTGAACCGGCCTCAACCGGTGGGGAACTTCGCCACGCGCTTCTCGGGGACGTGGACGGCATTCGATTCGTTCAAGACACAGAGGGAGATTCATCGCGCCGATCTTCTGCGTGCGAGCGCCGCGTCGTCGGGCAAGGCTGTGGATCAGCAGATTGTTCTGCACGTCGTCGAGGCGTACCAGTCGGTGCTGTACGCCGAGCGGGAGATCGACGTGGCGCAGCACGAGCAGGAGACTGCGACGGCGCTGCTGACCTCGGTGGACGAGCACGTCAAGGCGGGGCTTGCGGTGGATTCGGACCGGATGTCGGCTGAGGTGAACGTGGCCGCGCGCAAAGAGGAGTCGATTGCGGCCGAGGGCGATCTGGAGCTGGGGTGGGCGGAGTTGCGCGAGGCGATGGGCGCACCGGAGTTGAAGGCGACGGAGTTGCAGCCGATCAAGCCGAAGACCTTCGCGCAGCTCTCGCTGGAAGACGAGATTGCAGCGGCGGCAAAGGCGCGGCCCGATCTGATGGCGTTGGCGCAGGGGCAATCGGCGCAGGCATCGGCCGTGGGCGCGGCGCGGTCGGCGTTTGGCCCCAGCGTGAGCACGTACGGGGCTTGGGAAGAGGACCGCGGCTCGTTGGGCAGCTCGGGAGGAAACAACTGGGTTGCCGGGGTGCAGATCAGCGTGGACATTCTACCCATGGGCAAGCGCGCGCAGCTCGCGCAGGAGAACGCGGCGAAGCGGCGGATCGACGCGCAACTGAGTTCGTCGCAGCAGCAGATGCGGCTCCAGGTGGACCAGGCGCACATACATCGGCAGACGGCGACGCTCTCGCTGGAGACGGCGCGGGCTGCGATGGAGCAATCGGCCGAGAGCCTGCGCATTTTGAAGAACCGCTACGGCGCGGGGCTGGCGACGATCACCGATCTGCTGCGCGCCGAGGACGCCGAGCGGCAGAGCCAAACGATGTACTGGAAGGCCGTCTACGGCAATGCCGTGGCGTATGCCGAAGAGCTTTACGCAATTGGGACACTGACTCCCGATGCGGCGGAGGATTTGCAATGAAGATCGTGTTGACGGGTTGTTATCTTGCGGCGAGCGTGGCGACGATGGCTGGATGTCATGGCAGCGCGCCGGCCGTATCGACTGCGGTGCAGACGGCGCAGGCGCGAGTGGTCGAGAGCCGGCAGCAACAGGCGCCACAAATTTTGCGCGCCACGGGGACTATCCACGCGCGGGAGGCGGCGACGCTCTCCGCGCAGGTTGTGGGCCGCGTGCAGCAGGTGCTGGTGCATGAGGGAGACGGCGTGCGGGCAGGACAGACGCTGGTTGTGCTCGACGATGCGGCCCAGCGCGCCGCGCTGGAACAGGCGCAGGCGGGAGTGAAGGCCGCGCAGGGCGCGCAGGCGGCGGCAGAGACCGACGCTAAACTCGCGGCCAGCACGCTGGACCGCTATCGGCAGTTGCAGACCGAGAAGAGCGTGAGTCCGCAGGAGATGGACGAGGTCTCGCGGCGGGCGGAGGCGGCTTCGCAGCGCGTGGATGCAATGCGCGAACAGACCGACGCGGCGCGTGCGCAGGCCAGCGGAGCACAGACGATGCTTGGCTACACGCGCCTGCTTGCACCGTTTGCCGGCGTGGTGACGGCGCGGCTGGCCGATCCAGGGGCGCTTGCCTCGCCGGGCGTGCCGCTGCTGCAGGTGGACGAGGCCGGGACGCTGCAACTGGACGCGACGGTGGATGAGTCGTCCATCGCCGCGATTCACAAGGGGATGAAGGCGCAGGTCGCACTCGATGGATCGCCTTCCGCAATGTTTGCGGGCACGGTGACGGAGATCGATCCGGCCGCCGATCCGGCAAGCCACAGCTTTGTGGTGAAGATCGACCTGCCCGCGTCGGGCCAACTGCGCGCGGGGATGTATGGGACGGCGGAGTTCGCCAACGGGGTGCGGCAGGCGATTGTGGTTCCGCGCTCCGCGGTTGTGATGCGCGGCTCGCTGGCCTGTGCGTATGTTCTCGACGGGGAGGGGATCGCACAGCTTCGTTCCCTCACGTTAGGCGCGACACAAGGCAACCTCATCGAGGTTCTGTCGGGCCTCTCCGCGGGTGAAAAGCTGGTGGACGCGCCGTCGGACCGCGACCTTGCGGGCAAGCGCATCGAGGTACAGCAATGAAGCAGGATCTTGGAATCGCCGGGAAGCTGGCCCACACCTTTCTCAACTCCAAGCTGACGCCGCTGTTCATTGCAGCGTCGCTGGCCATCGGAGCGTTTTCCATCGCGATCATTCCACGCGAAGAGGAGCCGCAGATTCTGGTCCCAATGCTGGACATTACCACCGCAATGCCGGGAGCGTCTCCGGCGGAGGTGGAAGAGCGCGTGACGCTGCCGATCGAGAACCTGGTACACCAGATCTCGGGCGTGGAGTATGTCTACTCGACCTCCAGCCCCGGGCAGAGCCTGGTGATTGTGCGCTTTCTGGTGGGCACGCCGCAGGAAGATGCGCTGATCAAGGTCTACAGCAAGCTCTACTCCAACTTCGATCGGATGCCGCCGGGCGTCTCGCAGCCGCTGATCAAGGCGCGCTCCATCGACGATGTGCCGATCCTGGCGCTGACGCTGTGGGGCGAGCACTACGACGGATATCAACTGCGCAGCATCGCGGCGGAGATGCAGCACCAGTTTGAACAGATCGCCGATGTATCGGAGACGAGCCTGATCGGCGGGCTGCCGCGCACCATGCGGGTGCTGCTGAGCACCGAGAAGTTGAACGCCTACGGCCTGTCGCCGATGGCCATTGTGGGGCATCTGCAAGCGGCGAACGCAACGGTGCAGGCGGGAAACTTCTCCGAGAACAACCAGGAAGTCCGCGTGGACGCGGGCAATATCTTTACCAGCCGCGAGGATTTAGAGGCTGTGGTCGTCGGCGTCGTGCGCGGGCAGCCGGTGTATCTGCGCGACGTTGCCGACAAGATCGTCGATGGCCCCGCCGACCCGACGAGCTATGTGGCCTTCGGCACGACCGACGCAGGCAAGGCGGCGGGCACGGTGGCGCGGCAGTATCCCGCAGTGACGATCACCGTGGCCAAGCGCAAGGGCACCAACGCCACGAACATCGCCAACGCAGTGCTGGCGAGCGTGCAGCGGATGCAGGGCGTGACGATTCCCAGCGACGTGACGGTGACGACGACGCGGAACTACGGCGCGACGGCGAAGGCCAAGTCCGACGAGCTGCTGGAACATCTGCTGCTGGCTACGCTGTCGGTGACGTTTCTGGTTGCGCTCTTTCTGGGCTGGCGCGAGTCGGGCGTCGTGCTGTTGGCGATCCCGGTGACGCTGGCGCTTACGATGTCGGTCTTCTATTTTCTGGGCTACACCATCAACCGCGTCACGCTCTTCGCGCTGATCTTCAGCATCGGCATTCTTGTGGACGACGCGATCGTTGTGGTCGAGAACATTGTGCGCCACTTCCGCCTGCCGGAGAACCGGGAGCGGCCGTGCAGCGATATGGCGGTGGAGGCGGTGGCCGAGGTGGGCAACCCAACCATTCTGGCCACCTTCGCGGTGATTGCGGCGGTGTTGCCGATGGCCTTTGTGCGCGGGCTGATGGGGCCGTACATGCGGCCCATTCCGGTGGGATCTTCAGCGGCGATGCTCTTCTCACTGCTGGTTGCGTTTGTGGTCTCGCCGTGGGCCGCGATCCGGCTGCTGGGAAAGCACCTGAGCGGGGCGAAGATTCTGGAGCCGGAGACGGAGAACTGGCGCACCCGGCTCTATCGCCGCATCATGACGCCGCTGATCCGTTCGGCGCGCAATCGCGGGCTGTTCTTCATCGCGGTGGCCGTTCTGCTGCTGGTCTCCGTGGCGCTGGTTCCGCTGGGACTGGTGCGGGTGAAGATGCTTCCGTTCGACAACAAGAGCGAGCTGCAAGTGGTCGTCAATATGCCCGACGGCACGCCACTGGAACAGACGGCACGGGTGGCCCAGGCGCTGGGCGACGAGCTTGCGCGGCAGCCGGAGGTGCTCAACTACCAGACGTATGCCGGAACCTCCGGCCCGTATAACTTCAACGGTCTGGTGCGCCACTACTACATGCGCCGCCAGCCGAACCAGGCCGACATTCAGGTGAACCTGCTGCCGACAGACAAGCGCAGCGTGCAGAGCCATGCGATCGCAAAGCGGCTTCGTCCATTGATGGATGCGATCGGCGCGCAGTACGGCGCGCGCATTCAGGTCAGCGAGGTCCCGCCGGGGCCGCCGGTGATTCAGACGCTGGTGGCGGAGGTCTACGGCCCCGACCTTGCGGGCCAGACGCAGATTGCGCAGCAGATCAAGTCGATCTTTCAGAACGCCGCGGGGGTTGTGGACACGGACTGGTACGTCGAGGATCCGCAGCCGCGCCTGGCGATGCGCGTCGATGAGGTGAAGGCGGCGCAGCACGGCATCGCGGTCTCCGATGTGACCCACGCGCTAGCGTTGGCGCTCTCGGGAATGGAGGTTGGCCTGGTCCACGACCAGAGCGCGCGCGAGCCGGTGCCGACGGTTGTACAAATCGACCGCGCGGACCGCTCCTCCGAGCAGGGGCTGGAGAATATCCGCTTGCCCGGCGCGGACGGCAGCCTGGTCTCGCTGCGCGAGCTGGTCGTCGTCGAACACACGACGATCCAGCCCAGCATCTATCACAAGAACCTGCGCCGCGTGGTGTACGTCACGGGAGACGTGGCTGGAGCGGAAGAGAGCCCGGTCTACGCGATCCTGAAGATGAATAAGGCGCTCGACCGCATCACTCTGCCGGACGGGTACAAGCTGGTCCGCTACAACGCGTCGATGCCGGAGGCGACCGACCACTACTCGATGAAGTGGGACGGCGAGTGGCAGATCACGATCGAGGTCTTCCGCGACCTTGGGCTTGCGTTTGCCGCGGTGCTGGTGCTGATCTACGTTCTGGTGGTCGGCTGGTTCCGATCGTTCATCGTGCCGTT
>JAJZDL010000150.1 GCA_021851465.1 Acidobacteriota bacterium
TCAGCTTCAGAATATTGTGGCTGGCGGTGTGGTCCATCTCGCCGACGGACTGCTCCAGCGGCACCAGCTCCGGCGTGCCGTTGAAGGTGTCCAGCGCGAGCACGCTGTCCGACGCCGAGAGATGGAGGTCCGGGGCAACCTCGGGCGTCCACGCGGCGCGGTCGGCCTCCTCTTGCAGCAACTGTGGGTCGATCGTTGGATTTGAGTTTTCCGCGGCGGTCGGCTCCGGCCCGGCAGCGCCGCCGGATGCGGGCCGATTCTGCCGCTCCCACTTGTTCGTCGCGTCCCAGTCGACCAGGTCGGTCGGTATCTCCTCGGTCTCGTCGCGCTCGGCGCTGTAGTAGCTTACGATCTTGCCCTTCACCGTGTAACTCATCACGATCTGGTAGCTGCCGTCCTTCAGGACCAGCCGCGTGCGATGCGGCGCCATCGAGGCCTGCGCGTTGCCCGCCTGCTGCGCGACCGCGTCGGGCAACGCACTGGGTGCGACAGCGGTCTGCGCAAGCACCACACACATCCCCGCACACCCAGCGAGGAGCACCGTGGCCCAGCCCGCCGCCGCGAAATTTTTCATCATCTCCTGCCACCCCTGCTGAAAAGTTTAGATGCATTGCCGCAGGCCGCGATAGCTTGGGCCTCGGAGCATGGATCTCGTTACCATACAGAAGATGCTTCCTCGCCTCTCACAGACCGGCCGCATCGCCGTGGCCTTCGCCTGCGTGTATCTTTGCTGGGGCTCGACGTACGCGGCGATTTACATCGCCGGGCTGCACCTTGCGCCTCCGCTGGTGGGCGCGATTCGCTCGCTGATCTCTACGGCGATCATCTGCACGCTCTGCGTAGCGCGCGGCAGCAGCCTGCGCGTCCCCGGCGGCACCGCCTGGCGCCTGGCCCTTGTCGGGATTCTGCTGATGACCGTCAACAATGTGCTGCTCATCTGGGGCGAGACCAAGGTCGCCTCCGGCCTGTCCTCGCTGGTGATTGCGATGGTTCCCATCTTCGTCGCGCTCATCGAGGCCGCGCTTCCCGCAGGCGAACGGCTGAACCTGCGCGGATGGATGGGAACGCTGCTGGGTGTGCTGGGGATGACGGTGCTGCTGTGGCCTGCGCTCCATCGCGCCTCCATCGGCGGCACGGGACGGCGCAGCCTACTCGGCTTTGCGCTTCTGCTGGCCGCCGCGCTGGCCTTTGCCATCGGCTCGGTGCTCTCGCGCCGCTTCCGCTTCCACATCGACACGTTCGTCGCCACGGCATGGCAGATCGGCTCCGCGGGCGTCCTCAACCTTACCATCGCGACCGCCGGGGGCTGCTTCCGCACAGCGCAGTGGACGCGCGGAGGCATCCTCGCCATCGTCTACCTCTCGACCGTCGGATCGGTGGTCGGCCTCACCGCATACACCTACCTGCTGCAACACGTTCCGGTCACGAAGGTCTCTACCTACGCCTTCGTCAACCCGGTCATCGCTGTGCTCATCGGCGTCGCCCTGTTTCATGAGCGGCTGGCCCCGGCAGAGATTGCAGGAACGGTCCTGATCCTGGTGGCCGTCGCCACCGTCATCCTCTGCCGCACCCAGCCGGCAGCCGTTGCCACCGATCCGATGTTGGAGATCCCGATCGAGGAGTAACAGGCGACGCTGGGCGGGTGAGTGCCTGAAGAACCGGGCAGGCCGCGTCCATGCTCCACGCAGTGCCCGGCGGAGCAAACCGCTCTAGAATAGCCCCATGTCCTACGTTGCAGCGGTCGACCATCTGCATGGCCTTGCATTGGAGCTTGCCCCGTCCGCCGCGCGGCGGAAGTTCGACCTGGCGCACATGCGCATACTGGCCGCTGCACTGGGCGATCCGCAGGGCCAGTTCCGCTCGGTCCTCGTCGCCGGAACCAACGGCAAGGGGAGCACCGCCGCTACGCTTGCCGCCATCTGTTCCGCCGCCGGGCTGCGCACCGCGCTTTATACCTCACCGCACCTCTCGCGCGTCACCGAGCGCATCCGCACGTCCGAACCCGGCGCACCGAGCGCGCTTGTTGCGGGGCCGGATTCGAGGGCGGCCCATGCGCCTGCACGGATGAGGGCTTCCGAACCGTCTTTTGAACAACGGATGCCGGAGCTTGCCGAGATCCCCGAGGAGGAGTTTGCCCGGCTCTACTTCGGCATCGACGAGGTTGCGCAACGGCTGGTGGCCACGGGCAAGCTGCCGCACGGGCCCAGCTTCTTCGAGTCGCTTACGGCGCTCGCCTTTCTGTACTTTGCCGAGCGCAAGGTCGAGATCGCCATCCTCGAAGTCGGCATGGGGGGCCGGCTGGACGCCACGAACATCGTCGAGCCGGTTCTCTCGGTGATCACCGACATTGCGCTCGACCATCGCGAGTATCTGGGCGAGACAATCGCGGAGATCGCGCTCGAAAAGGCCGGCATCCTCCGCCCGCACGGCACTCTGGTGGCGCTGCCACAGCTCGCAGAGGCCGAGCGGGTCATCCGCGCGCAGGCCCGCGCGCTCGATGTGCGCTGCATCGACGGGAGCGCCTTCCTTCCCGGCCGCGACTGCGCGAACGCCGCACCCGAGCAGCCCTCCATCGCGCCCCTGCGCCCGAACCACTACCGGGTCGCGCTTGGCGGCGAGCGCTTGCAGGTCCGCTCGCCGCTGGCAGGCGAACACCAACAGCGCAACCTTGCCCTGGCCATCGCCGCCGCCGTCGCATTGCGCGAGGCGAAGAAGCCGGCACAATCGAACAAAGGTTGTTACAACATTCCAAACGCCGCGATTGAAGCGGGCATCGCCAACACAGTCTGGCCCGGACGGCTCGAGTTTCTGCCGCCCAACCTGTTGCTGGACGTGGCCCACAATCCGGCGGGCGCAACGGCCTTGCGCTCTGCCCTCGCCACGCTGCCCGCGCACCGCCCGCGGACCCTGCTCTTCAGTTGCCTGCGCGACAAAGATCTCGCGGAGATGGCGCGGATCCTCTTCCCGCTCTTTGCCGCAACCGCCGACAGGGCGCAAGACTGCATCGTGCTGGCACCGATCGACAACCCTCGCGCGGCAAGCCTTGACGACCTGGAGCACGCCGCGCGGGCGTTGCATCTGACGGCCCATGCCGCGGAGAGCCCAACCGAGGCCCTCGCCCTGGCCCGCAGGCTGACGCCGCCCAGCGGCCTCATCGTTGCAACCGGCTCCATCTATCTGGTTGCCGCGCTGCGCGATGCAATCCTACAACCGTGAGTGAGAGAATAAGCCGAGCCATACGCCGAAGCATGAGTTGAACCATGAGCGATCGAGACGCAAACCCGGGCACGGCACTCGACTGCGCGCCAGACTGCGACCGGCAGGCCTGCACCGGCCCCGAGGGTGCGCGCGGCGCGGCGGCCACGCCAGGCGCAGCGCCGCCGCCTGTCCACCGGATTCCCGCCCATCTGCGGTACTTCTCCCGGTTCGTCCTGGTTCCGCTGATGGCGCTTGCGACCGGCACCTTCGGCTGCGCCTCGCTGGTCTGCGGGCTGTGGGACCGCTCCGGCCGCCAGCAACACCTTGTCGCGCGGGCTTGGGCCGCCACCATGCTGCGCATCGCGCTGTCGCCGGTGCGCCTTGTCGGAGCGGAGAAGCTCAAGCAGCACCCGGTGGCCGTCTATGCCTCCAACCACCTGAGCTATATGGATACGCCCGCGCTCTTCGCCAAGCTGCCCTTCCAGTTTCGCATCCTGGCCAAGCAGCAACTCTGGAAGATCCCGTTTGTGGGCTGGTACCTGAATCGCTCCGGCCAGGTGCCGGTGGATTCGCGCAGCTCTCGCTCTGCCATTGCGGGCCTCCTGCGCGGGGTCGCGGCGCTGAAGGCCGGAATGCCTCTGGTCCTGTTTCCCGAAGGCGCGCGGAGCCCCGACGGCCACATGCAGACCGCCCACTCAGGATGCGCCTTCATGGCGCTCCGCGCGGGCGTTCCGCTGATCCCGCTGGCGCTGATCGGGACCTACGAGCTGCTTCCGATCCACGTCTACAGCCTGCGCCCGCGCCCGCTGATGATCGTCGTTGGCGATCCCATCCCCACAGACGGGCTGACCACCCGCGACGCAGACGCCCTGACCGCGCGCCTCTACGATGAGATCGCCAGGATGTACTATCGATACTCGGATCTCATGCCCGCGCCCGCAGACGGTCGCCTGCACGAGACCCATGCACCGGATGCGAATGCAGCCAACGCTCCGAACGTAACTCGCGGAGCCTAAACCCTGATGACCAGAGCCCAATGACCAGACCTCGCATCGCCATTCCGGTCCCGAGCACCGATCCCGAGTACAGCAGCCAGGCCTGGCAGCAGTATGCGACCGCCGTCGAGCGCAGCGGAGGCGAGGCCGTCGAGATTCCGCTTGGCGATCCCCCGGCCACGACGGCGCGCCTGGTCGCCGAGTGCCAGGGAATCCTGCTGCCGGGCAGCGGCGCGGACGTCAATCCGCAGAAGTACGGGCAGGAGCCAGTCCCCGAATGCGCCCCGCCCGATCCGTCGCGCGAGAACGTCGATGAGCTGCTGCTACAGGACGCGCACAACATGGGCAAGCCGATCCTCACCATCTGCTTCGGCACCCAGACGCTCAACGTCTGGCGCGGCGGTACGTTGGTGCAGCATCTCACCGGCCTGCCCGTAAACCATAAGGCGGGCCGCAAGGTCCCCATCGCCCATACGGTAGAGGTGGCGACGGATTCACTGCTCGGCCAGATGGTCTCTGCGGAGCAATCCGCCGAGACCGACGGCGATCTTCGCCTGCCGGTCAACTCAAGCCACCATCAGGCGGTCGCCACCGCCGGAGACGGCCTGCGCGTCAGCGCTCGGAGCTCCATCGATGGAGTCATCGAAGCGATTGAAAACACAGACGATGCGCCGGGAGGAAGATTCGTTGTCGGGATCCAGTGGCACCCCGAGCGCACCTTCGACGAGAGTGCCGTCTCCAGGGCACTCTTCGCGCGCTTCATCGCAGAGGCCGAGGCGTGGACTCCGCGTCCGCCTTCCACAGAACCGGTTTGAGGTGCGTATTTTGACCTCCGAGGCGATCGCAGAGCTGCTCGAACCGTATGTCGGCTCGCTTGCCAGGCCGATCGAGGGTGCTGCCATCGAGCAGGAGCGGTGGGCTGTGATTTACTCGCAACTTATTGTTTATATTGAACTTATGATGAAGTGGAACGCTCGCATCAACCTCTCGGCAATCCGTTCGCCGGAGGAGATTGTCCGGCGGCACTTCGGCGAGAGTCTGTTTGTTGCGACACGCCTCGGCCCGTGTGGAAGCCTGCTCGACTTCGGCTCCGGCGCGGGTTTTCCCGGCATTCCGATCCAGTTGCTTCGGCCGGATGTGGCGGTGACGCTGGCGGAATCGCGCAACAGAAAGGCATCGTTTCTCCGCGAGGTCATCCGCAGCCTGGCGTTGCCGACGGAGGTCTGGGCGGGCCGGGTGGAGGCGATGCCAGCGGATCGGCGATTTGACGCGGTCAGCCTGCGCGCAGTCGACGAGATGCCCGCAGCGGTGCGGGAGGCGTCAATCCGGGCCAGGCAACGACTGCTGATCGTCGGGACTGCGCATCCGTCGATCTACCCCGGTGTGGCGGAGCGCTTCCTTATTGCGGAGCCGATTGCCCTGCCACAGTCGAGCGAGGGGGCGTTGTGGATTGCGCATCGGCGTTAGTGCGCATCGGCGTTAGGTAGATCGGATGATATTGCTGTTGCTCCTGCGCGTGTTCCACGTGAAACATGATCCAGATGAAACATTGCGCGGCTCTCGCACGGTTCGTAGGGTGAATCGCAGACTGTTCCACGTGAAACACACGTTCGATCTGCATCGTGGCAGAAAAGATTTCCACATCGTCCGCGCGCAATCCCTGCACGGCAAGCCGACGTTTCAAGTCCTTCACAGTTTCTCCACAGGGTTGCGTGGCTTCTGCACAGACTGCGGCATTGCTATTCGTGCCTTGCGCCGATAGGCTCTCTGTACATCGTGCCTAGCCTATCTGCTCCGACCAATCCGGCTTCCACCCAGGATGCGACCGCAACCTCAAAGGTTGTGGCTGTGGTCAACCAGAAGGGTGGCGTGGGCAAGACCACGACCGCCATCAACCTGGCTGCCGCGCTGGCACTCGAAGGCCTGCCCACGCTGCTCATCGACTGCGACCCGCAGTC
Organism: Acidobacteriota bacterium; assembly: GCA_021851465.1. Classification (GTDB taxonomy): domain Bacteria; phylum Acidobacteriota; class Terriglobia; order Terriglobales; family Acidobacteriaceae; genus Edaphobacter. Next base: position 6,152 of record JAJZDL010000150.1, read on the forward strand.
CAATACCACGGGCGGTCTCGGCGTACCGCGCGACGAATCCCGCCTGAGCATCTACGACGTTCTGATGGGTCTGGCGACCGTGGATGAGGCACGCCTCGCAACCGAAGTTGCGTCGCTCGCTCTACTGCCGGGCAGCAAGAACATGATTGGCGCAAACCTCGAGCTGGTCGCCCAGGAGCGCCGGGAGTTCCGGCTCCGCGAGGCCATTGCACCCGTCCGCAGCACCTATCCCTTTATCGTTCTCGATTGCCCCCCTGCGCTCGATCTTCTCACCCTGAACGCGCTGGTTGCCGCCGACGGCCTGCTTGTGCCGATGCAGGCCGAGTACTTTGCCCTGGAAGGCATCGCCGAGCTGATGCAGACCCTTGACCGCGTCTCGCAGGCCTTCAATCCTTCGCTGGCGCTGGAGGGTGTTCTGTTGACGATGTATGACGATCGCACCAACCTCTCGCAGCAGGTCACTGAAAACCTCAAGGCTTTCTTTTCGGACAAGTTGCTGACCACAACGATCCCGCGGAACATCCGGCTGGCCGAAGCGCCCAGCCACGGCAAACCGGTTCAGCTCTACGACTCCAGATCGCGGGGCGCGGAGGCGTACTCCGCGCTCGCGCTCGAACTTCTGCGCAGAAACGGGATTCAAAGCCCGCGGGCCAAGCAACAGACGTCCAGCACAAACAATGGGCCGCGATTCTGGCCCTATAACAAGTAGATCTCCGTTGTCAGCGAGGCAATAGCATGGAAACAAGCCATATAAGCGCCGATCCGAAGCGACGGCCAGCACTGGGAAAAGGCATTGAATCGCTGCTTGGACCGCGGCCGCAGATGGCGTCCGTACCCGAAGCCTCGGGCAAGCCGCTGGAGATTTCGCTCGACCGGATCGACCGCAATCCCAACCAGACACGCAGCAGCTTCGACCAGGTTCAGCTCGATGAGCTGGCGCACTCCATCGCCGCCATCGGCGTGGTGCAGCCGGTGGTGGTGCGAGAGAT
>JAJZDL010000151.1 GCA_021851465.1 Acidobacteriota bacterium
GGAGAGCCCGGTCAACCCGATGACGGCGACCAGTAAGACGACGACGAGGGAGTACCTGCGTGTCTGCATGAACGGATTATCGATCTGGAGCGGATCGCGATCTGTGACGCCGAGCACACAGATCGATTAAGGGAGAGATGCCTGGAGTGTGGCCAGATAGCTTCGGTCTTCCTCTGTGAGGGGAGCGCGGGCGAGGAGGTCGGGGCGGTTGCGCAAGGTTTTTTCGAGGGCGGCCTGGCGACGCCAACGGCGGATGGCGAGGTGGTCGCCGCCAGTGAGGATCTCGGGAATGACCGCGCCGCGAAAATTGGCGGGTCGGGTGTATTGCGGATAGTCGAGGATGCCGCCGGAGCCATGAGTGGAGCGGGGAACCCCGTCGGGGGTCTTGCCGTCTGCGGGATCGTTGGGTTGGACGTCGGCGGCTCCGAAGCTCTCGAAGCGGTTGGAGTCTTCGTGGCCGAGGACGCCGGGGAGCAGTCGAACCGTGGCATCGATGACGACGGCTGCGGCCAGCTCGCCGCCGCTGAGGACGTAGTCTCCGATGGAGATCTCCTGGTCTGCGAGGAGGTCATTGACGCGCTCGTCCACGCCCTCGTAGCGGCCACAGATGAGGACGACGCGGTCTAGCGTGGCGAGGTGGTGGGCCGTGGCCTGGGTGAATGGCTTGCCTTGGGCGGAGAGCAGGATGACGGAGTGGCGGGAGGTATCGCGGGTAGACTTCGGTGCGATTTCTATTATTGATTTATTGCATTCATTTTTTCTAGTATGTAATTGATTTATATTATTTTCTTTGTATTTTTGTTCGAGTGATTCGATGCACTCGAAGATCGGTTGGGGCTTGAGAACCATGCCCTCGCCGCCGCCGAAGGGGCGGTCGTCGACGGTTCGATGGCGGTCGTGGGTGAAGGCGCGGAGATCGTGCGTTGCGATCTGAACCGTGCCAGTAGCGATGGCTCGGCTGAGGATGCCGTAGTTGAGTGGGCCTGAGAAGAAGTCGGGGAAGAGTGTGAGGATGTCGAAGCGCATGGTTACTCTCCTGCCGCGCCGGTCGACTGGAGGCTGGGCTGGCGGTTGAGCTCGGTGAGGCCCTCTGGGAGCGCCATGCGAATGGCGCGGCCGGGGAGGTCAAGGGCGAGGAGGAAGGCACGGGCGAAGGGGATGAGGATCTCTTCTCCGATAGGCGAGACGACAGCGAGCAGGGGGGCGGCCTCCTCGATACGGCGGGTGCCGTCCGGGGAGGTGGGGAAGTCGACGCCGCCGACGGTTCCGAGGGGCCGGTCGCGGTCGTAGACTGTGCAGCCGATGAGGTCGGAGATGTAGGCCGCGCCGAGTTCGAGTGGCGTGCGCTCGGCGAGCGGTATGAGGACTTCTTGTCCGGCGAGGCCTTCGGCCTGCTCGATGGAGTCTATGCCGGCGAAGTGGAGGACGATGCGGCCCGCGTTGCGGCCGAGCGGAAGCCAGTGGGAGGCGACCTCGGCGGTGTGGGGCGAAGCGAGTGCAGTGTTTGGAGTGGGAGTGTTGGAGACATGTCTTGCGGGGGGGAGATCGGCGGCGGGAGAATCGGCGAAGCCCTGTGGGGCGAGCCAGACACGGGGCTGCCGGTCGAAGCGGTCGGGGAAGTCGGTGAGCAGGTCTGCGAGCACCTCGCCTTTCCGTCCCTGAGGCCGGAGGATGCGGGCGAGTACGGTCCATTGCGGAACGGAGTCCATGGAAACCATCGTACCTGCTGCGAGGCGTTTGCGGTGCAGGCGGCAGTGGCCGCTGCGAGCTGGGTCAGCTTGCTCGGGGCTGCCGTTCGTCCTCAAGGCCGTCGTCGTCCTCGATGATGTCGAGCGCGAAGCGGTGGTGCAGCTTCATGCTGGCAGCGCCGAGGATGGTGCGCAGGGAGCGCGCCGTGCGGCCTTGCTTTCCGATGACCTTGCCGATGTCCTGGGGAGCGACGCGGACACAGAGTACGGTGGCCTCGCGGTCCTCGATCAGTTCGACGGAGACGGCATCGGGTTGGTCGACCAAAGCCTGGACGATTTCGAGAATGAGTTGCTTCATCCTGCCGGACGATTGGTCGTTGAGATCGGAAGTGGATTCGTACATCACAGGCACCTCTTGGGAGACATGCTGCGCAGGCTCGGTTTATGCTCCGTGCCTCGATCTGGGAGAGGTCTTTAGAGGACAAACCAGATTGTGCCGTTGCAGTGCAGTGCCGCCTCGGGAAGAGCGATGCGAGAGGGCGACACGCAGACCGTCTGGTTGGGACGATCCTGCCAAAAGTTTACGCGAGGAACGCGAAAAATAATTGGGAAGATGTGCCGTTGGCGACATCTTTAGGTACTCGAAACTGGTTACTAGATAACTAATTAGTAACTAAGCGAGTTCAGTGGCAGCTTCGGGGATTTGCTGGGCAGCCGGCTCCGCGGCGCGCTCAGCGACTGCTGCCACGACCGAGACCGAGACCGGCACGGCGTAGAGCTTGCCGACGCGCTCCGACAGGCGAGCGCCATTGCCGACCCAGAAGTCGATGCGGTCTCGCTTGAGATCGAGGGAAGCAGGGGTGGTGCGCGGGTTGTAGGTGCCTACAACCTCGACGGAACGGCCGTTGCGTGCTCGGTCTTTTTCAATAACAACGACACGGTAGTGGGGCTGCTTGCGGGCGCCTACGCGCGCCAGACGGATCATCAACACTAGAAGACCTCTCAGAAAATACGGAGTGTTTGGGCGAAGAGATGAAATCGAACGGTGCACCGGCGGAACAGGCGCGACCACAGCTCACACAACCCAACACCTAAGTATGGCGGAGTTTGCCGGATTTCGCAACGGCGACCCCAGGAACAGGCGGGATGCGAACTGCGAGGAGTTCACTGCGCAGTGATCCACGGCAAGGCATTTCTGCGTGTGTGACATCGCAGAACGGAGCGAAATTTCAGATTTTCGCGTGTTTGGGAGACTGAAAGAAGCAATCCCGGGCATTTTCTTGCGAAGCGGTGACTGGCCTACAATTGCAGCGTCCAAGGAAGCACTGTAGAAATTCTGTCTGGTGTGAGGTTTGCAGTGCGGAACATTTGCCTTGCCGCTGGTTGTCACTTTGCGTTCTTTGTCTCCACGCTGGTTGCTCAAACCGCTGCGCCGCTGATTGTAGATGTGCATCCTTCGCCGTACCGCCCCGCAATCTACTACAGCACGAACATCAGCAATCAGCGGTTTGACATGCGCGATGCGACGCTGTTGGAGATGATTACGCTGGCGTGGAACCGCCGTTCGGAGACGGTTCTGGGCGGCCCGCCGTGGATCGACTTCTACCGCTTCGATCTGGCCGCGAAGATCGATTCGCTGAAGGCCCCGAAGACCAACCCTGTCTCTGGGGCAGGCCCGAATCCTGTTGCGGCGAGCGGTGAAAACCAGGAGTCGAATTCCTACGACCAAATTAATCCTGTCATTCAGAGGGTGCTGGCGCAGCGTTTTCACTTTACTTACCACACAGAAAACAAGCCGTTGCCTGCGTATGTGATAACACAGGCCAAGGGCGGAGCGAAGCTGGCCGAGGCGAAGGATCCCACGGCTGCGATGAACTGCCGCTGGGAGCAGGTGAAGAACACGCAGAGCCAGTACAGCGTTACCTGTACTTCGATGACCATGGACAAGTTTATTTCGATGTTTGGCGCGTTCCCGCATCTCGTTGTGGACCGGACCGGCCTGAAGAAGCCGTTCGATTTTACACTTACGGTGGACGATAGCGAGGTGCGAACGCTGGCGGACAACGTGCGGGCCCTCACGGATGCATTTGCCAAGCAGCTTGGGCTGGCGGTGACGGCACAGGACGTTCCGCAGTCGGCGCTGGTGGTTGACACCGTGGATCGAACGCCGACACCGAATGCACCGGATATTGCAAAGCAGATTCCGCCGCTGCCGGAGTTGGAGTTCGAGGTGGCCAGCTTCAAACTGGCCGCTCCGGATGATCCGCAGTGGATGACTCAGATGCAGGGGTCGCAGATTACATTTAGAGGCTGGACGTTGCAGGATCTTCTGGTCCATGCCTGGGAGCTGCCAACCGGAAGGATGATAAAGGATGTCGATTCGCTTCCAAAGCAGCGATATACCATTCTGGTGAAACTGCCTCCGGACATTGATGCGCGCGCCGCGTGGGAGGACCGCGACCAGGTGCTGCGCATGTTGCAGCAGCTTGTGATCGACCGGTTCGAGATCAAGTACCATTGGGGCGAGCAGACACAGGACGGATGGGCGCTGCGGGCGGACAATCCGAAGATGAAGAAGGCAGACCCGAATTCGCGGACTTCTTGCGAGGATGGGCCAGCCGCGGGCGAAAAGGACATGGTACATATCGCGGACTCGCCGTACGATAACCAGTTTCACTGCCAGAACGTCACCATGGAGCAGTTCGCCGACGTGTTGCAGGCATTTACCAGAACAGAGATCAAGTATCGCGTTCTGGACAAGACCGGCCTCGCGGGATCCTACGACTTTACGGTGTATTTCAGCAGTACAAGCAAGCTGCAAGACGAAAGTAAAGCAGCCATCGCGGCGTCGCAGCAGGCTGGAGATGCTTCGTCCCCCGCTGCCGGAATGAGCCTCCAGGACGCCTTTCGCAAGGAGCTCGGCCTGAAGCTGGAAAAGCAGCCCATGACCGAGCCTGTGATGATTCTGGACCACTACGACCAAGCCCCGACGGCGAATTGAGAAGGGATTTCGTGGCGCTACTGGATTAGCGGCATGAAGAGGACTGAATGAGGGCGATCGCGGATCGGGTTTATGAAATTGATGCAACACTTTATGATGTTCGGATGGCTAAAGGATTGAAGGTTGCCTATTTATTTCCTGGGCAGGGCTCGCAGACGGTGGGCATGGGGCGTGACCTGTACGACAATTTTCCGGTGGCCCGCGCGGTCTTCGAGGAGGCGGACGAGGCGCTGGGGTTCGCGTTGTCGCAGGTGATCTTCGAGGGGCCGGAGGAGGCGCTGCGGCTGACCGAGCACACGCAGCCGGCGATCCTGACGGTCTCGACGGCGGCGGCGCGGGTGTTGACGGAGGCGCTGGCCCCGTTGGGGATCGAGGCGGGTTTTGCGGCGGGACACTCGCTGGGCGAGTACTCGGCGCATGTGGCGGCGGGGACGCTGCGCTTTGCCGATGCGGTGCGCGCGGTGCGGCTGCGCGGGCGATACATGCAGCAGGCGGTTCCGGCGGGCGAGGGCGCGATGGCGGCGATCCTGGGGCTGGATGCGGGGCTGATCGCAACAATCTGCGAGCAGGTGGAGGACCAGTTGACGCCGCTGCCGGGGGATGCGGGCGTGTTGAACTTTGTGCCGGGGAGCGCGGTGGTGGCGGCGGCGAACCTGAACTCGCCGGGGCAGACGGTGATCTCGGGCGCGGTGGCGGCGGTGGAGCGGGCGGCGGAGCTGTGCAAGCAGGCTGGAGCGAAGAGGGTGGTGATGCTGCCGGTGAGCGCGCCCTTCCACTGCGCGTTGATGCAGCCGGCGCAGGAGTCGCTGGCGCGAGATTTGGCGGAGGTGGAGTTGTGCGACCCGGCGTTTGCGGTGGCGGCGAATGTGAGCGCGACGCTGATCGCCTCAGGAAATGCCGCGCGCGAGGCGCTGGTGGCGCAGGTGACGGGCGCGGTGCGCTGGGTAGAGTGCATCGAGCTGCTGCTGGCGCAGGGCGCGACACGGTTCGTCGAGGTTGGGCCGGGGCGGGTGCTGTGCGGGCTGATGAAGCAGATCCAGGGCAAGGACGCAACGGCGCAGGTGTACAACGTGGAGGATGCGGCCTCGCTGCAGAAGACGGTTGCCGGGCTGTCGGCGTATTGACCACACAAGCAGCAAGGGAGGGTGCGGATGCGGGTTGGGGATCTGGTGGAGGATTTTACGCTGCGGAACCAGGATGGGGAGAGCGTCTCACTGCGGAATTTTGCGGCGAAGCCGGTGGTTCTGTTCTTCTATCCGCGGGCGGACACGCCGGGCTGCACGCTGGAGTTGTGCGGCTTCCGCGATATTTTTGCGCGCTTTACAAAAGCGGGGATTGTGGTGCTGGGCGTCTCGCGCGATACGGTGGCGAAGCAGAAGAGATTCAAGGAGAAGTACGATCTGCCGTACGACCTGCTGGCCGACCCCGAGATGATCCTGATTAAACGATACGGCCTGCTGAAGGAGAAGAAGATGTATGGCAAGCCGGTGACCGGGGTGGAGCGGACGACCTATGTCATTTCGCCTGACACGGGGCGCGGGCAGCGGTTGCTGCATGTCTTCGAGAAGGTGGCTCCGGCGGGACATGCGGAGGCGGTGTTTGAGCTGTTGAAGGCGAGCGCGGCGGCCAAAAGCAGCGCTGTGGCGGGGAAGAAGTAACAATGACGCCTGTGTTTGTGGAGGGCGCGGTTGCTACGGCTGCGCTGGGGCTGGCGGCGGGCGGGTGCGCGTATGCGTCGCTGTGGCCGACCTCGCAGATCTTTGGACGGACGCTGATTGCGGGGGACGATCCGAGCCAGGTTGCTCTGACGTTTGACGATGGGCCGAACGATGCGGCGACGCCGGAGTTGCTGGAGGTGCTGGCGCGGCACGGGGTGAGGGCGACATTTTTTGCAATCGGCGATTTTGCGCGCGCGCGGCCGGAGATTGTGCGGCAGGTGGTGGCGGCGGGGCACCTGCTGGGCAACCACACCATGGACCATCCGAGGCTTTCTACGCAGACGGCGGCGCGGGTGCGGCGGGAGCTGGCGGAGTGCAATGCAGCTCTGGAAGAGATTACGGGCGCGGCGGTGAAGTTCTTTCGTCCGCCGTACGGGGCGCGGCGGCCCGCAGTGCTGCGCGTGGCGCGGGAGTTGGGGCTTGTGCCAGTACTGTGGAATGTGACGGGGCATGATTGGGAGCCGATTGGGGTGGAGCGGATTCTGGGCAATCTGGAGTCGGGGATTGCGCGGAACCGGCGGCGAGGACGCGGGTCGAACCTGTTGCTGCACGATGGCGGGCACCGCGGGATGGGCGCGGCGCGGATGGACACGGTGCGGGCGGTGGACCGGCTGTTGACGGCGCATCGGGGAACGGCGACACGGTTCGTTACGGTGGATGCGTGGGTGATGGCTGGGGAATTGTAGGCTGGGCTTCAGCGCTCCTCGGGCGTGCGGGACCTTGCT
>JAJZDL010000152.1 GCA_021851465.1 Acidobacteriota bacterium
CGAATTCGATCTGGTCGCGTTCACCAGCGCCAACGGTGTCGAAGCCTTCCAGCAGCGTGCACAGCATCTGGGGGTTTTGCCGGCACCGCGCCGCATCGCCGCGGTCGGCCCCGCAACCGCGCGCGCGCTGGAGGGGATCGGCCTGGCTGCCGATGTTGTTCCGCCTGTGTTTACCGCCGCATCGCTCGCCGAGGCCCTGCTGCCGGAGGCGCGGGGACGGCGCATCCTGCTGGTGCTGGCCGAGCAGGCGCCCGCCACGCTGCACGCCGCGCTCGATGCCGCCGGGGCCTCGGTCAGCGTCGCCGCGGCGTACGGAAACCGCATCCCCCAGGCCTCGCGCGAGGCTGTCGCCGCCCTCTTCGCCGAGCCTGCAAACTGTCCCGACGCCGCCACCTTTACCAGCGCCTCCACGGCCGGAAGCCTGATCGCACTGCTGGAGGCGGCGGGCCTCTCTCTGCCTGCAACGGTCGTGCGCGCCTCCATCGGCCCCGTCACCTCGCGCGCGCTCCGCGATCTCGGCCTGCCGCCGCACCTGGAGGCGGCCCAGCCGACGATCCCCGCGCTTGTGGACGCGCTCGCCGCCCACTTCCACAAAGCCGCAAATTTTTAGAAACAAGCCCTTGCACGTCCGCAAGAGGGTGATACGTTCTTAAATATGACAAAAGCACTTCTGACGACCGATCTAGGAGGCCTTTCCCTGGTGGCACGGGGCAAGGTTCGCGACCTGTATGCCATGGGCGACGAACTGCTGTTTGTGGCCACCGACCGCATCTCCGCCTTCGACCATGTACTTGGCTCAGGCATCCCGGACAAGGGAAAGGTCCTCACCCAGATCTCCGCCTTCTGGTTCGAGTTCCTGAAGGACACGGTGGCGAACCATCTGCTGGCCATCGACGGGCCGGAGGTTGCCGCGCTGCTGGGGCCGTCTTCGCAGCCGATCTTCGGCAAGCCTCTCTCCGCGGCGCAGATGGTCGGCGATCCGGTCTTCCAGCAGCAGATCGCGGGACGCAGCATGGTGGTGCGCCGCGCGCAGATGTACCCCGTCGAGTGCGTGGTGCGCGGCTACCTCTCCGGCTCCGGCTGGAAGGACTACAAGGCGACTGGGGCCGTCTGCGGCATTCCTTTGCCCGCCGGGCTGCGCGAGTCGGAGAAGTTGCCGGAGCCGATCTTTACCCCTTCGACCAAAGACAACACCGGCGGCCACGACGAGAACATCAGCTACGCGGAGGTTGTGTCGATGGTGGGCGAGGAGGCTGCGGCGCAACTGCGGCGCCTCACGCTGGATATCTACACCAAGGCCTCCGAGTACGCGGCGACCAGGGGAGTGATTCTGGCCGACACCAAGTTCGAGTTCGGCTGGATCGACGGCGTGGGCATGGTGCTGGCCGATGAGGTGCTGACGCCCGACTCTTCGCGCTATTGGCCGGCTGCGACTTACGCGCCCGGTGGCGCACAGCCCAGCTTCGACAAACAGTATGTGCGAGACTACCTCGAATCGATCGGATGGAACAAGCAGGCTCCCGCGCCGGCCCTGCCCGACGATGTCGTTGCCCGAACGCGGGAGAAGTACCTGGAGGCGTTCCGGCTGCTGACAGGGCTTGCCGACCTGGACGGATCCGCAGGCCAGGGCGGCCCGCGAAGCTCCACCAGAGAAGGACGATGAACATTGCGGATTGGAATGTCTTCGACTGGGTTCTCGTTGCGATTGTGCTGGTATCGATGGCGCGTGCCTTTATCACCGGGCTGGTGCGCGCGATCGCCGGGTTGATAGGGATCGTCGCCGGGTTTGAGATAGCCAGTTTGTACTACATCGACCTCGGCAACCGGTTCAGGGGCCTGGGTTGGATTTCGGTGGAGTCCATGGCGCGGATCGTCGCCTTCCTTTTGATCGTGGCGGTCGTTGTGGTGGTGTTCGAGATCGCCGGACTGCTTCTGCGCAAGTCGCTGCGGGCGATCGGGATGGGGCCATTCGACAGAGTGCTCGGAGCGGCGTTCGGCTTTGCCCGAGGGTGCCTGGTCGGGATCGCCCTGCTGATGGCTGCGGCGGCGTTCATGCCGCATTCGGAGATCGTTGCCAACTCGATTCTCAGGCCCTATTTATTTACCGTTGTGCATAATGTATCCTTCCTCATACCCGACTACGTTCAGGCGCGGATTCTATGACGCTGCGACCGGTATTCCGGACAGGATCGCGCGCGCCGAGGATGGGAAATCAATTGTGCTGGATCAATTGCTGTGAAATGGTCTAGAGTTAGAGTTCATCCATGAGCTACCAGCAAGCGAGGTAAGGCCTTTGAAGCGCGAATTGGACATCCTGGTCACACAGATGCACAGTGCAAGAATCCCCTACGCGGACGCCGTTCGGCAGTTCAAAAAGCGATACATCCTCGAAGTGCTGGCGCACCACAAGGGCAACCAGTGCAAGGCCGCGACCGAGTTGGGGATGCATCGCAACACCCTCAGCCGCACGCTGGCGGAACTCGACATGGACTCCGCGCTCATTCGCAAAGGAATGCGCAGGCCGGTGATGAACGTACGGCCAGCCATGGAGCTGCGGCCCGCGGCCGGCCAGCAGTCAAGAATGCAGCTCGCGGTCGGCGGACGCCACGCTTAGTGTCTGCCTGAAATGCCGCTCTTCATCGACACGGAAGATGTTGCCTTGTCGGCCTCTCCCACCGCCTTGCCACCCTCAGCTCAGCGCAGAATCCCCATATTTCTTCGTACTTGTACTGTTTCGCCAGAGATCTTCCCGATTCATCGATCGGGAAACGCTTGCATGGGGCAGGATGTTAGGCTGGCGGAACAGGGTTCGAGCCTCTCCCGCTGCGGCGTGGCGCAGGGACGAATGCCGGTTTGCGTCCGGGCACGTCTAAGATAGCAGTGGATGGCTAACCCAACACATCTTCGCAAAGTACGGGACGGGCGATGGCTGTGGCCGTGGTTGCTCTGCGGCCTTCTGCTGCCGTGCTACGGCAGAGCGGCCTTGGCACAGACGCCAGCGGCACAGGGGCAGCCGGGCCAGGGGCAGCCGACCCAGGGTGCTCCTGCGCAGCCTGCGGCGGGCGCGGCCACGGGGTCTGAGGCGGTAGCGGCGGGCCCGCATCCCGAGCACGAGGCGCCCAGCAAGCGGCACCTTCGGCAGGCTGAGGATGCGTATCTGGCGGGCGCCAAGAAGCTTGAGCGCAACGACCTGGCCGGGGCGGAACGAGAGTTTGCGCATGCGTTGAAACTCGACCCAGACAACCGCAAGTATTCCCTCGCAATCGAGGTGGCACGGCAGAACGAGGTGACAGAGCTGACGCGCCAGGCGGTCAAGGCGCGGCTGGCGGGCGAGCAGGCGAAGGCGGATGCGTTGCTCGCCCAGGCACGGGCCATCGATCCCCAGAACCCGCTTGTTGTCGAGCACAGTGGCCCCGGTCTGGGGATGGGTACGGGCCCCGCTGTAACTCCCGGCCAGGCTCCCGGCCAACTTGAGAAACAGCCGGCCACGGGAACCGGAGGCTCGGCGACGAGCCAACCGGCGGTCGGCGGCCAGATGCGCGCCGACAATGATGGGAGTGGGCCATGGATGATCCAGGCCCCGGCGCTGGAGGGCCCCCTCCGCCTGGTCCCCAACGACGCCTTGAAGAGCTTTCATCTGCGCGGGGTTTCCGCGGATGTGATCCGCGACGTGGCGTCCATTTACGGAATTCGAGCTGTGATCGATAACTCCGTGCCGCGCAAGGACCTGGCTTTCGATGTGGACAACGTGGGCTACAAGCAGGCCATGAAGGCGTTGATGGACGTGGCCAATACCTTCGCGGTCCCCATCGACGAGAGCACGGTGATGGTCGCCCGGGACACGCCGGAGAATCGGATGACCATGGAACACCAGTTGCAAGAGACGATCCGTATGCCGGGAGCCACTGCACAGCAGATCAACGAACTGGTGAACGTTGCCCGCTCCGTCTTCGGCATCAAGCAGGTGTCCGCGCAATCCGGCACCGGAAACATCGTGGTGAACGCTCCGGAAGATGTCCTCGAACCGCTGAACCGCACGTTCGAGGACATCATCAATAGCAGCGGCGAGGTGATGATCGACGTGAAACTGTATGAGGTGGATACAACGCGTACGACCAACGCCGGGGCCAACATCCCGTCGCAGCTTGGAATCTACAATGTGAACCAACAAGCTGAATCGCTGGTCAATGCAAATGAAGGTCTGGTACAGCAGGCCGTCGCCCAGGGCCTTATCAGTGCGACCGCCAGCAACCTGACGATTGCGGGCGAACTGATTGCGTCGGGACTGGTGCAGAGCACGCTGCTGGCCAGCACGGTGGGGGTCATCGGCGGCGGCAGCACGCTGACCGGCATCACGGAGACAGGGAGCATCGGGTTCAACCTGGGCCTGAATACCACCGATGCGCGAACACTCGACGATGTGCAGCTACGCGTGGGCGACCGCCAATCCGCAACCTTCCGCGAAGGGACCAAGTACCCGATCGTGACCTCGACCTACAGCACTGGGCTGTCCACGCCACCCGCTGCGTTGAGCAATGCTTCCGTCAACGGCGTCAGCGTTGCCAGCCTGCTCGCGCAGTACTCGGGCGGCAGCAGCCAGACCATCCCGCAGGTCACCTACCAGGACCTCGGCCTCACCCTGGACGCGCTTCCGTCGATCCAAAAGTCGGGAAGCATCAACCTCAAACTCGACCTGAAGATCCAGACGCTCTCCGGCAACACAAGCGATGGCAACCCCATCCTCGACAACCGCGAGTTCGCCTCCGACATCACAGTGCGGGAGGGGGAGAGCGTGCTGATGGTCGGCAACGCCAGCCAGACTGAGACGGCTGCCTTGACCGGAATCCCCGGCTTGAGCGAGCTGCCCGGCTTTCAGATGCCGCTCGTGGCCAACATCGAGAAGGACACCGATCAGCTCGTCATGGTGATCACGCCGCATGTGGTGCGGCGCCGCGCCGATCTGGTGGCCGGGCCGCGCATCGCGGTGCCGCCGCAAGCGCATAATTAGACGATGCCCTCCGTGCATCTCCTCAAGGGCCATTCCGGGCACTGAGGCCATGCTCCTTGCCAGAGAGTGTGCAGCCCCAGTCAGTGTTCTCAGGCTGAATTGCTTTGCATGGAGAGTGGGCGCTGCGGCATTGGCTACAGGGAGGAAGCAACGCCGGTGGCATCGGGGAATCCACTCGGCCACCAGGTCGCCGGCGGAGGACAACCCATGCGGCCGTCACGGATGCATGTTCTTCGCCGATCGCAGCGCCAGCATCCCCAACGCGCAGATCGCAACGATCGGCGCAATCCACAGCGCCTCAGGATGCCGCTCTGTAAACGGCCTCGTCTCCGCCGTTGGAGCGCGATACTGCGCATTCATCTCCTCCGGCCCCAACTCCGCGGCCAGGGCCGTCTGCTTCGCAACAAACTGCCGCGCGTACTCGTACTCCGGCGCGCCCAAGGTGGGATCGCCATAGAACAGAGCCAGCCCACTGCTTGCACGGGAGCCATGGCCGGTGTCGGGGCCCATGGTTGAAGCGGCCGGTACCTCGAAGCAGATCTTCCGCTGGCGCATCTCCAGTCGCACGGAGGCAATCGGCAGCGGCTTCCGGTCGCCGTTCTCTATCGCCACCTCGACTTGCGCCGCGCGCTGCAAATTCGCCCCGAGGATCGCTGGAACCGAGAGCTGTTCGGCGCGAACCGCCCGTCCCGCCTCGTTTGCATGAACGCGCAGGATGGCCCCCCGCACGACCTCGGCAAGCGGCGCGCGTCCGTCCTCGATCTGTGCGGCGTCTTCGACCCCGCTCTCTTCTGTAGACTGGCCCGCCGCGCTCTTCGTTGCCGCATCGGCCAGCGCAGTCACCCGAACCGAGCGGCTGAAGTTCCCTGCAAACCCCGGTGCAAGCACAAACGAAACCCGCTCCACGGGGACCCGTGCAGGGAGCGCAAAGGAAGCCACCGTCTCACCGCCCACATTTGCAACTGTTGCCGTCTCCGCCACCGTCGTGTACACCGTCTGCGCCTCGCGGCTGGGAGGCACCTGCGCGCCCTCCACCATCGCCGGTACAAATCGCGGAGCGCCCCCTGGCGCGCTGCCCGGCGCGGGCAAGACGCGCAGTTCCACATGCAGGTACTTGTACGCCGTCTCCTCCAACGGGATCGTCGTGTCGCGCGAGAGGCGCTGCGCGGTCAAATCGAAGATCGTATACGATCCCAGCGCAGCAGCCTTCTCCCCTCCACCGAGCGCATTCATCCCACTCACCACCGCCGTCGCCACAAAGTCATGCACCGCCGGATCGATCGCCAGCGTAACGCCGGTATAGGCACGGGATGGCATCTCAAGATCGAAGTCAATCTGTGCGCCTCCTCTCCCAGCGATCACGCCGGGCCTCGCCGCAAGATCCAGCAGTCGCGCGGTCTGCGTCTCCTCGCTGGCCGCCTCGCTCAGCGTAATCGCGTAGGGGACCTCATACACCGCGCCGGAATGCAACCCATCGCCAGGCCCCGCATCCCGCGCCGCAAACAAGCGCAGATCCGTCAGCGAGGGGTCCGCATGAACGAATACCTGCGCGTCCAGAACGGCGCACGCCTGCCCCGCGCGCGCGCCTTTCTCTTCTCTATCCACCCGGACCGCGCGCTCATAGCGCATCGCATCCGGTCCCGCCACCGGCGGCCCGTCCGACGCAGCCACCTGCCACAACAGCAGCAGCAGCGCCGCGCCCTTCATCGCCCAGCCTCGCTCTCCACTCGTTGCGCCGTACCGCACGTCTCCGTCATCGCACTACTCTAATGCCTGGGCCGCGGCGAGGTCACGCCTGCGCGCGTACAACCGCGCAGATCCACTCGCACAACTGGCATTCAAATGCCTCGCCTGATACTCTTCAGGGCAGCCATGACGTCGCAACCCAGCCCGGCGTGCGTGCTGGTCGTCGACGACGACCCTATGAGCCGCGACCTGCTCGCGGTGCTGCTCCATGCAGAGGGATAGATCGGA
>JAJZDL010000153.1 GCA_021851465.1 Acidobacteriota bacterium
GAAGGGTCGAATGTCACTTTCACCACCTCTGCGTGTCCCGTGCTGTTGCTGCACACATCCTTGTACGTCGGGTACTCCAGATCGCCCCCCTCATATCCCACCGTTGTATCGACCACGCCCGGCATCTCCGCGAACCGCGCCTCGACACCCCAAAAACACCCCGCTCCGAATGTTGCACGCTCAATCGCCACTGTCTCCGGCTCCTTTACTGGTCGATTCCCGATCTTCTTCGAGCACTGTCCCCGATGGACTCGCGATTGCCCCACTTTTCTGGGATGTTGCTGCGCAGTCCTGCACCGTCCGCTCTCCGTCCGGCTCCATCTCCCGAACCGGAGCACATCCTGCCGCTTCTAGTTAGATGCATTCCACCCCATTTCGTCTTGTACCGCCGTGTTAAATCCGCGAGCATTTCTATGCCCACCGGCCCACTCTCGTCAAACCCCATTTCGGGCCATCGGTTCCAACGCCATTCCCCAACCGATCCACGGCCGCACACGCCTCCATGCAGAAGCGCACGTTGGCCTCTGTTGGCCGGTCACGCTGGCCGCATTCACCAAAATAGGAACCCCATTCGCGTGCGCAAGTTGCCTCGGCACCCCACTGCACCTGGAGCCCACGCATCGCCAGCAATTTACCGCTGCCGCTGCCTCTTCTTTCCCGGGGCCTTCAATTGCGCAAACTCCGGCACGCGCTTCTTGGGCACAACCTTCTTGCCTGCCGCAGCGCGCTCCAGCGCCATCACCTCGCCGGAGGTCAACTCGCGGAACCCGCCGGACGGCACGTCCAGCCGCAGGGCGCCGTACCCAATCCGCCGAATCTTCTCCACATGGTGCCCAATCTCCTCGAACATCTTGCGCAACTGCCGGTTCCGCCCCTCGGTCAGCGTCACCTCGTACCACGGATTGTCCCCCGCCCGCGCCAGCTCCACCCGCGCCGGGGCCGTCACGATCCGGTCGCGCCGCCCCGCCCGCACCTCGTCCAGCCGTCCCCGGTCGATCACGATCCCTCGCCGAATTTGCTCCAGCCCGGCCGCCGCGGGAACGCCGCTCACCTTCACCAGATACGTCTTCTCCACCCCCGCCGCCGCCTTCGACAGCTTGTTCGCCAGCTCCCCGTCGTTGGTCATCAACAGCAATCCCTCCGAGAGGTAATCCAGCCGCCCCACCGGATACAGCCGCACCCGGTCGCCATGCGGCCCCGCCTTCGCCTGCATCATCAGGTCCATCACGGTCGGCCGCTTCTGCGGATCGTCCAGCGTCGTCACATACCCACGCGGCTTGTTCAGCATGTAGTACTGCTGCCGCTCCGGCCCCTTCAGCAACTTGCCATCCACGCGGATGTGGTCGCGAGCGGCATCGTGCTTGGTTCCCAGCTCCGCCACCACCGTTCCATTCACCCGCACCCGCCCGGCGAGGATGATCTCCTCCGCCTTGCGGCGGCTGGCTATCCCCGCCGCCGCCAATATCTTCTGTAGACGCTCTTGCCTGTTCTCTTGTTGGCCCCTCCCCAACCCTGAAGGGTCGTCGTTCCGCAGCGCAACGGAGGAACCTGCTTTCGTCATCGCCCTTGCAAGAGGAAGCTGCTTCTTCTCTGCCGCCCCACTCTCAATCGCCTTCGTCATCCTTGCCTCATCCTTCTGTCCGCGGAACAGCGCATCGCGGTCGATTCCATCTCGATGTTCCAGTGAAACTGGCCCTTCCTACTATTATCGCCCGGCATCCCTCACTGCCATCGTTCAGAGTGTTTTTCATCCCGGATGGCGTGGTTTGGCTACTTGATGACGCCTCGGGGGCTGGCGGCGATGAACTCTGCGAGGTAGCGAACGTGTTCGGCGGCGGTTGGATCAGGCGCGGCGGCGGCTTCGGCGGCTGAGGTTGGCCCGGGCCCGCCGTCCGGCGCGGCGCGCAGCAGCGTGGCGCGGATCGCAGCAAGCGCGTCGCTGGTGTTCAGCTTGCTGACCTGTAGCAGGCGGTATGCCTGGCGCAGTGCCTTGATCTGCGCCGGAGAGAAGCCGCGCCGTTCGAGGCCCACCTTGTTGAGGCCGTAGGCGTGGTTGTTCCGCTCGATCGAGGTCAGCGAGTAGGGCAGCACGTCCTGCGTGATGGTGGTGCCTCCGCCGATGTAGGAGTAGCGCCCGATGCGGCAGAACTGGTGTACCGGGCAGAGCGCGCCGACCACCGCATAGTCTTCGACGATCACATGGCCGGCAAGCGTGGCGGCGTTGGCCAGGATGCATCCGTCGCCAACCTCGGAGTCGTGTCCGATGTGGACGTAGGCCATGATGAGGCAGCCATTTCCGATGCGGGTGACGCCGCCCCCGCCCGCCGTCCCGCGCGAGAGGGTGACGGATTCGCGGATGGTGTTGCGGTCGCCGATCTCGCAGCGCGTGGGCTCGCCCGCATACTTCAGGTCCTGCGGCGCGACGCCGAGGCAGGCGAAGGGGAAGATGCGGTTTCCCTTGCCGAGCGTGGTGTGGCCGTCCAGCACAACGTGCGAGACGAGTTCGCACTGCTCGCCGAGGATGACGTTGGGGCCGATGGTGCAGAACGGGCCGATGCGGCAGGACGCCGGAACTTGCGCTCCGGGCGAAACCAGCGCGGTGGGATGGATGTGCGCGGAGGCGCTCACTCTTCCGTTCCCCCGAGTGCGGTTTTGACGCCAGCAGCTTTGGCCCAGGATCTGGAGTTATCCAAAGCTTGCGTGGCTACCGGCGGCTTGGGCTTGCGGTCGGTCATCGCGCACATGACGGTGGCCTCGCAGGCCAGCTTGCCTTCGACCGTGACCACGCCCCGCATCTTGACCGCGTTCGAGCGCCAGTGCAGCACCGTGACCTCGATGCGGAGCTGGTCGCCGGGAACCACCGGGCGGCGGAAGCGTGCGTCGTCGATGCTGGTGAAGACCATCAGCTTGTTGGCGCGGTCGGCTGCGGGATACTCCGTGAGCAGCAGGGCCGCGCCCGCCTGTGCGATGGCCTCGATGATGAGCACGCCGGGCATGATGGGGAAGTCGGGAAAGTGGCCGGCAAAGTGCGGCTCGTTGATGGTCACGTTCTTGATGGCGACGACGCGCTGCCTGCGCTCGATCTCAATCAGCCGGTCGATGAGAAGGAATGGATACCGATGGGGGAGCAGCGCCATGATCTCATGGATGTCCATCGTCGGCGCGGCTGTGGGGGGCTGGTTCGGAGGCTCGCTCATGCAGAACTTAGTATAAACACCTGCATAGCGTGCGGCCCTCCTCAAACCTGTCCCGATCTTGAAAACTCTCTTCGTCGCAAACCCACAAAATCGACGCCCACCATCTACACTCTAATTATGTGTGGAATCGTCGGCTATATCGGCCCCAACCCTCCCGTGCCCATCATTCTCAATGGCCTGCGCCGCCTGGAGTACCGCGGCTACGACTCCGCCGGCATCGCCGTCGCCGGTGGCCCGCAGGGTCTCGAGCTGCGCCGCGCCCCCGGCAAGCTATGCAACCTTGAGGCCGTCATCGCAGCCAGCCCCATCGCTGGCACCTTCGGCATCGGCCACACCCGCTGGGCCACGCACGGCCGTCCTACAGAGGAGAATGCGCACCCGCACCGCGACGGCTCCGGTTCCCTCGTCGTCGTCCACAACGGCATCGTCGAGAACTACCTCGCGCTCAAGGCCGAACTCCTCGCCAAGGGCCACCGCTTCGTCTCCGAGACCGACACCGAGATCATCGCCCACCTCATCGAAGACGAGTTCAACCGCGCCGCCGCACAAATAATGGGGCCGCCGTCCCGACCGCACCCAGAGCGGGCGCGGCAAGTCGAAGGGGGAGTCGAGGCCCCCCGGCATTCTGCGCGCGCCACCCCCGAATCTCAGGCCGAGTCCAACACCTCCGAAGCCGTCCTCACCCTCCCGCGCACGCCTTCCATCCCGCTGGAAGAGGCCGTCCGCCGCGCCGTCAAACGCCTCACCGGTGCCTTCGCCATCGGCGTCCTCTCCGCCAACGAGCCGAACAAGCTGGTGGCTGCGCGTTGTGGCCCGCCCGCCGTCCTCGGCATCGGCAAAGGCGAGTACTTCCTTGCCTCCGACGTCCCCGGCATCCTGCACCACACCCGCAACATCCACTTCCTCGCCGATGGCGAACTCGCCATCCTCACTCCATCCGGCATCGCCCTGACGGACTTCGACGGCGCACCCCTCCCGCTCAAGATCCAGCGCATCCTTTGGGACCCCACAATGGCCGAAAAAGACGGCTACAAGCACTTCATGCTCAAGGAGATCAACGAGCAGCCGCGCGCCATCCGAGACACCATCCTGGGCCGCATCTCCGCGGACTCCGGCCACGTCTTCCTCGCAGAGATGCAGATCACCGACGCCGGCCTCCGCGCAGCCTCCCAGATCACCATCGCCGCCTGCGGAACCAGTTGGCACGCCGGCCTCGCCGGCAAGTTCATGATCGAGCGCCTCGCCCGCCTGCGCACCGAAGTCGATTACGCCAGCGAGTTCCGCTACCGCAACCCACTCGCCGATCCGCGCGCCATCGGCCTGCTCATCACCCAATCCGGCGAGACGGCAGACACCATCGCCGCCCAGCGCGAGATGCGCTCGCTCGGCTCCAACACCATCGCCATCTGCAACGTCGTCGGCGCCGCCGTCAGCCGAGAGGCGCAGGGGACCATCACCACCAACGCAGGCCCCGAGATCGGCGTCGCCAGCACCAAGGCCTTCACCGCCCAGCTCACCGCGCTCTTCCTCCTCGCGCTCCGCCTCGCTCAGGCCCGCGGCACCGTCAGCGACGCTGAATCCCTCGCTCTCGTCGACGAGCTATCTAAAATCCCAGGCAAGCTCGAGGAGGTTTTGCGTTCGGTCGACGATCAGTGCTTCCAACTCGCCAAGTCCTTCCACACCGCCAACGACTTCCTCTTCCTGGGCCGCGGAATCCACTACCCCATCGCCCTCGAAGGCGCGCTCAAGCTAAAAGAAATCAGCTACATCCACGCCGAAGGCTACCCCGCCGGAGAGATGAAGCACGGCCCCAACGCCCTCATCGACGAGACCCTCCCCGTCGTCTGCATCGCCACCAAAGACCCCGCCGATCCCACCTCCGTCCTCAAGTACGAGAAGACCCTCAGCAACATTCAGGAGGTCGCCGCCCGCTCCGGCCGCGTCATCGCCATCGCCATCCAGGGCGACGAGCAGATCAAAAACCTCGTCGAGCACGCCATCCACATCCCCCCCGCTCCGGAGCTGCTCCTCCCCATCCTCGAAGTCGTCCCCCTCCAGCTCCTCGCCTACCACATCGCCGTCCGCCGCGGCTGCGACGTAGACCAACCCCGCAACCTAGCCAAATCCGTCACCGTGGAATAAAACATCCACAACAACCCAAAAGCAGGCTGAACGAGTATCTTGGTGATGTCACAGGAGTGACCCCATGAGATTAGTTGAGCTTCGGCTGCGAAATTATCGCTGCTATAAGAATGAGACCTCAATTCGCTTTGATGATCTGACCGCCTTAATAGGCAAGAACGACTCTGGTAAGTCAACGGTCATGGAAGCGCTCGATATCTTCTTGAATGAATCACTCCCGGATGCAGATGACGCATGTAAGCATGGCCAAGCAAATGATCTGTGCATATCTGGAGTTTTTTCTGAGTTGCCAGCCAGCATAGTTCTCGATCAGGATTTTCCGACAACACTTGCAGATGAATATCTCTTAAGCGGCTCAGGATTTCTGGAGATTCATAAGATCTTCAATGGATCATTGGCGAAACTAAAGCTCACGTGTTTAAAGATAGTTGCACAACATCCCACCGCTTCAAATGTTGAGGATCTGTATCTACTCACGAACGCAGAGCTGAAAAAGAGAGCAATTGACGTGAAGGCCGACACCACAAAGGTGGATAGGAAAGTAAATGCTCAACTGCGTGCGGCTATCCGTGCAGCGATTCCCGACCTTAAAGTGCAACAGACAGACGTGATGCTACTCGAAGGCAATGCAACTAATTTCTGAAAAGGACTGCAAGCCCAGCTTCCAGTGTTCGCTCTGTTTCGCGCTGACCGGGCGAGTACAGACCAAGACCCCGAAGCGCAAGATCCGCTTAATGCTGCGATTAAAGAGGCAATACGACAGCAGGAGACGGAACTCAACAAAATATAAATTTTCGTTGAACAGGAAGTTAAGAAGGTCGCGCAACTAACGGTTCAAAAGCTATATGAAATGGATCCAGGGTTGGCCAAGACTCTGAATCCAGAATTTGCAATGAAACCATGGACGAGCCTGTTCAAAGTTAGTATTACAGGCGATAGTAATATCCCTATCAACAAACGTGGTAGCGGCGTGCGAAGGTTGATACTGTTAGGTTTCTTCAGAGCTAAAGCTGAGTTGCAACGAACGCAAAGCAGCAAACAGAGCATCATCTACGGAATAGAGGAGCCGGAGACGAGTCAACATCCTCGAAATCAACGCCTTTTAATGAGCGTTCTTCAGGATTTGGCTATGACCGACCAAGTTGTTATTACGACACATACCCACATGTTGGCTAGGGTCTTGCCAGACACCGCGCTCAGATTCGTGAACATCAAGGCCGACGAGAGCAGAGAAGTGTTGAATGGTGGCACCGATCTTATTAATGCTTAGATAGCCGAAAGTCTGGGAGTTTTACCGGATCACAACGTAAAGCTTTTCATATGTGTCGAAGGAAAGCACGATATTCCATATCTTCGTAATCTCTCGAAAATCCTTATAGATGCTGGAGAATCAGTTCCAAATCTTGGTGAGTTGGAACTCGATGGACACATAATTTTCTTGCCGCTGGGCGGTAGCTCGCTGGTGCAATGGAGCGACCGACTAAAGGGGCTTCATCGTCCTGAGTTTCACTTGTATGATCGGTATCACTGCTGTCCAAATTAGCCGGAACCTGGCTTGTGGGATAGCGAAATCTGCGGTGTTTTCATGCCGTGGCGATCGTTTGCGGGTTGAGGTTGGCATTGTTG
>JAJZDL010000154.1 GCA_021851465.1 Acidobacteriota bacterium
GCTCGGAGACGTCCTTCAGGCCGAACTTCAGCAGAAACTCGCGCGTCGTCTTGTACAGGATTGGCCGCCCAATCACCTGCTTGCGTCCCGCCGTCGCAATCAGCTTGCGCGCCATCAGCGAGCCGAGCACACCGCCCGAATCCACTCCGCGGATCTCCGAGATCTCCGGCGCAGTCACCGGCTGCTTGTATGCCACCACAGCCAGCGTCTCCAGCGCCTGTAGCGTCAGCTTCAGCGGCGGCTTCAGGCTTTTGACAAATCCGCGCACCGCGTCGTGGTACTCCGGCTTGGTGGCAAACCGGAAGCCGCCCGCGACCTCGCGGATCTCCAGCCCGCGGTCCGATTCCGGTGCCGCGTACTCCGCGATCAACCGGTCCAGCAACGCGCGAAAGTGTGCGCGCAACCGCGCCATGCGGGCCTTTTCCGCGCGTGCCGCCGCCGCAATCGCAGCAGCAGTATCGGCCGCAACTGCGTCCGTTGGTTCGGCGGCCCGTTGCTCCAATCCGTCCGCGTTGTCCGCTGCCTCGGCAGGAGTTGGCGCGACCGGCGGATCGGACTCAGCGACCGGCCCTGTGCCGGCCGGGTCAACCTCCGCCTGCAACGCCGCGCCAGCCTCCACAGCTTTCGGGTCGGCCTCCGTCTCGTCGAGCAGGAGTGTCTGCTGCGTCGATACCGCGCGATCCAGCTCCGCCTGCGCCTCTTCGCCCAGCAGGCCCACCAGTTGCGCCAGCGTCACCGGCTCTTCGGAGGCGTAGATAACCGCTTCGATCTTTGCTTTCAGGCTCATCGTATATCCATCGAGTGTATAACCTTCTCGCTCTATCGCCAGTCGTCCCGCGCAGCCGACTGCTCGGAAAACACCAGGTCGAAGTTGTCCGTCTTCTTGATCAGGATGTCGCCCAACTGCGTCGGCTGGTGCAGCAGCACCGCCTGCAGGCGCACCAGCTCCAGCATCGCCAGAAACATGCAGATCAACGCCCGCTCCGAGTGTGTCGCGTGCAGCAGCCGACGCAGGCTCACCGGGCGGTCCTCCATCATCAGTCGCCGCTTCACATAGTCGATCATCTGCGCGACCGTAACGGCCTCCTCGTCCACGTTGAGCACTGGCCGCTCGCGCAGCCGCTCCAGAACGCTCTGAAAGACGCGCACCAGGTCCACCGTATCCGCGGCGATCTCCTGCTCCATGCCGTTGCCCGCGCTCTCCGCGCCCATTTCGTTGCGCAGAAAGTCGCGCATTCCCGGCTTCGTCCACGTCGCCTCTTCGATCTGCTGCTTCTGCATCAGCATCTGCGCCGCGGCCTTGAAGCGCTCGTGCTCCAGCAATCGTTCCACCAGCTCGCGGCGCGGGTCTTCCGAGTCGCCTCCGGACACATCCGAGGGATCACGCGGCAGCAGCGTCTTCGACTTGATGTGGATCAGCAGCGAAGCCATGTAAATGAACTCGCCCGCCGCGTCCACGTCGGTCTGCTTCAACTGGTGGCAGTAGTCCAGGAACTGCGCCGTAATCAGTGCAATCGGTATGTCGTAGATGTCGATGTTCTGCTTGCGGATCAGGTCCAGCAACAGGTCCAACGGCCCGTCGTAGACCTGCCCCACCGTCACCGAGAAGGGCGAGAGCGAGGCCTCTTCCTTCGCCGCGCTGGCCTTCGCAGGGCCGCCGCGCTTCGCATCGGCCTCCGGCACCACCGGCCCAGGCCGCAGAACCAGTCTCTCCCCCACTGGCTCGATGGCCTCGTCGGCAGAGGCAACATCCGCGACTGTCGCATTGCCTGCGTGGGCAATAACCTCGGCACCCTCCGCTGCAACCTCAGCCGTCGCCTCTAGATCCGCAGCCGCTCCGATGTTCTCGATCTCTGGAATCTCATCGCTCATCGTCGCGCAAGCCCCACCGCGGCCCGTACCTGCCGCATCGTCGCCTCGGCCCGCGCATTGGCCCGCACCGCGCCCGCGTCCAGAACCGCATCGACCTCTTCGGGGTGCGATTCAAAGTGCCGCCGCTTCTCCTGGATCGGCGCCAACTCCGCAACCACCGCATCGGCCAGCCAGCCCTTGCACTGGATGCAGCCGATGCCCGCGGTCGTACATCCCGCGCGGACGGTCTGCTGCGTCTCGCCGGTCGAAAATACCTTGTGCAGGTCGAAGACAGGACAGACATCCGGGTTCCCTACATCCGTGCGCCGCACTCGCGCCGGATCGGTGACCATGGTCTTCAACTTCGCGCGAATCTCCGGCTCGGGGTCGGAGAGCAGGATTGTGTTTCCGTAGCTCTTCGACATCTTCCGCCCATCGGTTCCCGGCAGCTTCGGACTCGGCGTCAGCAACACCTTCGGCTCCGGCAGGACTTCATGCTCCTCCACCCCGTAGATGTGATTGAACCGCCGCGCAATCTCCCGCGTGATCTCGACATGCGCGGCCTGATCCAGGCCGACCGGCACAAAATCCGTCTGGTAGACCAGAATGTCGGCGCTCATCATCACCGGGTAGCCGAGAAATCCGTAGGTTGCGAGGTCCTTCTCCTTGAGCTGCTCCTGCTGGTCCTTGTAGGTCGGAACGCGCTCCAGCCAGCTCAGCGGCGTAATCATGCCCAGCAGCATCGCCAGCTCTGCGTGCGCCGGAACCTCGCTCTGCAGAAAGATCGTGCTGCGCTTCGAGTCGAGGCCCGCGGCCAGAAAGTCCAACGCAACCTCGCGCACGTTCTGGCGCAGCGCGCCGGTATCGGCGTAGTCGGTGGTCAGGGCGTGCCAGTCCGCGATGAAGAAGTAGCACTCGTACTTGGGCGAACCATCCGCGTTGGTCTCGTTCTGTAGCGCGACCCAGTTCTTCAGCGCACCCATGTAGTTGCCCAGGTGCAGCTTGCCCGTCGGCCTCATGCCGCTGAGTACGCGCTTCGCCGCCGCTTGGCTTGTCTCTTCGCTCATATTTTTCTCAACCGATAGGGTATCAGGAAGCGGCCCTCCGCCACAGCAGCAGCGGAAGGCGCTTGTAGCGATTCATTCGAGGGAAATCGGTGGAAATCAAGCCTGCGAGACCCGGCAACCGCGCATCCGGCGATGGAACGGACCGAGCAACGATTGCTTCGGAGCAGCGGTTCGGCTGCTGTCAAAACCCGCCGCCGATGTGCCCACCGGTGCGCAGATCGACTGAGAAGGCAACCTCGCGGTCGGTTGCCAGGTTCCAGCCGCAGCCGTCGAGCAGGACGGCGCCGTTGGCATCCGTGTGGAGGCCGACGATGCGAATCCCCTCCCAACTGAGGCGCGCGGTCTGCCATGCCATGCCGTCGGTGCCCCAGGCCGCGATTGCGTGGAAGCCGACGAAGACGAGCAGCCGCTGCGCGACGAGGACGAGGACCTGTGCGACGGGCTGGAGCGGGATGTGGACCGAGCGGCCGGGCGCGCCGGTGTCGATGACGTAGGCGTAGCCGCCGGCGACGGCGCAGAGTTCGCGCGGATTGGGGCAAGCGAAGACTCCCGTGGGCACTGCGGGATCGGTGAATCCGAGGGCGCAGGTGGCGAGAAAGGCGCCGCCGGATGGGGAATCGCCGCTTGGCGTTGGATGGACGAGGAGGCGAAGAGCGCCGCGCGCCAGCGCGTCCTCTTCACCGGCGACCTGCCGTGGATAGGTGAACTGGCGGGCGGGCGCGATCATTGGCGGAGTGGTGAGGACCTCTGCGCGCCAGTGGTGCGGGAAGCTCTGCGCGCCGTCGGGCAGGCTTGGTTGCGCGGGGATCGGCGAGGCGGCAGCGAGATCCATCAACGCACCGGAGTTGGCGGCAGGGCATCGAGGGCCTGGGCGATGTCTTCGAGGAGGTCGTCGATGTGTTCGAGACCGGCGCTGAGGCGGATGAAACCCTCGGGGACGTCGTCGCCGCTCCAGCGGGCGCGGCGCTCGGCGCAGGTGCAGGTGCCGCCGAAGCTGGTGGCCTCGGTGATGAGCTTCGCTTTGGCGAGGAAGACCTCGGCACTGGCGCGATCGGCGAGGGTGAAGCTGACGATCGCGCCGAAGTGCTGCATCTGGCGGGCGGCAAGGGCGTGGCCGGGATGGGTGGGCAGGCCGGGATAGAGCACGGAGAGTACCCGGTCTGTGCGCGTGGCCAGATACTCGGCGATGCGCAGTGCGCTGGCGGAGCTGCGCTCCAGGCGCAGCGGCAGGGTGGCGATGGAGCGCAGCGCGAGCCACGCCTCCATGGGGCCGAGGATGCCGCCGGTGAGCGTGCGCCACTGCTCGATCTGCTGGCGGAGTTCGAGGTCGCGGACGGCGACGTGGCCGAGGACGATATCGCTGTGGCCGGTCATGGACTTGGTGTCCGAGGCGACGGCGAAGTCCGCGCCGAGCGCCAGGGTGCGCTGCCCGAGCGGGGTTGAGGTGGTGTTGTCGACGGCAACCAGTGCGCCCGCGCGGTGGGCGCGTTCGCAGAGGGAGGCGATGTCGCAGACCTCCATCAGCGGGTTGCTGGGCGATTCGATCCAGAGCAGGCGAGCGCCTTCGAGATGCCCTCCCTGGGCATCTCCGGCTGTGGGCGCGAAGCGGACGACGACACCCATCTTGACGAAGCACTCCTGCATGAGGGCGCGCGCGGCGAAGTAGCAGTGGGAGGGCAGCACGACCGCATCGCCGGGCCGCAGAACCGCGCCGAAGACCGCGGCGCAGGCGGCCATGCCGGAGGCGAAGACCAGCGCGCTGGCGCGGTAGGGCTTGCCCGCCTCCGCGTGGGCTGCGGCGAACTGGCCGGACTCCATCTGGCCGATGGCTCGCTCAAGAACAGTCCATGTGGGATTGTTCATGCGCGTGTAAGTGTAGGGCGAGTCGTTGGGGTCGCCCGGCGTGTGGAAGGGCGCGGCGAAGACAGGGCTTGGGTGCAGGGGCTCGCCCGCGGCCGCGCGGGTCAGGGTCGAGCGAATGATCTTGGTCGAATCGTGCATGGCTCTGGCCTCAATCCTACTGCTTTTTGGCGAAGTGTTCCCAGCCGCCGGGGTGGAGCGGCGTACTGCGTCCGGCTGGGTCGAGCAGCGAGATGCTGCTGCCGACGACGAGGCGTCCGATGCGCGTGATGGGGACGCTGGCCATGCTGCGCGGCACCCGCAGAGCGGCGGGCGCGGAGAAGAGCAGCTCGTAGTCCTCGCCGCCGTGGAGGGCAAGATGGAGAGCTCGATCTGCGGAGGTTTGGGATGCAAGCGGATGGATGGGCAGCGCGGCGGAGAAGACCTCCGCGCCAACACCGGATTCGCGGCAGAGGTGAGCGAGGTCGGAGGAGAGTCCGTCGCTGAGGTCGATGGCGGCGTTTGCGAGGCGGCGGCGCAGCAGCGACCGACCGACGGCGATGCGTGGCTGCGGGAGCGTCTGCGGGTGCGATGCGTTTCGATTCGGAGCAGGCATTCGGGGCGGTTTGGAGTTTGGCTTGGCCGCGCTCCGCTGCAGAGCGGCGAGTTCGGAGGCGGCACCGCCGAGCGCGCCGGTGACGTAAAGCGCATCGCCGGGACGGCCTCCGCTGCGGCGCAGGGCGCGACCGGAGGGGGCGGAGCCGATGAGCACGATGTCGGCCAGCACCAGTCCACAGGGCGACTCGGCGGTGTCGCCTCCTGCGAGCGGCACACCGTGGCGATCCGCTAGGGCGCGCAGGCCGGTGAAGAATCGCTCGACCCAAGTGCGACCTGCGCGTGTGGCAAGCATATCGCCGGGAAGCGCGAGAGAGAGGAAGGCGGCCTGCGGGCGGGCACCCATGGCGGCCAGGTCGCTGAGGCCGCGCGCCAGCGTCCGGTGTCCGACGGACTCCGGCGGGTGCCAGTCGCGGCGGAAGTGGCGTCCTTCGAGGGTGAAGTCGGTGGTGACGAGGATCTCGTGGCCGCTGGGCGGGCGCAGGATGGCGCAGTCGTCGCCGATGCCGAGAGCGAGGCTGCGCGCACGGCTATGGCCAACATGGCCGATCGAAGAATCGCCTTCGCGCTCGGTGGCGGTCGATCCCGCCCGGATGCGCTCGATCAGCGCCAGCTCGCCCAGACCGTTCTTCATGGTGAGCCAAGCATAAACCAGATGCGGATTGCCGGGCTGCTGGGGTCTGCACCCGGTCGAAGAGGGGCAAAGATGGAGGCAAGTGAGTTTCTATTCGGAATGCTCAATGTGCATAACTTCCACGGCAGACCACCACATTTGGATTGCGTTCGAGTCCGCCGACGGTTAAAATCGAAAGTAACATCCGAGGGAGACGTTAGGCCGGAAGTCCATTGCAGAGGGTGGCCGGACAAGCTCGTTGGATAGGGCGAAGCGCCAATGTTGCACAGCACTTCACTCTGGCGACACTCGGTCTGCACCCAATCGGTCGGGGCAAGGCTGGAGATGTTTGAGGTCGGGCCTTTATTGTGTTGAAGGCCTTTACAGCATCGAAGATGTTTGCGTGGCCTTCCCCAAAGAAGGCCCAGTATTGATTCATTGCGGGACCGCAAGGAACTGTGAATCCGTTCTTATTTATTGCATAGAGTTTGGGGATCACTCTGAAAAGTTCGAGCCTGAAAAAACGCCATTACGTCGTCCTTGTCAGCCGCGATGAGGGCGGTGGGCTGCGCAAGGTCTCCGTGCCGCTGCACTATGCGTATATTTTTGTAACGGCAGCGGTGATTGGGGCGTTTACGGTTACCGGACTGGCCGGGTCCTACTCCCGAATGTTGATCAAGACGGCGCGCTTCAACCAGTTGCGCGATGACCACGTGAAGCTGCAGAAGGACTACGCGCACTTGGAGAAGCAGGAGCGCGAGAAGGATGTGCAGGTGGCGTCGCTTGGCTCACTGGCAAACGAAGTCTCGGCACTCTACGGCCTGACCGCGAGTCGGCTTGCTGTGCCCATGGGCCACATGCGGCTGACGTCGGCGGCCAGATCGGGCAAGGCCAGGGCAGCGCAGGGCGCTCTGATCGCGGAGTCGGCATCGAGCTTCACTGACGACAGCTACTACAAGTCGCTCAAC
>JAJZDL010000155.1 GCA_021851465.1 Acidobacteriota bacterium
GCTTCGCTTTCGGCCATGGCGAGCAGCGACTGGAAGAAAACGTCGGTGTCCTCGGTCTTCAACAGGTAGCCGGAGGCGCCGCTTTTGATCGCCTCAAACAAGGCGTCATTGCCGTCGTCCATGGTGAGCATCACCACCTTGACCTGGGGCATCTCCGCCTTGATCAGGCGCGTGGCCGCCAATCCATCGAGCCGTGGCATCTGAACATCCATTAAAACAACGTCGGGGTGAAGGGCTCGCGCCTTCTCCAGCGCCTCCCACCCGTCGCGCGCCGTGCCGACAGCCTCCAGGCCTCGGGAGATAAGCAGGTTCTTGAGCCCATCCGAGAATAAAGGATGATCGTCTGCCAGCAGAACCCTCATAAACACCCTTCCTTCTTGACCGGAACTTGAACCATGACCCAGGTACCCTTCCCCGGCTCCGAGCGCACTTCGACCGAGCCGCCAACCTCCTCTGCGCGTTCGCGCATGAAGCGCAGTCCGAAGTGTTGCTCGGCATCTTCCGGTGGCAGCGTAACGTCGAATCCAGCGCCGTCATCCGCGACCGTGATCTGTGCCTTGCCGTCGTTCAGATGCAGGCTCACCCGCGCCGTCGCCGCCCGAGCATGTTTCCTTGCATTCGTAAGCGCCTCCTGAACAATGCGCAGCAACTGCACTTCGACCGTGGGCTCGAAAACGCGATCGGCCAATTCGGGCGACACATTCAACTCCGTGTGAATCTGGTAGTTCTCGCTGAAGCGGGCGAGATACTGCCGCAGCGAGGCGAAGAAACCGATTTCGGCCGCCATGCCCGTGTTTGCGCCTGAAATATATTCCCGCACGTCGGTATAGGTCTCCTGCGCAACCGAGACGAGATGCTCCAGGTAGCGGTCCGCCTCCTGCTGCTTTTCCTGGGCTAGCAAGCCCCGCGCGGCCTGGGCCTGCATCTTTACGTATCCCAGCACCTGCCCGAGGCCGTCGTGCAGCTCCCGCGCGATCCGCACCCGCTCCTGCAATGTGGCCAACGCGCGCTGCTGTTCCAGAAGCTGAGCCTGCGCCCGTTTCTGTTCGGTGACGTCATGGAACAGAACCAGGTGTCCCAAGGGGAGACCGCGCCTGTCCTTCAATGACGAGAGGTGCAGCTCATAGTCCAGGCCGCCCTCCTCTGTGCCCAGATGGACTTCGGATTGGGCGGTCCCCAGCTCTTCGTACTGCGCATTCGATGGGATCCCTAGCAAACTGGATCCCTGCGGCGCGCCGCCTTTGCGCGCCGTGAGGTGGATGCCCGGTTTTGTCCGGCGTTGCGGGATGGGGTGGAAGGCGGAGAGCATCGGCAGAAACTGCAGGGCATCTCCACCTCTGGCAGACGCGGCTGGAATCCCCAGGATGTTCTCGGCCGCCGGGTTCAGGTCGATGATGCGATGCTGGGTATCCAAAATCAGCATTCCTTCGCGCATTTGCTCGATCATGGTTCCGCGGCCGATCGGCACCAGGTCGAACAGGCGAAAGCGAAACAGCGCCAGGGCATACATTGCAGAGAGAAACAGGAATGCGAGGGCCAGGGACACGACCGTCGAGAAAGGCCTTACATGTCTAGCGCCAAGGAAATAGATGATTCGCCAGACAATCTGTCCGAGCAGGCAGAGCGCGGCAGGCCAGCGGTGCAGCGGCGAACGGATGAACAGCCAGACGAAAACCAGAGGGGTCATCCATACGAGCAAGTGGCTGTACCCCAATAGAATCAGGCTGCCGATACCACCCTGCATGCGGGAGTACTCACCCGGCCAGATGCCAACCCATTCCCAATGGTGGGCGTTATTGATTAGCACCAACAACAGAAACAAGACCGGGGGAATGGCTAACAGCGTCACCGTGCGGCGCGTGAGAAACCGGCCGAGATTGGCATATTCCAGCGCAAAGCACAGTGCGGCGCTTGCAGCCAGGAGTGGCCATATGATTTGGAACTTCGTCCAGAATATCTTGGTGGCCAGATCCACTGCTACCACCGTCAATCCGGCGCCCAATAGCCATGACACCATGCAGGTGGTCATCACGGCAAAAGGAAGTGCGCCGGGCACGGAACTGCGACGCCAGGAGTAGGCGGCAAAACCCGCCAACAGCACCGACGTGGCGAGTACTGGCCAGATTTGCCACGTATATCCGTAGTGCCAGTTCATTCGCAATTGGCAGAGCGGTGAATTTTGCTTGCTTTGTGCGTGCCAGTATAGCAGCATCGTGCATGCCAAGCTGAAGAGGATCTTGCGGCCCCAGGACAAACGCATCTTAAAGGCTATATGCAGAGCGGGATAGTGGAGATGAGATGGGGACATGGAGAGTCCCCTGAAGTATTTTGCTGAGTTGACGGACCCGCGGGTGGAGCGGACGCGGGAGCACGTTCTGGAAGAGATCCTGCTGATTGCCATCGCCGCGATCTTGAGCGGGGCCGGCGGTTGGAAGGAAATCGAGAACTACGGCAAGGCCAAGATCGATTGGCTGCGCACATTTCTTGCCTTGCCTTCCGGCATTCCCTCGCACGACACATTCAACCGGGTCTTCGCGGCGCTGGATCCACGAGAGTTAGAGAAGGGCTTTGCGGCCTGGGTAACCTCGATTGCCCGCCTGACGACGGGCGAAGTGGTGGCGATCGACGGCAAGGCGTTGCGGGGCACGCGCAAGGCGGGCTATCGGGGCATCGTGCATCTGGTTTCGGCGTGGGCCAACACCAACAACCTTGTGCTGGGCCAGCAACGGGTGGATGACAAGTCCAACGAGATTGCGGCCATTCCCAAGCTGCTGGCAGCGCTGGAGCTGAGCGGGACAGGGGTGACCATCGACGCCATGGGCTGTCAAAAGGCCATCGCCGAGGAGATCGACTGCGGCCATGGGCGCGTGGAACGCCAGCACCTGTGCGGTGCTGGGCGACCTGGGCCTTCTGGACAGGCCTTCCAGTTGGAGTGGGCTGCGCAGTCTGGTGCGCATTCAGGCCGAGCGATTCCGCAAGGCCAGCGGCAAAGAGGAGCGCGAAACCCGCTATTACATCAGCAGCCTTGCGCCGGACGCCGCACCGATCAACTCGGCCATCCGTCAGCACTGGGGCATCGAGAACAAACTCCACTGGGCGCTCGATGTCAGTTTCGGCGAGGAACAAAGCCGCAAACGTGCCGGGCACGCGACCCAGAACTTCTCCCTGCTGAACCGAATCGCACTGAACCTATTGCGCCAGGACAAATCTTCTCGGCTCGGTATCCACGGTAAACGCCTGGCCGCCGCGTGGGACCACGACTACCTCCTCAAACTCTTTGCAGGGCAAATTTAGATGCGTCGGCCCTAAATGGCGTGATGCTCTCAAAGTCTGGATGGTATTTGCTGTGCAATATCGCTCATGAGACGTGAACGCTCCTAGGCCTTGCCAGGGTCGCATTGGTGTTGATCAAGGGGCACGCGGGTGCAGTTACTTGGAGGAGTTGCGCGCCGCTTCGTCCGGAGCACGAGTTGGGTGCGCGGCCTGATTGTCCAGTTTTCGCGGGTGGTGGTGGGGCGCGTAAAGGGGCTGTGGGGACGATGTCGCTCAGTAGCCCTTGTAGGCCGGATTGAAAGCTGGGTGCGGCATGGAGTGGATGAAGGTCGCGACGTCGAAGGCGTCCTGCGGCGACAGTATTCCGGGATGATTTTGCGGCATGTTGCGGACCACGAAGGCGGCCATCTTGGGCGGCTCGTCCATGCCGGCACCGTGGTTGTAGGATCCCGGGCCCCATATAGGCGGCAGAACGTGCGGGACGCCGGCACCCTTGTCGCCGTGGCAGGCGGCGCATTGGCGGGCATAGATGACCCTGCCGTTCAGCGGGTTGCCCTTGAGGTCGGGAACCTGCACAAGGCCGCGACCGGGATAGGACCTTCCGTTGACG
Organism: Acidobacteriota bacterium; assembly: GCA_021851465.1. Taxonomy (GTDB): domain Bacteria; phylum Acidobacteriota; class Terriglobia; order Terriglobales; family Acidobacteriaceae; genus Edaphobacter. Next base: position 3,884 of record JAJZDL010000155.1, read on the forward strand.
CCGTCTGTGGATAGCCAGTTGACGTAGGCGATGAGGGCGTTCATCTCTTTGCTGTCGACCGGCGGAGGCTGACCGTTCTCGCTACGGGTGAAGCACTCCTGGATTCTCTGCTGCAACGAGATCACATGGCCGGCACGCTGGCTGAAGGCGGGGAAGACCTTTGCGAGGTCGATCATGGGCGAGGCGAAGGCGATGGTGCCGCTCTGCAGATGGCAGTCGCTGCAGGTGAACTGATTGCCTACATACGCCACGGCATACTTCGGTGTCGCGTCGAAGATGAGTTTGCCGAGGCGAATCTGCTGGCCCTGGGCGCCGGCGGGCATCGGTGCGGCGACATAGGGCGCGGGAGCTATGGGCGCAGGAGCTGCGATCGACTGGAAGCCGAACTGGTGAAAGGCGGCTTGCGACTCGGGGGTCTTCAGGTAGGCGAGCCACTGCGCTGCGGCCTTGGGGTGGGGCGCATCTGGCAACATGCCCGCGGCGTAGACTGCGGTGCTGTTGTCGTCGGCCGGAATCTCGACGCCGGTAATGGGATTGCCGATCTGCTGTTGAAACTGGATCTCCGAGGCCCAGGTGACGCCCGCGTCGGCGCGGCCTTGCAGGATGCGCATCGGCGTCTGGCGATGATGAATCTCGGTGAGGACGTTGGTGCCGTCGGCGACCTTCTTTTGATAGACCTGTGTGAAGAGTTCATCACCGCCTGCCTTGCGAAGGGACGCTGCAATCTGGTTGGCAACGCCCTCCCACTGCGGATTCGGCATGGACAGCCTGAGGTCGGCGCGGCCCAGGTCCCGGAGAGAGGAGATGTGCTTCGGATTGCCGGCGGGGATCATGATCTCGAGCGTGTTGGTGGCGTACTCGGTGACATCTTTGATCTGCTGCTTTTCTTGCATGCCATGCAGGACGCGTGCACCGGCTTCATAGACGTCGGGCTTCACCATGAGGGTGAAGTTGCCGAGCGTCAGAGTGTCGTCGGCTGCGATCTGCTGGCGCAGAATGCCCGGTGGCAGGGTCTCGTAGAAGATGTGGCCGGCCAGTTCGGGGTGTAGCTTTACGAAGCCCGCGACCAGTTGAGGCAATACGAAGAACTGGTTGCCGCCGATGAACAACACCAGTTTCGCGCCGACGGGATTGCCATGGAGATCGGGAATGTTGTCCACATCCGGGACCTGGAAGATGTAACCTTTGCTGCTGGCAGGGTTGTTGGCTCCGTTGCTCCAGGGCGGAGTCGTCTGTGGATTGTTCTGCGCGTGCAGCGTGCCGAAGAGCGTTACGGCGAGCAGCGGAAGCAGGGCCTTGCGGCCAAGGTGGATAGGCAGCGTCATCTTCTCGATCCTTTCGGCTGGGTTCAAACGGTGATGTAGGTGTAGTGGCCGTCGGCCTGCAGCAGCGCAATGGCAGCAACCATCGAGGCCACGCTGAGCGCGTCGGGGATCAGGTGCGAGAGCATCTCCCGCACGATCGATTCGGGGTCAGCGCTCAGGTTGTTGTGTTGGACGAGAACGCGCGCCTGCTCTTCGGTGGCCGTGTGGCAACTGAGGAACGTGACGCCGCGGCTTTGCAGAGCCTCGATGCTCTTGTCCTCGTATAGAGAGGCTTCGCTGTTGGGGTCATGTGAGGTGTAGTGCAGCGCAGTCCTGCTGGCGAAGCAAGGATTTCTGAGGGCAGGCTTTCCGGTTGCCGGATCCTCGACTTTGAGCCACGCGCCTATCTGATATTTGTTCCAGATGAAGTCGTCGTAGTTCAACATATTGGCTGGTCCATGCAGCGCGGCGACCACCTTGATCTGCTCAACCGGGACTCCAAAGCCGAAGTGCAGGCCGTTGAGCGAGTTCTTGATGTTGTTGAGAAACCGGCCGTCGTTGATGGCGACGACGTCGTACACCTGCTTGATGCGTGCGGGGTGATGCACGATCTTGTTGAATGCGGCGACGTTCCAGTCCGACGTGGTGTAGACGAGTTGGGCCTGCGCGTCTTGCGGGTTGGCAGCGAGCGTGCCGAAGGCTGTAACGCTGGCTGCGGCGGCGGTGACAAACGATCTGCGAGTCAAGTGATTCATCGCTTCCTTTCGTTGCGCTACGTTGGTCGTCGAGCGACTGCCCCCGCAGATAGAAGCCGGGAGGAGACGTTTCTGTTGCGAGTCATCCATGTCTGGCGGATCGGCCGCTACGCCGAAGGCAGAGGCGCCCAGGCAGGGATCCGATCCAATGCCATGATCCTCGCCGGTTGCGGCGCGGGAGTCCAATTAGAAGGAGGAATGGGCTATAACGAAAAGCAATGCACTCGTGTTCATCCGTTTGGGTTCGGATGAGAGGGAGTGGCCGAGGATGAAGCGGCGAAAGGCTTCGGCGTTTCCGCGCGGCTCGGGGCCGGAGGGATGCGCGAGCGAAAACTTTCTTGCGAGCTTGAGGCCCTTGACGAGTGCATTCTTCGATGACGCGGCGGTAGCCGGAGCCAAACTCGCGCATCAGCAAGAGTGCCTGGCGCAGGTCCTGCACGTCGATCGTCTGACCTGCCCACTCATGGCTGGCGAGAAGGATCAGCGCGATGCTGTCCTCCATGAATGGCTCGATGTGCAGGCCCTTGCGCAGACTTGGGTCTTCGATGAGCGCAAGTTGAACGCGATGCTCGGCGACCGCGTCCTGCATCTCGTCGGTGTTGCTGCTGAGGCGGTGACGGCTACGCGCGGGTGCTCGCGCAGAAAGGCGGCGACGAAGTTGGGTGTCGGGTATAAGTGCGCACGCCCCCCATGCCCCCGGTTTGTCTAGAGCCTCTAGGCGCAAAGAATGCAAGGGTGGCCATCCCGCCGGTCAAAGATTGGGGATGAGCATCCTACCGGTTGAAGATGAAGATATAGACAAACGAGGCATCGCACGATTTCCGCGATTGCCCTGGCGAGCAGGCCCCTTAGGGCTGCTTGACCGCAGGCGCATTTGCCGCACCGGGGCGCGCCGCCGCCGCGACCGAGGCAGTCGGCGTCCCGACTGAATTTATCGCAGGATTGGCGGTCGGCGTC
>JAJZDL010000156.1 GCA_021851465.1 Acidobacteriota bacterium
TTGATTGACCGGCCGCATCTGCCGGGACAATGTAGTAGGACGCCGAGTGTGGGGAGAATGGTTATCCGCGGGTTGTTTTCCCGGCTGCAGTGAGGTGAGGCGATAAGTGCATTGCAGGCCGGGATGTCGGCGGAGGGCGGCGGGGCCGATGGCTGAAGGCGGATTGAACCGACGCGATACGGGCGGCTGTACGCACGTCGGATCGGGTTGTCGGATTTATTCGCTCGCCGACACGACGGACAGGCGACGTGCCGCGGCGTGAGCATGTATCCTGCTGTAGGTCCTGATCTTTGCATATGAAACGAGTCCTCACAGCCACTCTGCTGGCAATCGCCGTGGTTGCGCTTATTTTCATTGGGCAGCCGTGGATGGTTACGCTGGTCAGCGCGCTGACCGCTGAGCTGGCCGCGTATGAGTACCTGCGTTTGGCCAATGCGGGCGGCGCACGCATTCCGGTCTGGTGGATGCTCTTCGGCACCGCGCTGGTTTTCCTGTTTACGCTGCCCAGTTTCCATCCCGAGGCGGAGCTGCCGGCGTTGAGCGCGCTGGCGTTGATGCTGCTGGGCTGGACGGGCTTCCGCGCGCCACTGGATCGGGTGCTGCGGGATGCTGCGCTGGGCCTCTTCGGGCTGGTCTACGTTGCCTATCCGATGACCCTGATGCCGATGATCTGGATGCGCGAAGACGGCAAGCCGCTGCTTCTCTTCCTGCTGGTGACGGTGTGGGCGGGCGACATCGCGGCGCTTTACGTTGGCCGCAGCTTCGGCCGGCACAAGCTCTCGCGTCTGAGCCCCAACAAGACCTGGGAGGGATCGCTCGCCTCGGTCGCGGGGAGCGTTCTGGCCGGGCTTGTTGTGGTGCTCGCGGGCGAGGCGCTCTCGGCGCGGGGCGACACGGTGTTGCACATTCTGGAGCCAGTGTGGCAGTCGTGCGTGTTGGCGGCAATTCTCAACGCAGCCGCTCAACTGGGCGATCTGCTGGAGTCGGCGATCAAGCGTGGCGCGGGCGTGAAGGACTCGGGAACGATACTACCTGGGCACGGCGGCGTCCTCGACCGCATCGATGCGCTTCTGCTGGCCACTCCGGTGCTGTGGTGCGTTCTGCTGATACAGGACGCGATCAGCCTGGGAAGGTTCTGACTGCAGGCTCATGGTGCGGAGCATGGCTGCAAAGGCGCGGCCTGCCGAAGTGCCTCTGACGCTGGAACGCCGGGTGGCGCGATCGACTACGGTTCAATTTCGATCTCCAGTTCTCTTTTACCGAGCGGGGGGAACTACTATGCCAAGTTTTGAGAAATTCTGGGGTGGGAGTGGTTTTGATTGTGGTGATTGATGGATTTTTGGGGCGAGGTGGGGGTTGACGGGGGTGCGGGGTGGGGGAAGGGGCAAAGGCAAAGGCGAAATGCGGGGATCCCTCGACTCGCTGCGCTCGCTTGGGATGGCGGTGGAGGGAGGGTGATGGCGGCGGTGGGGGCAGCGGGCTGGCGGGCAAGTGGGAGCGGGTGATTTATACTGGGCACTTGCTCTGCTGTCGTCGCGGCGCGCGGAAGGCTGGCGGGTTGTGGCGGGCAAAATCAAAGGGCAGATGCGTCGTCTTCGATTGGATTCGGAGTGGGCCTGGGCCTGAGTGGGTTCAGGGCCGTCTCGATTTTGGATCTGTCGGGGAGGTCGCGCAGTCAGGGTCGTCGGTCTAGCATGATTCGTTTTCTTCAGAAGGACTCCAAGGCAGTCAAGGTAATGTTCGGCGTCATAATTGGCGCTGCGTGCGTGTCGATGGTGATCTACCTGGTGCCGGGGTTGATGGACCCTGCCGGGACGAACGACGCGGGTGTGTATGCGACGGTGCGGGAGCCTGGGGCGTGGGGGCGCCTCTTCGGAGAGAGCACGCAGGTGCAGACGGAAGAGGTGACGAAGCTGGCGCAGCGGCAGTTGCAGCAGCAGCACTATCCGGACTTCCTGATGCCGTACATGATGCAGCGCGCGGGGCAGGTCCTGCTGCAACGGACGATGTTGACGCAAGAGGCGGACCGGCTGCACTTGCAGGTCTCCGACGCGGATCTGGTGCGCGAGCTACGGACGGGGCCGTTTGCGGAGTACCTGTTTCCCGATGGGAAGTATGTGGGCGACGAGAAGTACATTGACTTTCTGGAGGCTGCGTTTGGCCCGGACATGACGCGGAGCAGCTTCGAGACGCAGGTGAAGCAAGACATGGAGATCCAGCGGTTGCAGGCGTTGGAGACAGGCGGAGTAACTGTTTCGGCGCAGGCGGTGCGCGCTGCGGAGTTGACGCAGGGGACCAAGGTGCAGTTCGACTACGCGGTGGTGTCTTTGGAAGATATCAAGAAGACGATCAATCCGACGGACGCGGATTTGCAGGCGTACTTCAAGGAGAATGCCACGAAGTACGCGACGGCGGTCCCGGAGGCGCGGAAGCTGGAGTATGTGGCGTTCGGCGCGGCGCAGGCCCCTGGAGGGAAGGCGACAGCGAGCGATGCGGAGGTGCAGGCGTACTACAACGCGCACCTGGCGCAGTACAAGACGGATGAAGAGGTGAAGACGCGGCACATCCTGATCGCTGTGAAGGCGGGTGCGGACGCGGCGACCGACGCGGCGGCGAAGGCCAAGGCGCAGGAGGTGCTGAAGCAGGTGCAGGCGGGCGGGAACTTTGCAGACCTGGCGAAGAAGTACTCGGACGATCCTGGGTCGAAGGACTCGGGTGGCGAGCTGCCCCTGATCGCGACGGCGAGCCTGGATCCTGCGTATGCGAAGGCGGCGATGGCGTTGAACCCTGGGCAGACGTCGGGGCTGGTGCGGTCGGCGTTCGGATATCACATCATCCAGACGGAGCAGAAGCAGCAGGCTGGGGTGAAGCCGCTGGCGTCGGTGAAGGACGCGATCGTGCAGGCGGTGGAGCAGAACAAGCAGGGCGCGGCGGAGCAGGCGTATGCGCAGCAGCTTGCGGCGGAGGCGAAGAAGGACGGGTTGGAGAAGACGGCGGCGGCGCATGGGCTGCATGCAGTGACGACCGATTATCTGGCGAAGAACGCGGTGATCGGCGGGTTGTCGGATGGCGCTCCGATGCTGACGCAGGCGTTTACGACGGACAAGGGCGCGGCCCCGGCTGCGGTGTCTACGGGCGACGGCTATGCGGTGTTCACGGTGTTGGATGTGCAGGCGGCGCACGCCCCGGAGTTTGCGGCATACAAGGCGCATGTGCTGGACGACTACCGCGCACAGAAGGCCCCGGAGCTGCTGGAGGCGGAGACGAACAAGCTGGCAGCGCGGGCGAAGGAGCTGAACGACCTGAAGAAGGCGGCGGCTGAGTTGAAGGTGCCGATGAAGACGAGCGACCTGGTGGGCGAGGAGGGGCAGGTGCCGGATCTGGGTGCGATGAACGGGCCGGGCACGGCGGCGTTTTCGCTGCCGATCGGCGGGATCTCGGGGCCGATCGACGCAGGGCAGACGGGCGTTGTGCTGTGCCTGACCAACAAGCAGGAGCCGAGCGCGGCGGAGATAGCGAAGAACTTCGATGCGACACGGGAGCAGTTGGTGGGCCAGAAGCGGGAGGAGATCTTCAACCTATTTGTGGGGACGCTGGGGCAGCGGTATGAACAGGGCGGCGGAATCCGGCTGACCAAGCAGGCGTCGTCTCCGGGGGGGATTCCGTCGGGCAGCTAGACTGGTCGATCTGTAGAGGAGGGGCCTGTTGCCAGTTCGGTGTGTGGTTGCGCGCCGGGTTGGGGACAGGCTCTTTTGTCGATGCGGCGATGGCGCTGCCTTTGGCATCGGGATACAAAGCGGTTCTGGGCAGGCATGTTTTCCTGGCAGTGAAGGGTGAGGAATGAATCGCGAGCGGATGAGTGGAGTGTTGCTGCATATAACGAGCTTGCCTTCGCCGGGCGGGGTGGGAGACTTTGGGCCGGCGGCGTACGAGTTTGCGGACTTTCTGGCGGCGGCGAAGCAGCGGGTGTGGCAGGTGCTGCCGCTGGGGCCTCCGGGGTACGGCGGGTCGCCGTACTCGGGGCTATCGGCGTTTGCGGGGAACCCGGTGCTGATCAGCTTGGAGCGGCTGGCGGAGGCGGGGTGGATTGCGGCGGAGCGCTTGGCGGGAGTGGCGGGAGACGATGGGGCTGCGGACTTCGATGCGGCGGCGCGCAAGGTTGTGCTGATCGAAGAGGCGGCGGGGAAGTTCCTAGACCACATGGACGATGAGGCGCGCACGCAGTTTTTGAAGTTCTGCGAGGAGAACATGAGCTGGCTGCCCGACTATGCGAGCTTCAATGTGCTGCGGCGGAGGTTCGGTGCGGCGAGCTGGAACGAGTGGCCGGAGGAGTACGCGCAGCGCAAGCACGACGCGCTGGCGGCCCTGTTGACCGAGGAGGCGCGCGCACTGGCGGTGGAGAAGGCGATCCAGTTCTTCTTCGACGAGCAGTGGCGCGCGCTGCGGGCGTACTGTGGGGAGCGCGGGGTCCGCATTCTGGGCGACATGGCGATCTTTGTGAACTACGACAGCGCGGAGGTGTGGACGCACCCGGAGATCTTCGAACTGGACGAGAAGGGCAGGATGCTGCGCGTCTCGGGCGTGCCGCCGGATTACTTTTCGGCGACGGGGCAACGCTGGGGCAACCCGCTGTACAAATGGGGCGAGCTGAAGGAGCGTGGCTTCGACTGGTGGGTGGCGCGGGTGCGGCGCGCGCTGGCGCTGTACGACATGGTCCGGCTGGACCACTTTCGCGGCTTCGAGGCGTACTGGTCGATTGCGGCGGACGAGCCGACGGCGATGAATGGGCAGTGGGTGAAGGCACCGGGGCTGGAGCTGTTCCAGCGGCTGAAGGAGGTCTTCGGCGAGCTGCCGTTTATCGCCGAGGACCTGGGGCTGATTACGCCGGAGGTGGAGGAGCTGCGCGAGCACTTTGGGTTTCCGGGGATGCGCGTGTTGCAGTTCGGGTTCTCCGACCGCGGTGCGCGAATCTATCTGCCGCACCAGTATGTGCCGAAGACGGTCGCCTACACGGGGACGCACGACAACGACACGACGCTGGGATGGTGGAAGAGCGGAGTGGGCGAGCAGGAGCGGGCGCATGTGCAGACGTACCTGCAGCCGATCGGGCAGGACGAGGAGATCGTGGGCGCGATGATGCGCGCGGCGGCGCGGTCGGTTGCGGAGTTGTGCATCTTTCCGATGCAGGACATACTGCAACTGGGCAGCGAGGCGCGGATGAACACGCCTTCGGACAGCGTTGGAAACTGGACCTGGCGCTATGAGGCGGGGGCGCTGCGTCCGGAGATGGCGGCAGAGCTTGCCGCACTGATGGAGATGACGGACCGGGACGGGGTTGAGGCGAAGGGAGAGGCATAGCGGCGGTTGGGTGAGAACAAGCAACGGCAAAGACCCAATGCGGGGATTCTTCGCTGCGCTCAGAATGACAAGTTCAAGTGAACGACAGGTTGAAAATATGGGTGCTGCGCCGGCGCGGTAGACTGGTGGGAACGAAGTTCAAACTGACAGGAGCAACGATGCCTCTCTCTGGTGAAGCAATACGGACGATGAACTATGTGGACGATATATCTGTGACGCTGCGGCGGATCCTGACGGTGTTGCCGTCGCTGACGGACGAGGAGCGGCAGCGCGTGTCGGAGCACATCAAGGGCGCGGAGCCGAGCTACGAGAGCGTGATCCTGGCCGTGCAAGCGAAGAAGTGAGCGGCGGAGTGGCGGGCGTGAGCGTGGATGGTTTGCAACCTGCGATCCACAGGGTGGCGGTGATTGGCGCTGGGCGCGTGGGTCGGAGCTTTGCGCTGGCGTGCGCTGCGGCGGGCTTCGACGTTGTGCTGGAGGACGTGATGCCGGCCAACCTGCGGCGGGCACAGGAGGCGTACGCCGATCTGGCGTCGCAGAACGCGGGGGCGCGCGGCAGGCTGACGGTTGCGGCGACGATCGAGGAGGCGGTGCGCGAGGCGGACGTTGCGGTGGACTTTGTGCCGGATGAGCTGGAGTCGAAGCTGGAGATCTTTTGCCTGCTCGACCGGATGGCGCCGCCGCGTACGGTCCTGCTGACGCCGAGCGAGGCGCAGAGCATCACCGACCTGGCGTCGTGCACCTATCGCGGCGACCGCTGCTTCGCGCTGCGCGGGGGATTTGACTTTATCGTGGATGGGGCCGAGGGGGCAAGGCCAGTGCTGCTGCGGTATTCGGCGGGGGCTGTGCGGGCGGCGCTGGAGGCGGTGAGGGGGTTTCTGCGGGCGCTGGGCGGGGAGGTGCGCGTAGAGGCGGATGCGGATGCGCCGATGCCGGTGAAGGACCTCCGGCAATCAACGAGCGTGGCGAATCACGGGGCCTGATCAAAGTGGTCTGCGCGGTGCTGCGGGCCGAAGTCTCGCGATAGCGTACAGGAGTGGAGCTTTCCGCTCTCGTAGAATTTCGCGCCGCCGTCGCGCCGCGCCCCATCACCGAAGAAACCGAGGATCCCCGCGGTGCTGCACGGGACACCCTGCACCACCTGGTCTCCGGCGAGCCAGCACTGCTGTAGTTTGCCGCTGGGATAGAGCGCGGTCATCGCGCCTTCGCCGGGGCCGAGCAGCCGATTTCCGCCGCTGCACCTGACGCCAGCGACCAGGGAGTCGTGCTGCATCATTGCGTAGTGCGGACGGCCATCGGGGAGGAGGGCGAGGATGGAGTGCGCGGGCAGTTGCGCCTCGCCAAAGGCGGTTGCACGCGAGACGGCGCATCGCTCTAATTTCCCATCCGCATAGAACTGACGTGCCCCCGGAAATCTCTACCATTTGAAGCTGGAGTTCTCTCGCAAATTATTGGAGAGGACGGAAGCGATGAAGAAGAGCCGATTCAGTGAAGAGCAAATCATCGGG
>JAJZDL010000157.1 GCA_021851465.1 Acidobacteriota bacterium
GAACAATTCGCGCCCTGCAAACGCGCACTGCGTGGCGCATTGGTTGCGGTACAGGAGCAATCGCGTGACGGAGCAGCGCATCGCACTTCTCCCCGCGGCGACTTCTCTTGCGACTCCATGTGCTGCCGCTGCAAAAGACAGCGAGCGACTGCTTGAACTTTAGCCGTGAAAGGCGGCGGTGTATGTGATGGCTGTCATACTCTGCAATTATTTTTTTGTGCTATCGAAGAATGTTGGCGAGTTACGGTTCTTCCACTCGATGCACTCTTATGCGCAGCAGTGCGCCGCGTCTTCCGCCAACGCGCGATAGCGCTCCAACGCTGCGGGAAACGGCCCCAGCGCGCGGGCAAAGATGCCCAGGCTGTAAGCGATCGTCAACCCATAGTTGGTAATCGGCACCCCCGCATGTTGGCATTGCAGGATGCGGCTGAGCATCTGGCGGCGGTTCCACATGCATCCGCCGCAGTGCACGACCAGCGCGTAGCCGGAGGGGTCCTGGGGAAAATCGCGCCCCTGTACGGTCTCAAACTCCAACTTCACTCCCGTATACTGCGCCAGCCAGCGTGGAATCTTGACTCGCCCGATGTCCTCGCCGATGGGGTGGTGTGTGCATGCCTCGGCGATCAGGATGCGGTCGCCGGAGCGGAGGCGTTCGATGGCCAGCGCCCCTTCCACCTGCGCCGTCAGGTCGCCCTTGAAGCGCGCCATCAGAATTGAAAAGCTTGTCAGCGGCACATCGCTTGGCGTGTCCGCCGCAACTTTGAGGAAGGCCTGCGAGTCGGTGACCACGAGCTTTGGCGGCGTCTTCAGTCGCTCCAGCGCGGTGTGCAGCTCACGCTCTTTTACCACCATGCACAGAGCGTCCGAGTCCAGCAGGTCGCGGATGGTCTGCACCTGGGGCTGGATCAGGCGTCCCTTCGGAGCCTCCTTGTCGATGGGCACAACCAGCACCGCAAGCTCGCCCGGACCGACCAGGTCGCCGGCGATTGCGGGTGAGTCGATGAAGTCGGACGGGGCAAGATCAAGCAGCGCCTCGCGTAGCTCCGGCAGTCCCTGCCCGGTCAGCGCCGAGGCCAGCACCACGCGCAGCTTGGCCGCGCGCAGACGCTCCATCAGCGCTGCATCCGGCGGGGCCGCGTCCGTCTTATTGAAGACGACTAGGGCGGGCGTGTTTTGTGCGGCAAAGTCGGCGAGCAGCCCTTCCTCAAACTCGCCCCAGTCGTTCGGCTCGGCCACCAGCACGGCGATCTCGGCGCGCTGCAACGCCTGCCGCGTCTTCTCCACCCGCAGCGCGCCAAGTGCGCCGGCCGCGCCTGTTTCGTCGATCCCCGCCGTATCGATAAACAGCACCGGGCCCAGCGGAAGCATCTCCATCGGCTTCTCCACCGGATCGGTGGTGGTCCCGGCGACATCGGAGACGATCGAGACTTGCTGGCGCACAATTGCATTCAACAAGCTCGACTTGCCCACATTGCGGCGGCCAAAGAATCCGATGTGCAGGCGCAATCCCTTCGGTGCGGTGTTCATAGCTGCGTCTCCTTTGCCGCATCGCGCGGTGTTGTGTTTGTGCGCGGCTGTGCGATCTTGCATGCAGGCGAACCCAGCCGGCAGACCGCCTCCGGGCTGGTTGCCGCATCGAACTCCTGCGTGCTCATCCAACCCATCTCGGCAACCACCGTGCGCAGGGTCTTGCCCTGGTCGCGCGCCAGGCGGGCCGCTTCGCTTGCGCGCTCGTAGCCCAGCGCGGGGACCAGCTCGGTGGCCAGCGAGGTTGCGTTCTCCACATGCGCTCGGCAGCGCGCCTCGTCGGCCTCGATGCCGTCCACGCAGAGCCGCGCCAGCAGATCGTCGGCCCGCGCCAGTACGTCCAGGTTCTCCAGCAGGCAATGTGCAATCAAGGGCAGAAACGCATTCAGCTCCAGGCTGCCCGCGGCGCAGGCAGCACAGAGCGCGCTGTCGTTGCCCATTGCGAGCATCGCCGCCTGCGTGGCGGCCTCGGGAACCACCGGGTTCACCTTGTTGGGCATGATGGACGAGCCTGCCTGGCGCGCGGGGAGGCGGACCTCTCCGAAGCCAGCATCCGGCCCCGAAGAGAGCAGGCGCAGGTCGGTGGAGATTTTAATCAGCGAGACGGCGTGCGCCTTGAGGATGCCGGAGACCTCGACGAAGACATCGGCGTTCTGTGTGGCGTCCACCAGGTTCTCCGCGCGGGCGAAGCCGATGCCGGTGAGCGCGCGCAACTGTTCGGTGGCGCGGAAGATGAACTCGCGCGGCGCGGCCAGCCCGGTGCCGATCGCGGTGCCGCCGAGGTTCACCACGCGCAGGCGTTCTTCGCACTTGTAGATCCGCCAGCGGTCGCGGTTGATGGCCTCCGCATACGCGCTCATCTCACGGCCCAGCGTGGTCAGCACTGCATCCTGGTACTCGGTGCGCCCCACCTTCACCACATGCGCGAAGCGCCGCTCGGCGCGCTGGAACGACTCCTGCAACGCGACCGCCTTTTGCTCCAGCGTGTGCAGGAGCCGGATCGCTGCCAGCCGCAGCGCAGTCGGATAGGTGTCGTTGGTGGACTGGTGCAGGTTGATGTCGTCCAGCGGTGAGACGCGCGCGTACTCCCCGTGCTGCAAGCCAAGAACCTCCAGCGCGCGATTGGCCAGCACCTCGTTGACGTTCATGTTGGTGCTAGTCCCCGCGCCGCCCTGCAACGCGTCCACTACAATCTCGCCGACGAGCAGCCCCTCGTCCAGCTCGCGGCAGGCCTGCTCGATTGCGTCCGCCTTGGCCGCGTCGCCGGACCATGCGCCCAGCGCGCGGTTCGTGATTGCGCAGGCCAGCTTCACCGTGCCGAAGGCCCGCGCCAGCGCGGGATGCACAGCACGCCCTGCGAGCGGGAAGTTCTCCAGTGCTCGCGCCGTGTGAATGCCGTAGCGCGCCTCCGCGGGCAGCACGCGCGTGCCGAGGGAATCTTCTTCGATGCGTTCGCTCTGCCCCATGGCGCCCTTCCCATGCCGCTTCAACCACGATTGCCGATCTTATTGTGCGCCGACCGGCAGGCGCTGGCTGTGACGTACGTCTCACTGGATGCGGCCCTGGGTATGTCTTCAGGTCGGTCATTTCTCGTGGAAAATTCCTGTGCATATTTCGCTTGATCGCTCTGTGACCCGCGTCACCGCTCAGGGTTGCAACATCGTGTTAGTACTCAATTGGCGCAGCTTGGGAGACAGGGCGCCGGCAGTTGCGAGACAACCCAGCGAATGGCCTGCGGATTCGCAGGCGGCGCAGCACCGCCCAACCGTGCCGAGGAGGAACGATGGCAGCACTCGCCGAAGAGGCCACCTATGTGAATGAGCAGGCAATCATCGACTGCCTCGACCATACCATCCAGCCCGAGCCCGCGCGGATTCGTGCCATCTTTGCCAAGGCGCGCGAGATGCAGGGCCTCACCTTCGACGAGGTTGCGACGCTGATCGCGCTTCAGGACCGCGAGCTGACGGAAGAGCTCTTCAGCATTGCGCGTGCCGTCAAGGAGGAGATCTACGGCTCGCGCCTGGTCCTGTTCGCGCCTCTCTACATCAGCAACCGCTGCACCAATGAGTGCAGCTACTGCGCGTATCGCGCGAGCAACCGCGAGCTGCACCGCATCACGCTTACGCAGGAGCAGATTGCGGCGGAGATCAAGGTCATCGTCAAACAGGGACACAAGCGCGTCCTGGTGGTCGCCGGCGAGTCCTACCCGAACTCGAACAGCCTGGAGTACGTCTACAAGGCCATCGAGACGGTCTACGCCACGCGCAGCGGCAACGGGGAGATCCGCCGCGCCAACGTCAATATCGCGCCGCTCACCGTCGAGGACTTTCGCCACTTGAAGGCCACCGGCATCGGCACCTATCAGTGCTTCCAGGAGACGTACCACCGCCCGACCTACGCCAAGGTGCATACACACGGACGGAAGGCCGACTACGACTGGCGCGCCACCGTGATGGACCGCGCCATGGAGGCGGGCATCGACGACGTGGGCATCGGCCCGCTCTTCGGCATCTACGACTGGCGCTACGAGCTGCTTGCGATGTTGCAGCACATTCATCATCTGGAGGAGCGCTTCGGCTGCGGCCCGCACACCATCAGCGTGCCGCGCCTGGAGCCGGCCGCGGGCACCGACTTTACCGCCACCACGCCGTGGACGGTCAGCGACGCCGATTTTCTCAAACTGATTGCGATCATCCGCCTTGCGGTCCCTTACACCGGAATGATCATGTCCACGCGCGAGTCCGCCGAGGTGCGCCGCAAGAGCTTCCAGATGGGCATCTCGCAGACCTCGGCGGGCAGCCGCACCGATCCCGGCGGTTACGAGCTGGCGCAGGGAGACTTCAACAGCAGCCAGTTTGCCGTCGGCGAAACGCGCCCCATCGACGAGATTGTGCGCGAGATCGCCGAGATGGGCTTCACGCCCTCCTTCTGCACCGCGTGCTACCGGCTGGGCCGCACCGGCACCGACTTCATGGACATCGCCAAGCCCGGAGAGATCAAGTACCACTGCGAGCCGAATGCGTTGTCCACCTTTACCGAGTATCTGGAGGACTACGCCAGCCCCGCCACCAAGGCGGTCGGCGAGCGGCTGATGCTGTATCGCATCCAGCAGATGGACGCCAAGCAGAAGCGCATTGCCACCCCCATGATCCAGGCCGTGCGCGCGGGCAAGCGCGACGTCTTTGTGTAACGCGGACGGAGCGAAGCGATGCCTCGACTGACTCACGAAGAGATCCTTCTCTGGCTGCGCGAGACCGAACCCACCGCGCTGGAGCAGCTCTTTGCCCGCGCCGATGCGGTACGCCACGCGTTCGTCGGCGACGCGGTCCATCTGCGCGGGCTGATTGAAATCTCCAGCTACTGCGTGCGGCAGTGCCACTACTGCGGCCTGCGCATGGCCCGCTCCATTCCGCGGTATCGCATGGCCCGCGAAGAGATCCTCGCCTGCGCTCGCACCGCGGTTCGGCTGGGCTTCGGCACGGTTGTGCTGCAGGCTGGAGAAGACTATGGCATCGAGGCCGCGTGGCTCGCCGATGTTCTTCGCGCGATTAAAGAAGAGACGCCGCTGGCCATCACGCTCAGCCTGGGCGAGCGGATGCCCCACGAGCTGCGCCTCTGGCGCGAGGCGGGGGCCGACCGCTACCTGCTGCGCTTCGAGACCTCCGACCCCGCGCTCTACGCTGCCATCCATCCGCGACGCGGCGCCGCCGTCAGCGACCGCATTGCCCTGCTCGGCGAGTTGCGCTCCATGGGCTACGAGATCGGCGGCGGCGTCATGGTCGGCATTCCCGGCCAGACGTACGAGATGCTCGCGCACGACATCGAACTCTTCGAGCAGCTCGACCTGGACATGATCGGCATCGGCCCGTTCCTTGCGCATCCCGATACGCCGCTCGGTGTGCCCGGTGTGCCCACGGCGGGCGCGGAGCAGGTCCCCAGCAGCGAGTGGATGACGCTGAAGGCCGTGGCGCTGGCGCGGCTGGCCTGCCCCGAGGCGAACCTGCCCAGCACCACCGCGCTGGCCACCATCAACAGCGTGGACGGACGCGAACATGGACTGCAGAGCGGGGCCAACGTCTTTATGCCCATCCTTACCCCCGCGCCCTACCGCCAGATGTACCAGATCTATCCCGGCCGGACCTGCAACGAAGAGGACGCAATCCGGTGCAACGCCTGCCTGCGCGGGCGGATTGGGCGGCTGGGAAGAACGGTCGGCGAAGGCCCAGGAGGCCGCAGCGCCCGGCGCGGTGAAGCGGATCCTCTCCCATGCGACGCTGGCCATGCTGCGGACGCTGCTGCCGTGAAGCGGTAGCGATCAGTTTGGCGTGGGTGGTTCGACGTGGTCGATGACGATGACATCGACGGGAGCCCTGGTGGGTTGCAACTTCAGTCCGAGCTGCTTCTGAACCGCTTGGAAGATGTCCGGCGCGGAGCCTGCATCGGGTGCGAGGGGGTCGGGAGCGAAGGTCATAAAAAAATCAAACCTTCCCTGTAGTCCCGTCTGATCCACGACCTGCCGATCCTTGACGACCTGCATCAAGAAGTTGGGGAAGTCCCCCATCGTCCAATTTACGAATGTTGTGGTCCATCCTCCATGTAGTCCGGGATTCATTAGAACATGCTCACGATCTTTAGGATCGCTACTGCTCTTTGTGAGCCTTGGTCCGCCCTTATCCTGCTCAAGGACGTAGACAGAATATTTCTTTTTGACGCGATGGAATGACAACTTGAAGCGATCTGCCAGCAGCTTTTGATACATCTCCTGTTCCTGGATTCCATTCGGCTGACCTGCGGTATCTGGTATGCCATCGATGTCGAATTTAGTTGTGTCTGCCCAGGACGGTGCGCCTAGTATCAGTCGAGGCTCGATCTGGTAGGCTTGCTCGATGAGACGGACAAGGCTGGAGTTCTTAGCAGAGAAATGGCGTCCCTGCGCAGTGAAAGAAGCAATGCCATTACTGCCCTCGCCCTGAGCACTTGGCTTAATTGTGGCGACTTCAAACGATGGGTGCGCATCCTCTGCCATGGGTGGCAGCCCAGCAGGCCGCGAAATAACCCACGCCGTCTCTGGAGTAGCGCGCGTGAAGGTTATCGGCTGAGATGGTTCATTGTCTGGCTTCCAGGCACCCACAATGGTGTTGCCGTCCGCGCTCATCTTTCCTATGTATTCGCCGCTGTATCCCGTCACTGGAAATTTGAGTATTGAGCCATCGAAGGTGGCGTCGTTAATGGGAATTTTCTCCGCTCCGCCATCAAGGTAGTAGGAGTCTATCTTCAGGGTGTTGCCGTCGGACTTGGAAATCTTGAGGACCAAGCGA
>JAJZDL010000158.1 GCA_021851465.1 Acidobacteriota bacterium
AGAGGATCTACGAGGCGCTGACCCGCGAGCTGCGCTTCAATGCGGCACTCTCCTGCCAGTCCCCGGAAGACCGGGTGCGTGTGGACTCGGTTTACTCCACGGCGCGCGGAATCAGCGGCACCCCACTCGACGACAGCTACCATCTCGGCTCCACCATTATTAATGACTACGGACGTCCCTTCCAGGGCGGGTTCAACAACTATTCAGGCGCGAGCGGCTATGCCATTGCAGGCCGGTTTGTGCTCCATCTACGTGGAGAGTTCCAGGGTGCGCCCTCGGCCGCCGGCTACTCCACCGCGCTGGCACAGACGCTCTCCAACATCGACTTGATCCCCTTTATCAACCCCGCCACCAATCTGCCCTACAATCAGGCAACCATTCCCATGGGGCCCATCGGCACAACTCTCGATGCCCGCTTCATCGAGGCATACGCCTCTTACCGCCTGCTCAACCACGAGATCTCCTTCGGCAAGCAGGACGACTGGATCGGCCCAGGCCTCGGCGGCGCTATGGCCTACTCCAACAACGCGCAGAACATTTACTCGTTCCGCATCAACCGCACCGAGCCGCTCTATATCCCCCTGCTCTCCTATCTCACTGGCCCCTTCCGCTACGATTTCCTGGTCGGATCGCTCAAGGGACACACCTACCCCAACGATCCCTGGGTACACCTCGAAAAGATCAGCTTCCGGCCCACCGAGAACCTCGAGTTCGGTTTCGAGCGCACCGTCATCTGGGGCGGCAAGGGCCACGAACCAATCAACCTCCACACCTTCCTGCGCAGCTTCTTCAGCTTCTCCGCGCCCGATGGGGCGATCAAGAATAGTCCGCAGGATCCCGGTGCTCGCTTCGGCGCCTTCGACTTCAGCTACCGCCTCCCCTTCGTGCGCAACTGGCTCACCCTCTACTCGGACTCCGAGGTGCACGACGATGTCTCGCCCATCGACGCTCCCCGCCGCGCCTCATGGAGGCCCGGGATCTATCTCTCCCACGTTCCCGGTCTCCCCCGGCTGGACGTGCGCGTCGAGGCCGCCTACACCGACCCACCCATCACCAACAGCATCGGCGGCCGCTTCATGTACTACGAGGGCATCCAGAGGCAGGGCTACACCAACCAAGGCCAGCTCTTCGGCGACTGGATTGGGCGCGAGGACAAAGGCGGCCAGGCATGGATTACCTATCACCTCAGCGGCAACGAGTGGCTCCAGCTAGGAGCGCGCAATCAAAAAGCCGCCAAGGACTTCATCCCCGGCGGAACCACCTTGAACGACATCAGCTTCCAAGCAGTCAAGCGCATCGGAAAACAGTTCGAGATCGATGGCACCTTTGCCTACGAGCACTGGAAGGCCCCCGTCTATCCCTCCGGCACGCCAACCTACCCAGCCACCTCGCAACACGTGACCACATCCACCATCCAGCTCACCTGGTTTCCACAGCGCAAGGTCAGTTTCTAACGCATTTTCACCATTGGTGTAGAGGTAAATGAATTGTCATTCTGAGCGCAGCGAAGAATCCCCGCATCTTGTTCGACCCGCAACGCTCTACACCATCGGTGAAAACGCCCTTGTCGCCCCCCGCCGATCCTCCCTGCATAACGGAACGCCTACCGAATATCGCCGAAGTGTACGTCCTCGGCCGCTGCCTGGCCAGGCTGATCCAGAAACTGGATCGACGTCGCCGGCCCCAGATCGTTCGGCGGCGTCCACTCCCGCAACCCCCACACCGCCTGCTTCGCTGCGTTCACCTCGATCGCCTGCACAGACCCAGGAGCGTTCTTCGCATCCTTCGTCCACTCGTTTACCCAGTTGTTGATGACCGTGTCCCCATCCGCCAGCCGCCATGCCTGCTGTAGGCTCGCAAATTGATAGCCCGGAGCGTCCGCCGGGGTCCAACTCCACACCGTATCGCCGCGCCGTGTCACCTCGCGCACACCCACCCGGTCTGTAATCAGAACGTTCCCATTCTCCAGAGGGTTCGCGCTCCACGCCCCCAGCGCAGGAAACGACCACACCTCCCGGCCATTCGAGTCGTACTCCACCACCTTGTCTAAATCCATGTGCGCCACCAACAGTGTCCCAGCCGCTGTCAGCCGAGCGTGGCGAAACTGTCCATGCACGCTCACCGGCTGCTTCACCGCCAGCGGCAGTTCCTTCTCCACCGCACCCGTCACGATGTTCACCACCCGCAGCACCGCTCCCGGATCGCCGTTCTCGATGTACAGCACGCGGTCCTTCCCGATCGGAACCGCCGTATGCACCTCATGGCCGGCGGGCGGTTCATAGTTCCACACCACCTTCTTCTCCGGCGTAATCTCCGTCACTCCAAACTGGTGCGCAAACAGAATGTTCCCATTCGAGAGCATCACCATGTCGCTGATCTCGCCCTTGCCCGTCGCATCTTCATAGCTCCATGCGATCTTCCCCCCGCGCACAATAAAGATCCGCCGACGGTGCGACTCCCCCGAGTAGACAAAATCGTGCTGCGCCAGCCCTGCGCCCGGCAGCACCGCCGGTGCCCTGCCCACCGTCTGCACGCCCACCGTTCTTTCCGCCCCGCCATCTGCCGGCGTCTGCGCGTACAGCCCACACGAAACTCCAACGAGCAACACTACACCGAACCATTTCATCATCGGCTGCAAACCCACCAATCCAGATTTCTTGCGGCAACCATACTATTCCACCGCAAACGCCCGCGTCATTCCCGCATCGGCATGCCCACGCACGCATCCCGCTACGCACCCACTCGCGCTCGCTCCAAAAGACCCGCCCCCCAGATCCTTGTCCGTCTACTCCCGTCCGTCTACTCCCAGACGCATACTTTCACGCACCCAATCCCCGCGCATCGCACCCACACCCCGGCACACAGCACATTCCTCAGCCACCAACCCGGCATTTAGCCTGCATCGTGCATCTTGGCCGTCAGCGCAGCCGCGCACGGGGCCAATACCATCGCCACAAATACCAGTACCGCAACTATGTCATGCATCGCAGCCTCCTTGAGTCCGATCCAACCAACTGAGTTGCATCGGCCCTCTATGCTATCGGCAAGGCCCTTTGACTCCATCGCACGCATCCATTCCTCAATCCAAACTTTAGTCATGCACCGCATTCCTCCTTCGCTCTTCCACGCTCCACAATGCCCCGCGGACGCGAAAAGGCCGCCCGGCAACAGGGCGGCCTTTTCTTTAGGGAGAATAGTTCCAACGGAGGCAAAGCCATCAGAACTTTCTGGCTGCATACTAAGTTTGGCCAAAACCGGTGTCAAGACTAAAACGATGCCACTACAATACGCTGATAATAAACAATTTATAAATATCGACGAATCGAGAAATATTCGTCTTTTATTCCCTTATTCAACCGCCGTTATCTAACAACAATTTTAGAATTATAGAGTTACAGCTCATGATGCACCCATAAATGTGCATCCCGGCCCCACCCAAGCCGTCTCGCGCCCGCGCAACAGCCTGGTCGAGATCTTCGCCTCTCCGCGCCTCACTCCTCGCCATCGCGCAGTCGCTTGCCCGCAGATCCACTCAGATCGATGCGTAGAAACTCCGGCTCGCTCGCCGCGGGCTTGCCCTGCATCACACGAACCAGCACCCGCCCGCCGCCGAAGAACAATCCAACCACCAACGCCGCAAGACATCCCATGCCGCTCAGGATCGCAATGCTCACCAGCAGGCTGTAGGTCTTGTGCAGCTCCGTAGAAAAATCCAGTGGCACCGGCTTGTCGATCGTTATCTCGTCGTGCAGATGGATTCTGTTCACCATCCGCTCGGCCTCCACCTCGGTCCACGCTCCCGTCGTCAGCAACAGAAGTGTCCCCTCGCGCCTCATCTTCACTGTTCCCTGAAGAACCGCCCCGGAAGCGAATCTCTGCGTTGATGTTTTTGCCGCCGCATCAGTCGATGCCTGGCCCGGTCTCTGGACCGTCCTCTGCACCGACGCGGGGCCCGATTCCAGGTTCTCCGCCGCTTGCTGCCCGCCCAGCGCAGCGATCGCGCGCTCATGCTCCGCCGCAATCTCCGGCGTCGGGTACGAGAGCAATGTCAGCACGCCGCCGCTCCGGCTCCGCGCCGTCACCGCCTCCGCGCTCTTGTCGAACCCCACCGCCTGCGCAGGCAGCACGCCGCCCATCGCCGCGTAGCTCACCGGCCCCAGCGCATAGCGCACAGAACCCGCATCCATCTCTCCCACCGGCACCAGCGTAGGCAGCAGGGGTGCCAGTCCCGCCGTCCCAACCACCTTCGGCAGATGCAATATCAGCTCCCGGCTCACTGCAAGCATCGCCTCGTGGCCCAGCTTGAACTCTCCCACCACCACATTCGCGCCGCTGCGCAGCAGCAACCCGTCCCCATTCGACAGCGCCTCGTCGCCGAGCCTCTCCGTCCGCATCCCCGGCCGGCGAAAGTAGTCGTACGCCGCAATCGCACCGCTCGCATCGCCAAACGCATACACAGTCACCGAACCGAGCGCGGCCCCAAGCGGTGCGCCCGCATACTCCGACCGCGCAAACCGCCGCAGGCCGTCCTCCGTCAGCGCAGCCCTGTCCTGAGCGCTCAGCCCCGCGGATACCATCTGGCCCAGCCCGTCGCCCGTATCGCCCTCGCTCACGCGTCGCAGGCCACCCAGCGTCGCAGGCAACAGAGGCGTCGGCGGCTCCACCAACATCGTCTTCGTCCCTGCCCCCGCGCCTTGTATCTGCCCCCGCCCCGGCACCGCGAACAGCACCGCCGCAACCATCCAGGCCGCAACGCAAACTGCGCGTACCCCAGCTCTCGATTCAGGTCCCTGGATCCTCGTGTCGTCAATGGCACACGGCCTGTTCCTTGCTCGAAAAAAATCACCCATACATCGCTCAGACTACCACCGAGCCCGCCTCGCAGGCGCTCTCACTCCACCCAATCCTGCCATCCGCGCGTGCAGTGTTCCCCTCGATTGCGTTTGATCGCAGCGAATCTCCAACGCGCCGGAAGCCTGTCAACGGCCGTCCGTCACACGCAGCAGAAGATTGTCTCCGCGCCGGATGAACGCCTTCTTCCACGGCCCCGTAATGCGAATCGCCCCCTGCGAGGAGCGCAGTGCGACCCCTTCGTCAAACCCGTAGAGGCCCGATGCCGAAGCCGAAAAAACGCCCAGTGCGTGCGCAAACCCCGCTGTTTCTCCAGCGCTTGCAACCGGCAGGCTGTACACGCCATGCACATCGGCAAACCCAACCTTCTTCAAATGGCCGTCGCACACTGGGCCCTCCCAACCGGAGCGGAAGACCTCGTCACCGCCGACTTGTCTTGTCGTCCAGCTCGCAGGGCTTGCATTGCCGCGGTCGGTCCCTCCATCCGCCGGCAGCCATGTGTCGTCTACATCCGTAAAGTTCGCGATGGCGATCGCATCGACGGCAACCGGCACCGTCTGTCCGCGATAGCGCAGTGCGGTAAATCGCAGGCTTAATGTGCCGGCCTGCCCACTGCCTTCGCCGCCAACCGATTCTGTGACCGTGCCGATCAGCTCCGCGCCCCGCCGCAGATACCGGTGCGCGCCGATCGGGACCCGCTGCGTCGTCGTCGCCAGCACCCGCGTGCCAACGGCGGTCTTGCCGGAATAAAGCGCCTCGTGCAGCACGACCGGCAGCGTGGTGCCCATCTCCAGAGGCGCCAGCGTCCCAACCTCCGCCTGCTGCCCGGCGAGAACGGTGGAAATTGACAGCGTGAGGGCCAACAAACATACCAGTTGCAGATAAGTCTTAACCGTGTTGTATCGCATGGGCCGCCTCCCGCTGTGTTGGATGCACGCGCGCCGTTTGGGGAAGCATCCGCCAACTTGATAGCATCGGTCTGTGCTCGAACTCTCAACCCCGGTCAAGTTCGTCAAGCGGGTCGGCGAGCGCATCGCCGCCGGCCTCGCCACCCGCGGCATCGACACAGTCGAAGACCTCCTCTACCACCTCCCCTTCCGCTACGAGGACCGCCTCAACCCGCAGCCCATGGCCTCGCTCGTCGCCGGCTCCATGGCCTCGATTATCGGCGAGGTGCGTGGCAGCATCCTCCTGCGCACACGCGCCGGGCCAATGTTCGAGTTGACGCTCGGCCAGGGCCTGGGGACCGTCAAGTGCATCTGGTTCCACGGCGCTTACCTCAAAGACAAATTCAAGCTCGGCCAGATGGTCGCCGTCTACGGCAAGCTCGAGCCCTCCCGCTCCGCCATGGCTGCCGCCGCCATCGCAGGACAGGGCGCAACCTCCGGGCGCTTCAAGATGGTCCAGCCACAGTTCGAGATCCTCCCCGCGCCCGGAGCCACAGGCCCCGACGCAGAGTTCGCCATGCTCGAAATGGGCCGCATCGTCCCCGTATACGAGTCGCTCGGCGGCACCACTCCCTGGGGATCCAAGCTCACCTCCAAATGGATGCGCCGCGTCGTCTGGTCCATCTTCGAGGAACTTGTTGAGAGCGGCGGCGCTGACCGCGTCGAAGCGCAGGAGACGCTCCCCGCCGCGCTCCTCCATCGCCTTCATCTTCCCTCGCGCCTCGAGGCCCTCAAAGCCGTCCACTTCCCCGAAGCGGGAACGCCGATGGTCGAGTTGATGGCCTCCACCACCCCCGCGCACAAGCGCCTCATCTTTGAAGAGCTCTTCTATCTCGAACTCGGCCTCGAACTCAAGCGCCGCCGCATGCGCGAGCGCCTCGGCACCGCCTTCGCCACCGGCCCCGCCGTGCGCGAGGCCATCAAACAGGTCCTGCCCTTCCATCCCACCGCCGCGCAAAAGCGGGTCCTCGGAGAGATCGTCTCAGACATGC
>JAJZDL010000159.1 GCA_021851465.1 Acidobacteriota bacterium
CGGTGGGAACCGTCTCCGAGTATCTGTGGAAGCTCGGTCGCAGGCTCTTTCGCCGCAACCTCGCCGTGCCTCGCTGGCTCGACCTGCCGTTGCGCAGCCTGAAATATGTGCTGATGGCGTTCTTCCTCTACATCGTCGCCAGCATGTCGGCGGAGGCGCTGAACGATTTCATGCTGGCCCCGTTCGGCATCATCGCGGACGTCAAGATGCTGAACTTCTTCCGCAACCTGAGCTTTATCGGGATTGCGGTGCTGGGGTCGCTCGTCATCCTTTCTGTTTTGATCCGGAATTTCTGGTGCCGGTTCCTGTGCCCCTACGGCGCGTTGATGGGACTGGTATCGACGCTGAGCCCGGTGCGCGTCCGCAGGGATGCGCAGGCGTGCATCGACTGCGGCAAGTGCAGCAAGGCCTGCCCGTCCAGCCTGCCGGTCGACCGTCTGCTGCAGATACGGTCCGTGGAGTGCACCAGTTGCTTGGAATGCGTCGCTGTCTGCCCGGCCGAGAATGCGCTTCAGATGGCCCTGCCGCGGCGCGGGCCAGCGTCTGCCGCCGATGCGCCCGCCGCCCGCTGGCGGGGCCGCACCGTACATCCGCTCACGGTTGCGGGCGCGCTGGCCGTTCTCTTCTTGGCGCTGGTCGCGGCTGCGCGTGCAACCGGACACTGGCAGACCGACATTCCGCGCGATGTCTATATGCAGATGGTGCCGCACGCCGACGACTACGGCCATCAGGAGAGCCTGAACTAAGGATCTCTATCTGTCCTGGGCCATCAATACAGTCCTTCCCTAATACTTGGGCAGGGTGGGATCGATCTTGTCGGCCCAGGCGAGGATGCCACCGGAGAGGTTTTCGACGTCGGTGAAGCCTGCGTTCTTCAGAATGAGCGCGGCCTTCTGGCTGCGCCCGCCGGACTTGCAATGCACCACGATCTTGCGGTCCTTCTGGGCAACGAGCTCGCCGACGCGCCGTGCCAGTTCGCCGACAGGAATGAGTGGCGCTCCGATATGGACGATCTTGGCCTCGTGCGGCTCGCGCACATCGAGCAGGTAGAAGTCCTCCTTTGCGTCGAGGCGGCGTTTCAGCTCCTGCACGCCGATCTGCGGGATGCCATCGACCACCGGCGAATCGGCCACAGCCTTGTTCTGCGCCACCTCCAGCGGGCCGACGCTCTTTGGCCTCTCGATGCCGCAGAACTGGTCGTAGTCGATGAGCGCGGTGACTGTGGGGTGCGTTCCGCAGACAGGGCAGTCGGGGTTCTTGCGCAGCTTCAGGGTGCGGAAGCTCATGGCCAGCGCATCGACCAGAAGGAGCCGACCGGCGAGCGAGTCGCCGATGCCGAGGATGTGCTTGATGACCTCGGTGGCCTGGATCATGCCGAGAAGCCCAGGCAGGATTCCCAGCACGCCACCCTCGGCGCACGAAGGCACCAGGCCCGGCGGCGGCGGCTCCGGATAAAGGCACCGGTAGCAGGGGCCATCCTCGGTGGCGAAGACGCTGGCCTGCCCCTCGAAGCGGTAGATCGAACCATACGCGTTCGGAATGCCCAGCAGGACGCAGGCGTCGTTGACCAGGTAGCGCGTCTGGAAGTTGTCCGTCCCGTCGGCGACGATGTCGTAGCCCTTCAGGATCTCCAGCGCGTTGGCGCTGGTGAGCATGGTGTTGTGCTTCACCACCTTCATGTGCGGGTTCAGGCCTTTGAGCATGATTTCGGCGGAATCGACCTTCAGCTTGCCGACGGTGGCAGTGGAGTGGATGATCTGGCGCTGCAGGTTGCTGGCGTCCACCGTGTCGAAGTCGACCAGGCCAAGCGTGCCGACGCCCGCGGCTGCGAGATACAGCGCCAGCGGGGCGCCCAGTCCTCCAGTGCCGACGCAGAGCACTTTAGCGGCCTTCAATCTCTGCTGGCCCTCCATGCCCACCTCGGGCAGGATCAGGTGCCGCGAGTAGCGCGAGATCTCCTCGTTGGTGAGTGTGGGGAGTTCAGTTTCAGGTAAAGTTGCGGTTGCCATTTCATTGTCCTCGCCCGCATCCATGCGGGTTTCAGTAGTGCCTACGGTTCCGGTTGCAAATGCGCGAGTGACGATCGAAGGCTGTTACAGCTTCGCGCCCTTCGGACAAAAATAGTTGCAAATCGCGTGGAGCGCATCTGCCGCGCCGTCCTCGCACCCGCCTGCAATAGATGGAATGACGGTCAGCTCGTCGCTCTCCCCGACAGGAGTCGATTCCTTCTGCGGCAGGTAGCGGATGTCGTCGTCGTTGAGGTAGATGTTGACGAAGCTGCGCAGCTTGCCTTCGCCTGTGTAGAGGTGCTGGCGCAACTCGGGAAACGCAGTCGTCAACTCTTGCAGTGCCTGGCCGACGGTTGCACCGGGGACGCCGACGGTCTGTTCTCCGCCGGTATATGCGCGCAATGGCGTGGGGATGTGGATCTTCATTCCTGCCCTCTCTCTTGTTAGGATTCAGTGCTGTCGAGTTCGATCTCGATGGGTTCGTCGCGGAACGCCTTGTCTTCCTCGCCCGTGCCGGTGAGCAGGAAGGAGTTTGTGATTGCTGCCTTGCCCTGGTCGACACGCGTGATGACATACGAGCAGCCGAGCCAGTGCGCCTCGTTGTAATCGGTCTGCGACCACTGGGCGGGGCAGTCCGGGTGGGAGTGGTAGAAGCCGACGATGTCGAGGCCGAGGGTGCGCGCCTGGCGCTGGGTACGGATGAGCTCCTCGGGCGCGATGTTGTACCGGTTGTGCGCGGAGTCGGTGCGTGTGTTGCCGGCGCGCACGATCTGGCGGACGCGGTTTCCGTCCGGCGAGGCCTTGCCGAGCAACACGCCGCAGCACTCGTGCGGGTAGGTCTCTTCGCCGTGCGCTCGCAGGGCCGCGTAATCGGCATGGCTGAGATGCAACATCCGGGTCATCCCTCCCGCCAGAAGCGTTCGCTCAGGTACTTGTCCGCCGAGTCGCAGAGGATCGTGACAATGACGGCCTCGCGCCCGGCGCGCGCCTCGCGCTCGGCGATGTCGAGCGATGTGGCGACCGCGCCCGCCGCCGAGACGCCGACCAGCAGGCCGTCGCGCCGGCCGAGGTCCTTCGCCATCGTGTAGGCGCGTTCGGTCTCCATAAAGATGTTGGCGTCGGCGAGCGCGGAGTCGTAGATGGACGGAACGATCGCTGTCGCCATGTGCTTGAGCCCCTCGAAGCCGTTGAACGGCGAATCGGGCTGCATGGAGATGCACTGGATCGCAGGGTTGAGTTCCTTCAGCCTGCGCGTCGTGCCCATAAAGGTCCCGGTGGTGCCGAGGCCGGCGACGAAGTGCGTCACCTGTCCTTCGGTCTGCTTCCATATCTCGTTGGCCGTGGTGCGGTAGTGGGCCTTCCAGTTCTGCGGGTTGCCGTACTGGTCGGCGTAGAAGTAGCGCTCGGGTTCGGCTTCGGCCAGTAGGCGCGCCTTGCGGATCGCCCCGTCCGAGCCGTCCGCCGGATCGGTCCAGACGATCCGTGCGCCGTATGCATCGAGGATGTGCTTGCGCTCCGGCGAGACGTTCGCGGGAACGCACAATGTCACGGGAAAGCCCAGCGCCGCGCCCAGCATGGCGTATGCAATGCCGGTATTTCCGCTGGTGGCGTCGAGCAGGCCGCGATCTGCGCCTCGCCGATGAAACGCAAGCTGGCCGCGCGCCTCGGCATCGAGTACGATCGCCGCAGCCGCGCGGTCCTTGATCGAGCCGCCGGGATTGACCCACTCCACCTTGCCCAGGATCTGCACGCCGGAGAGGTGCGCGGTCAGCCGGTCCAGCGCAAGCAGCGGCGTGTTGCCGATGCGATCGAGCAGCGACACTCCAAGAGCGCGCCCCGTTGCAATCATCGAAGACATCCCTTCCACGGTGTACTGCGCTTCCATCCGTTTCGCCTGGCCCGGCCCCATCCGCTTTGGGCCGCACGGCCAGCCCTCTCGTGGAACGGATTTGAACGCTGGCCCTGGATGTGCGACAGTTAATCAGAGTCTACCGCATCGAAACCTATGGCAAAAACGAAGCAGCCACGAACCTTTACCGACGCACTTGCGACGCTTGCCGGACACCAATTCGATGTATCCGCGGCGCACGACGCTTCAGGAACCGGCATTAAGGCCTTTCAGGTGCGCAAATACGGCTGCGCGGCAGAGATTGCCGCCGCGCCCGATGGCACCACAATGCTGCTGGCGCGGCCGGGATGGCTCCTGGGCGGCCGGATTGCGCGGCTGCTGGATCGCGGCTATCAAAAGTTCCTGAAGACGCCACAGGCTCAGATCCCCGCAACTGCGGAGCATCTGCACGCCATCCATCAGTTCAGCGAGGAGCTGAACGAGGCGGCCGACGCCACCAGCCTCTACAACGAATCCCTCGGCACCACCAGCGACCGGTATCTATACGACCGGGTGAGCGGGCGGTAACGGCCAGTCGCTCGGAGGCACGCAACACAATCCGCGCGCATCGCCAGAAGATGCGCGGCCCTCTTTTCTTTGCATCCATCCCTGCCAGGCTCTGCACTGCTCTCCTCCCAGTTCCAACCCCGGCAATCGACGCCCTCCCCTCATAACGGCCCGTGGCCATGCAAAACCAGAGTACACGCCTCTATACTGGATGCTTTGCGGAGGGAGTCTCATGCCAAAGGTGAAGGAGTTTACCGTTACCATTGAAGACAAGCCGGGCGCATTGGGCAGATGCTTCGCCGCCTTGGCCGCACGAGGAATCAATATCCTCGCCTTTCAGTCCTATGTGGAGGAGGGTGAGAGTCTGGCCCGTCTAGTGGTTGACGATCCTGAGAGCGCCAAGGCTGTCCTCGGCGGCCTGCGCGCCATCTTCGAGCAGACGGAGGCGGCAACCATCCGCCTCGCCCACTGCCCCGGAGAACTGGGTCGCGCGGCCACACGGCTGGGCGAACACAAGATCAACATCGACTACTCGTACTGCGGATTGGAGCCGGGATCGGCGCGCGCGCTCGTGGTCTTCGGCACCGACAACGCATCCCACGCCGCAAAGCTGCTCGACGGGTTGGAGGCCGAAGAAGGCTCCTGAGCGGAGTGCCCAGCCATGCGATCCCTATCGTCATGCGATGCGGACGCTACCTCGTCTCCGGGGGAACGGGATACGCGGGAGGCGCGCCGGGGAAGGTGACCACAAGCTGCTCGAAGGCCACGCCAGGATCGCGATAAATCAAACGGACGGTGTGTTTTCCGGCAGTTAGCGTACCAATTGGTATTGTGGCGATGGCAGAGTTGCGCAGGACATTCTCCGCCCACCCGGAGTCGCTCGGGCCATCGCCCGCGCTGGAGGATTTGCGCGGGGCTGCGGGCGCGCTCAGGTCGAGTTCGATCGGCGTTCCGCCATCGAGCGCAACCGCATATCGCAGGCGGTGCTCCGAATCGACCGCAAACGTCGGCAACAGATGCAGCGCCAGCGTGGCCGATCCGTTGCTTGTGGTGGTGAACTCGTACTCAAGCCAGGGCGAATCGTTCGAGGCCGAAGAGGTTGCGGAGGGTTCGTTCGCCAGCAAACCGGGCGCTCCATACTCCACCGAGTCCCCCGAGATGCCCAGATCCGCCAGGACCTTCCACTGCGAGGATGTGCCAACTCTGCCTGCGCCCTTCGCCCCAGCATAGCTGCGCGCAAAGTGCGCGGCGTCGATCGAGACCGCGCAGTGTCGCTCTACGAACGGCCCGCTATGCGACGCGTTGCGGTCCGAGGCACGCGGACTGTCTGTACCTGCACAGGTCGCATCGCCTGTGCCCCAGTCGGCGGGCAGTGGCACGTCCACGTCGGCCGCCGTCGCCGTGCGCGGCATCTCGAAGACGTGCCGTTCGCGCGGCGCGTCGGACATCATCCCATCCCACTTGCCGTTTTCGATGCTATTGTACTTCGCCGTCAGCGCCTGGATTGTGTTGTACGCCGCCTGCGCCTGCTCGTCGTCCGGCGCGATGGCGGTCAGGTTGTGCTGGTGCGCGTCGAGATAGCCCAGGTCCGTTGAAAGGAACTTGTCGTTCATCGCCGCCGCCCCTGCAACCGGGTACGCGACCAGCTCGAAGAAGTCCGATGCATACTGCGCCGGCATCATTCTCGCAAGCGACTCTTCATCCTCGCGCAGGCGCTCCCACGCCATCGCGCGTGCGTAGTTCTGCCCCGGCGTTTTGTCGGAAGGCCACGCCAGCGGATTGAAGGCCGTCCGCTTGATTGCGTCGTTATATCCGTTGAATCCCATGAACTCCGGCTTGCGGATGAAGTTGAGGTTGTAATACCGGGTGAGAACGTCGGCGATCTGCGTACCGGCCCAGGACGTTGTCTCCTTCGTGGACAAGGCGCCCGATTCCGTGATGGGAAATTGCTCGGTGGCCCATTGCGTCAGGAACTCGCGCTGGCCCATCTTTGCCATGCGCGGCTCGTCCGTCGCCAACTGCATGAAGTAGTCGATGTCGATCTCCGCGGGCTTCAGGTCGCCCACATTCAGCACCCAGTACTTGCGCGCGTTGTGGTCGTACGCCTTCGTCATCTCCTCCTGGATCAACGCAGGCGGGGTCGTGCAGAGCCATAGATAATCGTGCGGCGCGCCCCAGTAGCTAACGTGGTAGTACACGCCCGACCCGCCCGCGCGCCTCTGCTCCGCCGCATCCGGCAGCTCGCGAATATAGCCGTAATTGTCGTCCGTCCAGCCCAGCGTCACATCGTCGGGCACCTTCATTCCCACGCGATACAGATCGAGCGACTCCTTGTAGAGCCAGATGACCTGGGGAACCTTGTTCACATCGGGATCCACAT
>JAJZDL010000160.1 GCA_021851465.1 Acidobacteriota bacterium
GGAGCAAATGGGAGGGGGAACAGGCGGTGCTTGCGGCCTGTAGAGATGCGCTTATCGTGCGCACGACAGTCGTGTATGGGCAGGATGCTGGACAGAAGAACTATGTGTACAGCGTGCTGCGCGCGCTTGCCACGGGCAAGACGATGCGCGTGCCCCAGGACCAGGTGTCGACGCCAAGCTACAACCGCGACCTGGCGACGGCGACCGTCGCTCTCGTCAACCGCGGGGCCACCGGCATCTACCATGTGTGCGGCCCTGAACGCATGGACCGCTATGAATTTGCATGCGCGGTCGCCACGTTTTTTTCTCTCGACAAATCTTTGCTGCGCCCGGTGCCGACCAGCGTGTTCGGCCAGAAGGCCGCGCGCCCACTGAGTGCGGGGCTGGCGATCGACAAGTTGCGCAGGCTGCATCCCTGCCTGAAGATGCGCACGCTGGCCGAAGGGCTTGCCGACTGCCGCAACGCGATGGAAGAGTTTTTGCATTCCTGCGCCACACTGCACTGAACGGGCCACGCCGCGGTGACAGGACAGCGGGCCTGCTGCGCGACCTGGCGCGGGCCAATGCACGCGTGCCTACCGCCTCTCTTGCAACTTCGGCTACCAGAGGTCGATACCCGGCGCCTCAACCGCCTGGCGGACAAGATGCGGTGGGTGCATGGCGTACGGGACGTACAGCGTATGCATAAGATATAGCGGCTGGTTGCACGCGATCGATCCACGCTTATCGAGAGCAGTAAATGGACCAGTTACTACGACATGCGGTAGACAGTCCCGCCGAGTACAATAAATTGTTGAGACAAGCAGATAAGTGTTCGGAGAGAACTCCGAGGAAGGGTGTGGTTTAACGATGCCTCATTCGCATCTATCGAGGGTTCTTGTGACGGGAGCTTCGGGCACCCTGGGGTACAACATCGTCCGGCACCTAGGACGGATGCATCCGGCGACCACGATCCGTCTGCTGATGCGGCGGCCCGATCCAACGCTCTTCGCGGATCTGGCGAATGTGAGCCTGGAACAGGTCGATATTGCGGACACCCCGCGGCTGACCGAGGCGGTACTGGAGTTCCAGCCGAATGCGATCGTGCACTGCGCGGCCAGCGGGGTGCGGCCATCGAAGATCGGCTGGTTCGACCTGATCCGGTTGAACGTCTCGGCCTCGATCACGCTCTTCGAGGCCTCCTGCGAGGTAGACAACTGTCATTTCGTTCACATGAGCACCGGCCTGGTGTATGGCGAGCAGAGCCGGCCCTGCCGCGAGGGCGACCCGATCGACACGCTGCACCCATACGGGGCGAGCAAGGCCGCGGCGGACTGCCTGCTGCGCGCTGGAGCGGAGCGGCTGAAGCGCCATCTCACGGTCATCCGCCCGTTCTCTTTCACCGGCCTGCACGATGGCGGGGATCGGCTGTTTCCATCGCTTCTGCGGAGCGCGCTGGAGGGCAAGCCGTTCAGCATGTCGGCGGGAACGCAGATCCGCGACTTCTGTGCCGTGCAGGATGTGGCCGAGGCGGTATGCCTGATCCTCGAAGAGGGGACGCTACCCGGCCGCGATGTGTTTAATCTGGGTAGCGGCCAGTCGATCTCGCTGCGCGGCATCGTGGGTTCGGTTTGCCGCCAGCTTGGACTGGATGTCGAGCTTCGCCTGGGGGAGATGCCGTTTCATCCGTACGAGCCGATGAATCTGGTAGCCGATATCCACCTTGCGAAGTCGCTCGGCTGGAAGCCAAAGACGAACCTTGCGTATGCCGTCTGGCAACTGGCGAGGTCTCAGTACCCGGATCTCCAGGTTGCCGAACCGGAGCAATGCCGATGATCGACCCGAATGGCCAAACCGTCCCGCTCGACTTGACGGTGATGTTGCCTGCCTACAAAGAGGCAGCCACACTGCGCGACATTCTGCCCGCGATCAAGGCTGCGGCTGCCGCGTTGACGCCGAATTTTGAAGTTCTCATTCTGGACACGCAGACAGCGGTGGACGACACAGCGGAGGTTTGCGCGATCAACGGAGTGCGCCATGTCTGGCGCTCTGGAGGCAATCAGTATGGCGACGCCATCCGCACCGGAATCGCGGAGGCGCGGGGCACTCATCTGCTCTGCATGGACGCCGACGGGTCGCACAGCGCCTCGTACTTCGCCTCGATGTGGGCCGGGCGCGAGCGATACGATATTGTCATTGGCTCGCGCTATGTGCCGGGAGGCCATACCGAGAACCCGGCGGTCCTCATCTGGATGTCCTATGTGGTCAACCTGACATTCCGCGCGGTCTTCAACATCCACGCCAAGGACGTGACCAACAGCTTTCGACTGTATCGTACGGCGATCCTAAAACCGATGCGGCTGGAATCGAACGACTTCGACATTCTCGAAGAGATACTGATTAAGGCAGTCACGCACCGGCCATCCGCGCGCGTCGGCGAGGTCCCCGTGACCTTTGGCCGGCGCAAGGCGGGCGAGAGCAAGCGCAAGCTGCTACAGTTCGCCGTGGGGTATCTGACGACTCTACGAAGGCTGCGAAAGTTTCAGATGGCCGCGCGCCGCGAGATGGAGACTCAATGAACGCACTGATCACGGGCGGATGCGGATTTGTCGGAAGCAATCTCGCAGCGTATCTGCTCGACGCAAACGCAGCCAACAGGGTCACCGTCTTCGACAATCTGTCTCGCCACGGTGCCTGTGCGAATCTTAGCTGGCTGCGCACCCTCTCGACTTCGGGATGCAACCCAGTCGAGTTCATCCATGGCGACATTCGCAACGCATTCGATGTCGAGGGAGTGGTCAAGGCGCTCAGGCCGGATGTCATCTTTCATCTCGCCGGACAGGTCGCCATGACGACTTCAATTGAAAGCCCGCGGCGCGACTTTGAGATCAATGTCCTCGGCTCCATCAACGTACTGGAGACGGTACGGCTGCACACGCCGAAGACTGCGGTCGTGTATGCCTCCAGCAACAAGGTCTACGGCAACCTCGATCATCTCGACCTGGTCGAAACCGAAACCCGCTATCAGCCGCGCGCCTCGCAGAATGGCGTCGACGAATCCGTCGCGATCGAATTTCACACTCCTTACGGCTGCTCCAAGGGCGCAGCCGACCAGTACATGCTGGATTACGCCCGTGGCTTCGGGCTGAACACGGTGGTCTTCCGCCACTCCACCATCTATGGAGGAAGGCAGTTCGCCACCTACGACCAGGGCTGGGTCGGCTGGTTCTGCCGCCAGGCCATCGAATCGAAGGCCAACCCGTCGCGTCCGCCCTTCACAGTGTCTGGAGACGGCAAGCAGGTGCGCGACCTGCTGCACGTCTCCGATGCCGTGCGCTGCTACGTCGCGGCGTACGAGCATATTGCGGACGCGCGCGGCGCGGCGTTCAACATCGGCGGTGGGATCGAGAACAGCATGAGCCTGCTCGAACTGCTGCGTTATCTCGAACAACGGCTCGACCTCAAGCTCAGCTACACCCGCCTGCCCTGGCGACAGAGCGACCAGAAGTTCTTCGTCGCGGACAATGCCAAGGCCGGCAGGTTGCTTGAGTGGAGGCCGGCAACCAGCAAGGAAGAGGGGATCGAGAGCGTTCTTAACTGGGAGAAACTCGCCGCGACGCTCTCCTGATTCATGAAGCGCGGAAAAACTGGCGCGAGCAGCTCACGGATCACCCATTCGTTCCGGTTCATCTTGTCCGCCGGACCATCGAAGTACGCGCTACGCATCGGCGAACGCGCCGCCACAATCAGCAGCGCAAGCAGAAGCAGCAGCTTGGCGTCTCCCGCGTAGATTGACAGGAATGTCAACGGAGAGAACAGCAGCGCATAGATCGCAGCAAGCGCCAGCATCGAGGCATAGGAGAAGGTTGTCTTGCCGGTGGCCACCTCCCGCGTCAGATACACCAACAGTGCTCCAAACGGTACATACAGAGCAAGCAGCGTATATTCCCCAGAGGAGAGGGGGAAGAGCGTGGTAGCCACCGCCAGCGCGGTCAACTGGTTGAGCATCGGCATCCTGTAGAAAACGGCAAACAGCAGCCCAAGCCCAGTGATCACGACAAACGGGTACACGAGCACCAAGACGAGCACCAAGGGGTGCACTCCGCGCCATCCACCGTGTTGCTTCGTTGTTAGTTTTGGCACTTCTATGAGAGCCTTGATTGGATGAATTCCGCCCATCTCGACGGTCAAAGCGGCTGACTTCATCCCGTCGAGCAGGGAATGGTTGAATCGCTCTTCACCTACTGGTGCCATGTTGAATACATACACGCCGAGATAGTGATGTACTCCAGGCTTCAGGGACTGGTACGCCTTCCAAGGGTTTGGCCCCAGGGCAATCAATGCCGTCAGCGTTACCAGGCACACGGTCACCAGGCCAATCGTCGCCTCCTTGTACCTGCGACGGCACAACAGAAGCAACAGAAATGCAACGGTAAAGGGTTTTACGCAGACAGAGAGTCCGATCAACACGGCCGCCGTGCTGTACTTCGCTCTCAACAGGAAGCAGAGGCCAGCTGCGCATATTGTCCACGCCACACCCTCGATATTTCCCCGGTCGGCGGTAAACCACATCGGATAGCCCAATACGGCGGTGGTGCCAATAGCAGCGGCAAAGGAGAGTCGAACCACCCTTGTGGCGCGACCGGCACGCCACGCCACAAGGGAAAAGCCCAGGATGCAGCTCGCGAGAAACACGAGGTAGGTTTGAACCGCATGGCCCGGGAACGTGTAGAGCAGTGCTTTATAAACGAAGGCAGCAGGTGCAGGATAGTTGAAGATGGGGATCCCATCGCCAAGCGCCGCGGCGCCATGGTACAGATGCGCGGTCTTGCCGATGTAGTTCGTCAGGTCGCGAAACTGATCGCTTTTGTCGAACAGCGGACGAGTCATATCATCGCCGCTACGATTGTAGATACTCCAACTCGCCCAGGTGACCAAAGCAACCAGCAACGCATAGACCCAAAGCGCGACCCTGACCTGAGATGCCGCATTGCCAGCAACGTTTTCTCTGCGCAAATTTACCTCTCCCGCAGCGAACATGGCCCTACAGACTCCATCCATTGTGCTCGGCTGCCTTGATTGTAGCGGAGCCTTCGCCGACAGAACAAGCTCTCGATGAAGAAACGTGGCCTGCTGCAAGCTTGCGCAAGAGATCCGTAAGCGCGACAATCGAGCCATCCTCAAGTATGCAGTTGGCGAAAGCGGAATATGGGACAAATTAAGACGATGATTTCGACGGACCATGCACCGGCGGCGATTGGGCCGTACGCGCAGGCGGTGCGAGTGGGCGAGATGGTGTTTACCTCGGGGCAGGTGGCGCTCGACCCGGCCAGCGGAACGCTGGTTGCGGGAGGCGTTCGCGAGCAGACGGCGCGCGTGTTGGAGAACCTGGCGGCGGTGTTGGAGGCGGCGGGGCTGGACCTGTCGCATGTGGTGAAGACGACCGTGTTCCTGAAGGACATGGGCGACTTTGCCGCGATGAACGAGGTGTATGCGCGGCACTTCGCGGCGAAGGGCGCAGGGGCAAAGGGCGCGGAGACGGAGGACGCAGTGCCGCCGGCGAGGTCGACGGTGGAGGTGGCGCGGCTGCCCAAGGACGCATTGGTTGAGATTGAGGCGATCGCGATAAAAGCAGTGGGCCGCGACGAGTTGTGAGATGCGCGGGGAAGACGCGGCGTGAATCGGCGCATCGAATGAGATGGAGGGTTTGAGCGATGGCGGAGACAAAACAGGGTTCTGGCGCGGCGGAACGGCGCATGGTTCGGAGGCCGGAGGCGGAGTGGCGCGAGCTGCTGACGCCGGAGCAGTTCCATGTGATGCGGCAGAAGGGAACCGAGCGGCCGTTTACAGGTGCGTTGGTGGACAACCATGAGGATGGGACCTATCGCTGTGGGGCGTGCCACGCGCCTCTGTTTGCCTCGGAGACGAAGTTCGACTCGGGCAGCGGCTGGCCGAGCTTCTGGCAGCCGCAATCGGAGGAGGCGATCGAGGAGCATGAGGACACAACGCTGGGGATGCGGCGCGTGGAGGCGACATGCTCCACCTGCGGCGCGCACCTGGGACACGTCTTTCCGGATGGGCCGCGGCCAACCGGGTTGCGGTACTGCATCAACAGCGCGTCGCTTGCGTTCGAGAAGAAGTAGGAGGCGAGGCAGGAGAGATACAGGCTTCTCCGCTGCGCCGCGGTATGACAAGCGGAGCATGGGAGAACAGTCCAACATGCAGGAAAATCCTAGGCTGCGGTGCTTGCAGTCGGGGCACCTGTTCTACAGAAAATTATGCGTTAGCCTTTGACGACCTTGCCGGCTTTGATGCAGCCGCTGCAGACGCGGATGCGCTTGCTGGCGCTGGCGAGCTTGGCCTTTACGGGGTGCAGGTTGACGTTCCAGCGGCGTCGCGTGGCGTTGTTGGCGTGGGAGACGTTGTTGCCGAACTGCGGGCCCTTGCCGCAGATGTCGCATTTGGCTGCCATGATGAGACTCCAATCCTGAATTGCAGTTGCCTTCACCCGGCACACCGAGTGCGTCCGGTGGAACCCGGCGTTTCGTCATTGAGCGCTGCCGAGGGGCGAAGGCGGCTTGTGCGCGCAAAGGATGATCGATGTGCGCGACGTGCCTGAGTGCTTCTGCTTAATTATGGTACCACTGGCGAGGCACGAGCAGCCAATCAATCGCCTGGCGGCGTGCAGGGCAGCGCAGACGGTTGGCGGTCAGTCGATGGATATCTTGCGCAGCAGCTTGAAGTCGGAGA
>JAJZDL010000161.1 GCA_021851465.1 Acidobacteriota bacterium
CCTTCGCCTGCCTGGAGAAGAACCGCAGGCTCTGGAAAAACTGCGAGCGCAAGCTGAACACCAGCCTCCAGTTCGTGCATCTCGCCTTCCTCGTCCTCCTGCTCAGAAGATCGTGAACAGGTTCTAAGCGAATCTGCAGCGGGTGGAAAGCGTTCTGGTTGACGGCGGCCATACCGGTCAATCTTTTGCCGACGGCGTGATGGCTTGGATCGAGGCCACGATATGCGTTCGTGGTGCTGTCCAAGCGCTGGATCGTCGAACGGCCCAGCGTCTGGCTGGAAAAATGCCGCCGCCATGGAAGAACTGCGAACGCAAGCTGAATACCAGCCTGCAAATGATCCATTTGGCATTCCTCAGGCTGCTGCTCAGAAGATCGTAAACAGGATCTAAGCCAATTTATATGGTCTCGATACGGCGTCTCGCCATTGCCGAAGAAAATCAAGCAATCCATCCAGGGGCTCGATCCAGATGTCGGCCTGTGTCTCCCGATATTTTGGGCGAACAAGAACGCTGAGGCCACGACGATTCAAGGCGCGGAAGGCGTCCTCATCCGTGAGGTCGTCTCCGAGAAACGCGACCTGCTTCGTATCGTCCGAAGCATCCAGAACCGAACGGACCACGTCCCCTTTATTCGGGTGTTCGACGCGGAGCTCAATGCCTTCCTCGAATGCGAGTTGCTTTAGCCCGGGTTGGTCTGCGAACGGAGCAAATACGCTCTGCGCGTGCATCCGAACGGCCACACACTCATCGGCCAACAGACCGCGCCAATGAACGGCGATGCCTCCCGGCTTGGTTTCAACCGTGCGAGTCAATCCTGCCTTCGTCAATAAAGTGCCGGCACGCGACAACAGCGCGGACACCTTCGGATCAATTGGAAACTTGCGGCATGTGCCATCGGCCATCAGGTGCTCGAGACCATGCGAACCCCAGATTTCAATCCGATCCAGCGGGCCGAGCAGAGGGCCAATTTCGACTGCGGGTCGACCGGTGACGATGGCAACCCTCGCACTCACAGTGCCGAGAATGCTTTTCAGTGCCGGTACAACGCCGGGATAGGGATACGCCAGATGCCGTTCGACGTGAAAGGGGGCCAGTATTCCGTCATAGTCCAGTAACAGAATCGAGGAGGGCGCGGTGGCCAGATTCTCCATAAACCGGGAGAGGACCTTCTTTCCATGCGAGTGCTGCAAGCTATCTCCTTCCTCGCGCCCTGTCGGCGGGCACAGCGCGGTTCTTCTCGCTTAAGCGAATCTCGCACAGATCGCCAATCAAGCTGGAAGCCCACCAGTAGATGTTGTGCTCCTTGACAGTCTTTCTCATGCGCCGCATCCGTCCGGCGACCTCGTGCACGTTCATCTCAAGGGCGTGCGCGATCGCTTCGGCAGTGGCCTGAATGTCGTATGGATTTACGAGGACCGCATCACGCAGCTCCCTCGCCGCCCCGGTAAACCGGCTCAAAATCAGTACGCCGCGCTCATCCTGGCGCGCCATGACAAATTCCTTGGCGACCAGATTCATGCCGTCATGCAGGGAGGTGACGGCACAGAGGTGTGCGGCGCGATAGAAGCGGTGCACTTCGGTATGGTCGTGCTGCCGGTCCCTCAAGACAATTGGTCTCCACTTTCCGTGTTTGAAGCGTGCGTTGATTCGCTGTGCCTCGAACGCCACTTCGGCGTGAAACTCGGCGTATCGCCCGATACGGTCCCGCGAAGGAGCGCCGATTTGGACGAATGTGAATTTCTCCTGGTAGCGCGGGTATCTCTCAAGGAACAGCTCGACCGCCTGAAAGCGTTCGATGATTCCCTTGGTGTAGTCCAACCGATCGACGCCGACGCCAAGGAAAGTCGCGCCAATCCCCATCTCAGCGAGCAGTAAATTGCGCTCCTCGTCGATGCCATTTGCGGCAGCGGTCCTATCTTCCGGAGAGTCCACGCTGATAGGGAACGGACGGACGTAGGATTCGTGGTCATTGCGACTGACCGAGAAGTGCTCCCAATCGACGCGGGCTTCGAGCGCGCGATCGACCGAATCGAGGAAATTGTTGCAGTGCGCTTGGACATGAAATCCAATCAGGTCCGCTCCCAGCAACCCGTCCAGCAGCGCCTCCTGCCACGGACAGATGCCAAACGACTGTGAGTTGGGCCATGGGATGTGCCAGAAGATGGCCACCCTCGCGTGAGGCAAGCGCCGTTTCAACATCCGCGGAAGTAGGGCAAAGTGGTAGTCCTGTATCAAAACCACCGGATGTTCCTCCCCGGCAATTTCCTCCACGAGGGCATCGGCAAACTTCTCATTCACAGCGTTGTAGTGTTGCCAGTCCGACGCGCGAAAGACCGGGCGGGTGTGGGCGATGTGGCAAAGGGGCCAAAGACCCTCATTGGCAAAGCCATTGTAGTATCCGACTTCCTGCTCGGCGCTGAGCCAGACACGACGCAATGTGTAGCGCGGTTCCTCCGGCGGGACCGCCAGGCGATCATGGCTGTCCACTGTTTCCACATCCGCATCACCGCTGCCGTACGCCAACCAAGTCCCGTTGCAGGCACAGAGAACCGGCTCAAGCGCGGTCACCAAACCGCTGGCGGGTACGGTGACGGTAATCTCCTTGCCGTGCCGGGAATGGATGTAGGGTTCTCGGTTCGAGACGACGAAGAGATTGCTGCCATCAAGTTTGCCGCGAACATCGGCGGCGAGCCGTTGTGCTGTCCACACAGACTCGTTGCTGTTTCGCAACATGGCTTCCATCTCCGCTGCCGCGCGCGCCTGTCGCATGCTGGCCGCCAGTGGCCCCATTTCGCGCGCCAGCGGCATCAGAAAGTCCATATCGTGCGGCGATGGCGAGGGTGCATTTCGTCCTGCACGCAATGCCTTCAGCCACGCTGCCACGCGCGAGATAGGACCGGCGAGGCTCCACTGTACGATCAACAGCGTGATGGCCGCAATCACCAGGACCTGCAGCACTATGCGGAGAAAGACGTGGGCCCAAACGCGAAAGATCTCGGTACGGATGTAGGACGCGTCATCGACTACAACGATGCCTCCGGTCAGACTCTTGTCTACGTCATGCAGTGGGGATGCCAGCATGTAAACGCGATGAAAGTGCAGCAGAATGAACCCGC
The DNA here is from genome assembly GCA_021851465.1 of Acidobacteriota bacterium. GTDB lineage: Bacteria > Acidobacteriota > Terriglobia > Terriglobales > Acidobacteriaceae > Edaphobacter. The sequence continues at coordinate 3,117 of JAJZDL010000161.1, forward strand.
TCTCCATGCGATTACCAGCGAACGCGTTCTTAAGCAACCGTGGAGAGGAAGAAAGATCGGACTCCAACGCGCGGGTTACAACGATGGAGGAACCGTCCCTGCCGTAAATTCCGATTCCCATTACGTGATCTCGACCGGTGAATTGTTGGGCCATGCGTTCAAGAGCATCCATGTTTCCGGCCTGCAAATACGCTTCGGCATTGCCGGTAAGGCTCTCGCCCAGGATCCCTGCCTTGCGTTCCAGATCGCTACGCAAGGCATCCTTCTCGGCACCGATTTCATACCAGGACGAGGCGAGGGACACCACTGTGACCCCGACGATCAACGCTATGATCAATCGCAAACTAAGGGTGTGCATAGAGGCTGGCCGTATTTTTCTTCATTCTGGGTAAGATGCACATTCTGGTCATCAAGAGCGCTTGAAGACAACAAAATAGCGCAATCGACACGCCCATGGATGGCCCCGCACACTGCGCATGCACAGGATTCATGCCCGTCGCATCTGCGGTGGCCGATGTTTTTTTACTGCTCTATAATCGCTCGGAGGGTTTACCTCGAATGAAACCGTTACAACCGACAATTGATCCAGCGCTGGTACCGAAGCGCACGCTTGCGCACGGCGCGCAGATTCCGGCTATCGGATTGGGCACCTTCGGCTCCGACCATGTGAGTGGAGCGCAGATTGCCGCCGCAGTTCTCGATGCTGCGCGGATTGGGTATCGCCACTTCGATTGCGCAGCGGTCTACGGCAACGAGCCGCTCATCGGGGAGGCGCTGCACACCGTCTCAAAGACGGTCGCGCCGCGGGAAGATCTCTGGGTCACCTCCAAACTTTGGAACGACAAGCACGCGGCCAAGGACGTCATTTCGTCGTGCAAGCAATCGCTGCGCGACCTCAAGCTGGATTATCTCGATCTCTATCTTGTCCACTGGCCTTTCCCCAACTTCCACGCGCCCGGATGCGACATCGATTCGCGCAGCCCGGATGCGCGTCCCTACATCCACGCGGAGTTCATGGAGACCTGGGGCGAGATGGAGAGGCTGGTGGAACAGGGCCTGGTGCGCCATATCGGCACATCGAACATGACCGTTGCGAAGCTCGATCTGCTGCTCAAGGACGCGCGCGTTCGGCCCGTCTGTAACGAGATGGAGCTGCATCCGCACTTCCAGCAGCCTGAGTTTCTTGCGTATCTTTTTGAAGGGCATATTCAGCCCATCGGCTTCTGCCCGCTCGGTTCGCCCGGACGGCCGGAGAGAGACCGGACGCCGGAAGACACTTCACCGCTGGAAGATCCGGTGGTCTGCGCAATCGCGGAAGACCATCAGGTCCATCCGGCTGCAATCTGCCTCAAGTGGGCGGTGCAGCGGGGCGAGGTTGTGATTCCATTCTCGGTCAACCCCCGCAATTACCGGGCAAACCTGCACGCCGTTGTCGACGATCCGCTCAGCCCGGAGGAGATGAGAAAGATCGACGCAACAGACCGCCGGTGCCGCTTGATTAAAGGCCAGGTCTTTCTGTGGAAAGAGAACCAGAGCTGGAGAGACCTTTGGGATGAATCGGGAGTGATCACTCCCGCATGACAATCACAGGAGAGATCGTGACAACCGATACGCAATTTAAACACGACACGGAGATGCAGGGGGCCGTACTGCCCGGCAACAGCACGGCGGAGCTGCATCGGTTCGCGGTCCCTGAGCCGGGATGGAGAGAGGTCCTGCTGCGCATGAAGTCCTCGACCATCTGCGGCTCGGACATCCGCGCCATCTACCGCGAGCACCTGGGAAAAGGACCGGAGGGCTATCAGGGAGTCATCGCGGGGCACGAACCCTGCGGCCAGATCGTGAAAGCGGGGCCGGGCTGCCGCCGCTTCACGGCTGGAGACCGAGTGATCGTCTATCACATCTCCGGCTGCGGACTATGCAACGACTGTCGGCGCGGGTACATGATCTCCTGCACCAGCGAGCGCTACCGCCGCGCCTACGGATGGCAGCGCGACGGCGGAATGGCCGACTATCTGCTGGCCGAAGAGAAGGACCTGGTCTACCTGCCCGATGCGCTCTCCTACACCGATGGCGCGCAGGTGGCGTGCGGCTTCGGCACGGCCTACGAGGGGCTGGAGAAGGTTGGCATCGACGGCAACGCTTGCGTGCTCATCACGGGACTCGGCCCGGTGGGTCTGGCAGCCGCCGCGCTCTGCCGCAAGCTGGGCGTGCAGCGGATCTTCGGCATCGATCCTTTGCCGGGCCGGTTGCAGTTGGCCCGCGACCTCGGCCTCTGCGACGAGGCAATTCCATCCGGCCCGGAGAATGTCCGCGAGGTGCTGGCCCTGACCGCGGGGCACGGCGTGGAGCGCGCTGTCGAGTGCTCCGGCAACCCCGAGGCTCGCGCAACGGCCATTCGCGCCACGCGCAACTGGGGCCGCATCGTCCTGCTTGGAGAGGGCGGCACGGTGCAGTTTCAGCCATCGCCCGACCTGATGCATGGCCAGAAGACGATCTACGGCTCGTGGGTCACGTCCATCTGGAAGATGGAAGAGCTGGTCGAGCGCCTGGTGCGCTGGCAGCTCTTCCCGTCGCGTCTTGTCACCCACCGCTTTTCGCTGGAGCGCGTCGCCGAGGCCTATGCGCTGATGGCCTCCGGTCGCTGCGGCAAAGTTGCCGTCTGTTTCGATGAGGAGCTTCTCTAATGCTGAAAGGAATCTCGCCCGTTGTCAGTCCCGACCTGCTCAAGCTGCTGTGTGAGATGGGCCATGGCGATGAAATTGTCCTCGCCGACTCAAACTTTCCCGGAGTTGGCATCGCCAAGCGGCTCGTCCGCGCGGACGGCCTGTCGATTACAACCATTCTGGAAGGCATTCTGCCTCTGTTCGTGCTGGACAGCTACGCGGACCCGCTCATCATGATGCAGGTGGTTGCGGGCGACCGGCTCGATCCCGCGGTGGAGGCCGATTACATGCAGGCCGTGCGGCGCCATCAGCCGGAGGCGGCTGCGCCCGTGCGCATCGAACGAAACGCATTCTACGAGCGCGCGCGCCAGGCCTTCGCCGTCGTCATGACCGGGGAGCTGCGCATCTACGGCAATCTCATCCTGAAAAAAGGCGTAATAAAATAGCCCCGCGAAAGATGCAGCCGTTGAATTTCGCAGGGTCGGGAGGATTGGAGCGGGCCTTCGGGCTGGTGGCTTTTTGCAAGCGCGCGGGGCGGGGTGGTTGCGGGCCGCGAAAGTATATATTTAATAGTCTATATTAAGACCCCCCCCATCCCCCCCTTTTCTGCATTTCGCGGGATAAGGTGAGTGTTTTCTATGGCTCCAGGGCAAAGTATAGAGGATAAAGACTTTGTGCGTAAGCCGATTGGATTCAGTGGCTTGCGGGGTGATGGTGGCGGCAAAGTATTCAATCGGTGGGGCTTACAGCTAAAGTATTGACAATAGATGGCTTATGGTGGAGCCGCCATGGGGGTGATGCTCAGGCTTCGCGGCGGCCGAGGGTTTTAGGGCGGGCCTTCAGCCCGCGGACGGGTTTGTTGCGGCCTCCTGGGCCTTCGGCCCAGGCTAGGATAGGGCGCGCCGTTGGCGCTCTGCCTGGGTGGCTTGAGCAGG
>JAJZDL010000162.1 GCA_021851465.1 Acidobacteriota bacterium
CCGCGCCCCACACGCCGCCGCTGGTGCCCGTGTCTACATAGTGGATTCCCTTGGCCTTGAGTTCCTTGGCGCGGCGAATGTCGTCGCGGTAGTAGGAGTTTCCGCCGTCGATGACGACGTCGTCGGGATCGAGCAGCGGGACCAGCTCATGCAGCGTCTCATCGACCACGCCCGCCGGGACCATGATCCATGCGGTCCGCGGCCTCTTGAGCGTGCGGACAAACTCCGCGAGCGAAGCTGTCCCCGTCGCGCCCTGCTTCACCGACGCCGCCACGGCATCCGGCGACATGTCATAGACCACGCACTGGTGGCCCTTCTGCTGCAAGCGCCGCACCATGCTGGCCCCCATGCGCCCCAACCCAATCATGCCAAGCTCCATGCAATCCCCCCTCAAAAAAATATCCGTCTCTATTGTCGCTACTCTGTAGCGCTGTGCGCAGGCCGGAGAGCCAGCGACTTCGTCTGCCTGCCCGTCGCGCACACTTGCAAGCCGTGTCAAGCTCGGTATCCCTAAAGTCAGATGCATGGATCGGCCCGCAGGAAACGCCTCTCACATGAATCATGGGACAAAATTGTGCTGTGCGAAAGAGAGGCCCGGTTGCATCGACCGGGCCTTACTCATCGTTGGATGTGCCGAATTGTTTATGCCGACGGGGCCTCTGCCGCGGGCTTGGTCTGGGCGACGGTCCAATCGGCGGCGCCGACTTTGAAGCGGGCGAAGCGGCGGACGGAGATGTTCTCGCCGAGCTTGGCGACCTTGGCGGCGACCAACTGCGCGATGGTCTGCGTCTGGTCTTTAATGAAGGGCTGGTCGAGCAGGCAGAACTCCTCGTAGAACTTGCCCAGCTTGCCTTCGAGGATCTTCTCGATGACGGCCGGCGGCTTGCCGGTGGCGGCGGCCTGCGCGCGGTAGACGTCCTTCTCGCGGTCGATGTCCGCCTGCGTGACCTCGTCGCGACCGACGAAGCGCGGGTCGGCAGCGGCGATGTGCATGGCAACGTCGCGGAGCAGCTCCTGGAAGTCTTCGGTGCGCGCCACGAAGTCCGACTCGCAGTTGAGCTCGACCAGCACGCCGATCTTTCCGCCGGCGTGGATGTAGGTCCCCACGGCGCCCTCGTTGGTGGTGCGGCTGGCCTTCTTGGCGGCCGACGCCATGCCGCGCTTGCGCAGTACCACGAAGGCGGCCTCCATCTCGCCCTTTGCCTCTTGCAGCGCCTTGAGGCAGTCGCCCATGGGCGCGCCGGACTTCTCGCGCAGCTCCTTCACCTGTTTTGCATCGATCTTCACGTCTGTTTCGGTCGCCATTGTTTTCGTCGTCTCCTAATCAACTACCCGGCAAAAAGTCCTGCCGCATGTTTGTGCCTCACGCAGAAAGAGCGTGGAGCGGGTTGTCGCCGTTCTCCACGCTCTCCTTCGTTCAAGGAAGTGTAGAGTTCTATGCGCCGCTGGCTGCGTGCGCCTGCTCCGGCTCGACATCCTGCTGCGTGGCGGCAGCGGGGGCCTTGCGAATGTTGCCGCCCATCACCGCGTTCAGGTCGATCTCCTCATCGTCCGCAAGGTCGTCGACCGACTGTGCCGCGATGCCAGCCGACTCGTGAACCTCGCCGGCCAGATCGACTGCGTCCAGCTCGCCCTCTTCGCCGATGTACTCGGGGGCGATCTCGGCCTGCTGCACGTCGGCGACCTCGGTCGCAAAGGCCTTCTCCGAGACCATCTGGACGCCCTCGGCGGCGGAGTCGGCGATCTTCGAGGTGAAGAGCCGAATGGCGCGCAACGCGTCGTCGTTGCCGGGGATCACATAGTCCACCAGCGTCGGGTCGCAGTTTGTGTCCACCACCGCGACCACGGGGATTCCCAGCTTGCGGGCCTCGGCCACGGCGATGGCCTCGTTGTTGGAGTCCACCACGAACAGGGCGTCCGGCAGCCGCTTCATGGTCTTGATGCCGGAGAGGTTGACCGAGAGGTGCTTGCGCTCGCGCTCCAGCTTGATGACCTCCTTCTTGGTGAGGAGGTCGTAGCGGCCGTCTGTGGACATCTCGTCCAGCTCCTGCAAACGCTTGACGGACTTCTGCACGGTCACCCAGTTGGTGAGCAGCCCGCCCAGCCAACGGCTGTTGATGTAGGGCATTCCACAGCGCTTGGCCTCTTCCGCGATGGCGTCCTGGGCCTGGCGCTTGGTGCCGACAAAGAGCACCAGCTTGCCGGCACCGGTCACATCGGTGACAAACTTCGACGCCTCCTTGAACATCTTGAGCGTCTTCTGCAGGTCGATGATGTAAATCCCATTGCGCTCGCCGAAGATGTACTCCTTCATCCTGGGGTTCCAGCGCTTGGTTTGGTGCCCGAAGTGGACGCCCGCTTCGAGCAGTTCCTTCATTGTGATGTTTGCCAATGGATCTCCTTTGTAAAGCCTGCCGGAGGGTTGCTCCGGCGGCTGGATTTATCCCGCGTACGGGAGATTGGACTCCTTGCCTCAGGCTGCCTGCATCCGAGGGTGATTCTCAGCGGCCCGCTCACAACGAACGACGGGCCGCTTACACCTGTACTTACCGCTTGCTGAACTGGAAGCGAGCGCGAGCGCCCTTCTGCCCGTACTTCTTGCGTTCCTTGCCGCGGGAGTCGCGGGTGACGAGGCCCTCGGCCTTCAGCGCCTTGCGCAGCTCGGGGTTGAACTCCATGAGCGCGCGGGCGATGCCAAGCTTGACCGCGTCGGCCTGACCCATCACGCCGCCGCCACGCACCGTTGTAACGACGTCGAAGGTCTCGCCGATGTCGGCGATGCCCAGCGAACGCCTTGCCGCCGCGCGCTGCTGCGCGGTGACGAAGTACACGTCGCACTCCTGCTTGTTGACTGTGAACTTGCCGCTGCCGGGACGCAGGAATACGCGCGCAATCGACGACTTGCGCCGCCCCGTTCCGTAGTACTGAACCAAATCCGCCATGATGCTCCTTAGAACCTTCTGTGAGGGCCAGTGGCCATGCGCAGGCTCTCGCCCAGCGCGAAAAACGAACCTTTTACGCCTTGCCTTCGAGCGCCACCGGCTGCTGTGCCAGGTGCGGATGGTGCGGCCCTTTGTAGACCTTCAGCTTGGTCGCCATCTGGCGGCCCATCTTGGATTTGGGCAGCATGCCCTTGATCGACTGCTCGACGATCGCCTCCGGACGCCGGGCCAGCAGCTTGACGAACGACTCTTCGCGCAGCCCTCCGGGAAAGCCGGTGTAGCGGCGATAGAGCTTCTTGTCCGCCTTCATGCCGGTGAGCACGATCTTCTCGCAGTTGACCACGATCACATGGTCGCCCATGTCGATGTAGGGCGTATACAGCACGTTGTTCTTGCCTGCCAGGATCGACGCGGCCTGCGTCGAAAGGCGGCCCAGCGTCTTGCCTGCGGCGTCCAGCAGATACCACTTGCGCTGGATGTCCTTGCCGCTCGGAATGGTTGTTGTGTTGTTCATACTGCCTGATTGCTCCCTGGTTCTGCCGTCTTCCTTGTTGTTTGGAACCGCCGCTACAGAATCGGCTTGCGGTTCCCAACCAGCCCGGCGCGGTACGGAAGAAGATGACTGCGTGCTGCGTTGGATTGCCATGCGTACCGCCCAGTGCAACGGCGGAACGCCCTCTACAAAAGCCCCAGCCGAGGCGGCAGCGCAAGACGCACTGCGGAGCCGAAGCTCTCTCCGCGATGCAAACACGAAGGAGCTTGACCGCCTGGAGATCGCACTTTGCCTGTGTCGTGGGTGTTTCCGGGGCTGGCCGACGTGCGGGCTGCTCCCGGTGAATCCACCACGGTCGTCCGATCCTGCTGCACCGTCCGGCGAACCAGCCCTTCAATGGGCATGAACCACCATAGACGTGCAGCCGCAGGACTGCGCGAGCATTCAGAATATCCCACACACAACCGCAAGTCAATGCAGTCCATGGGAGATGCGGGGCAATCGCGTTTGAAGATATTTCTGGGCAAGGAGAGTTGGTTCCTGAACTGTGAGCTTGGGAGCCGTAGGCCGACAGCTTACGGCAACTGCTATTTGAGCTTGGAGGCTCACTCTTCGGGGTTGTCTGAAAACTACGCGACTCGCACTCGACGCTGAGACAAACAACGACGATATACGGGGGCTCTTCGCTGCGCTCAGAATGACAAGCCTTAAAGAAGGCTGTGGTCAGAATAACAATCTGTAAATCTTCGGTGAAAAGCACTGTTTCTGGACAGGTTCTAAACGAAACGAAGCCGATATCACGGATCGAACCATGTGAGGAATTCGGGGAAATGAGATCTAACATGGACGTGGAAGGTGGCGAGATGGGAGACTACTCTGAGTTGCGGCGTGGCGAGGTGCGGATGGGGCGAGTTGTAGGACGCGCGGGTTGTGTGGTTGTGGTGGCACTTTTGTGCGGGTTTCGCTTGGTCGCGCAGCCGACTCCAATTGATCCGTACAGTTTGGCGATGGTGAAGGCGGCATGTGGCGCTGAGGGCGTATCTGCTGCCGTTGTGGCGACGCGTGAACCCACCGCAGCACCATCGCTCGATCCGGGGAAGGCGCGGATTTATGTGATTACAGAGTCGTGGAAATTGATCGGCTTTGCGGGCGAGCCGGTCATCCTCGGGATCGATGGAAGATGGTTCGGCGCGAACCGGGATCGCCACTTTGGCTTTAGCTTCGTCGATGTAGCGCCGGGCATACATCATCTTTGCGTTGCAGCGAACGTACACGGCATGTTGCCCAATTCGTCCGCCTCGGTTGCGCTGGCACGGGTGGAGGCGAAGGCCGGTGAGACGTACTACTTCTACAACCACTGCGTAAAGCTCTCGCACTTTTTAGACATCGTGCCGATCAATCGCGAGACAGGGGAGATGTATGTCCAGGCGATACCGCCGGCGCACGGCAACATTCCCAAGTTATTGAAGACGGCGGCTGCGCAGGCGACCTGCGGTCCCGATCCGAAGCAGATGCCGTCCGGTTCGCCGCTTCCACGAACTTTGCCCGGGCCTCCGGCCGAGGGAAAGGCACTGATCTACTTTTATTCAAGGACGCTCCAAACATGGGGTAGCAAACGGATCAGAGTTGCGATAGATGGGCGCTGGGCTGGTCAAATGCGTTCAGACTCCTTTCTTGCAGTGGAAGTGAGTCCAGGGGTACATCGCATCTGTTCTGCCACAAAGCCCGCGATTGGATTGCCTATCGCGCTCTGGCTGGGGGGTATCCAAGCGTCCGCGAGCAAAACTTATTTTATCAATACCGACACGCTTGAGCAGGGAGACGGCAACCCGGCGAGCTTCTGGCTTAGTCGGATTGCGTCAATGCCAAAGCCGGATGCGCCTGTTCCGAAGGCGGTCATACGCTGGGGTAGATCCCAGTTCCCGTTTATGGCTGACGAAATGCGGACGTGCGGTATACCGACGGCTGGGGCGAGGTTCACGAATATGGGAACTCCTGTGCCAAAGGACGAGTCTTCCACCACTGGCCCGCGTGCGGTCTTATTATTGCTATCGGATGTGAAAAAGTTGCCCCAGCGCAACGCGGTGAACATGACGCTCGATGGGAAGTGGGTAGCCTCCCTGCGAATCAGTTCATGGACTTCTCTTCCTGTTTCGCCCGGCAAACATCGCATCTGTTCTCACCTAAATCCGGGAGGAAGTTGGAACGCCCCGGAGCTTGACGCCGGCGACACACTGGTTCTCGATTCTCTGCATATCCCTAACGAAAGTGCGAGCCTCTATTTTGGGATCATACTTCATGTGATTAAGCTTGAGTATTCGAACCTTTACCAGTTCATGAACGAGCGAATTGATCCAGATGAGGGATCGCTGCTGACTGCTTTTTATCCGAAGGCGAGCGCTACCGGTTTATGAGACGGGTGGCCATGCACGATTCAGTTGCCGGTGAAGCACTCTTCCGCCAGTACCTCGGCGGGTGGGCCATGTGCCTTGCTTTTGGGCGCACGGCAACCACCTGGCGGGGTAGAAAAGGCGAGTTAGAAGCGGTTAGCGAGACGGCGAACTGTGAGGCGACGGGGTGACGTTTGGGCGTGGGGCAAGTATCGTTGAAGGTGAGGGTATGTGTGCGCCTGGGGCCTTGGCGCTGAATATCTTTGGATCGCATTGGCCCCCCGCGCCGCAGCGGGGACTTCAGCATTGCATCGAAGTGCTTTTGAGCGGCATCGAAGACCATAGCCATTGAATAACAGAAGAAGAGAGAGCCGGACATACGAATGACGATGAAGAGTGAAGGCGCCGCGAAGGCGGATTTCAGCGCGGAGATGGCGGAGTGGGTTGAGGCGTTCGACCAGGTGGTTGCCGAAGAGAAGGCGCGGGGCGTGGAACTGCTGGAGGCACTGCGGCTGCGGGGACGGGAGACGGGCGTGGTCCTGCCGTACCGGCTCTCGACGCGGTTTCGCAACACGATCTCGACGGAGGAAGAGGTTGCCTATCCGGGCGACATGGAGATCGAGCGGCGGATCAAGTCGCTGGTTCGCTGGAACGCGATGGCCATGGTGCATGGGCAGAACAAGAAGGACCCTGGGATCGGCGGGCACATCTCGACCTATGCGTCGCTGGCGACGCTGCTGGAGGTGGGCTACAACCACTTCTTCCGCGCGCACTACACGGGTGCGGACGGGAGCGAGCTGCCGGGAGACATGGTTTACTTCCAGGGGCACGCATCGCCGGGAGTGTATGCGCGGGCGTATCTGGAGGGACGGCTGACGGACGAGCACTTGAA
>JAJZDL010000163.1 GCA_021851465.1 Acidobacteriota bacterium
CAACAATGCCAACCTCAACCCGCAAACGATCGCCACGGCATGAAAACACCGCAGATTTCGCTATCCCACAAGCCAGGTTCCGGCTAATTTGGACAGCAGTGGGACGACTTATAGGAGTAATCGACAGGAATAGGTTGAAATTAAGAATTAAAAATAACATGTATTTTGTGTTCTGATATGCATTTTCAATTTCGACAAGATATACTGCCGAAAATCGCAAAATATCATGCTTCCCGGGTCTAGAGAGGTGTATGCGAAGGTCGGCAGGCGACTCATGCAAACCACAAGCGACAGTACAAAAACAATCTCGCTTGCTAATTATTTAAAAGAATTGCCGCCAATCCCACTCAACTTCCCGTCAGACCGACCGGCTGGCACAATCGCACATCTGGGCCTACGTTGTTGCAGTAGAAGATGCGTTGCGGCCTGTGGCAAGGAGCCGATACTGCTGCGCTGCGCTACTTGCTCACAGCAAGCAGCGAGATAAACAGCGCACCCAACGAGATGGACGCAGACAGCATTCCGATCCAGCGTTGTCTTCCCCTGCCGAAGCCGAGCAGAAGCACAGAAACCGGAGAGGTGAAGAGCGCATAGAGCATTCCCCTCATCCCCGCGTCGATATACCATCGCTGTTTTACTGCACTGGAAAGGCACTCTAGCCCAAGCAGGAAAACCGGCACTGCAACAGCAGCATAAGCTGCCAGGACGAGTCCAGCGTGCCAGGCGCGCCAACGCCATTCCGCTACGTCCGGTCGCCAGGTCCTGCGTTTCCACACGAGGAGCGCGATCAGCACAGGCGGTATTGCATAGCTCAGAACCAGCAGCGCAAAAAGCGCCGCGTTCAGCGATGCATCCAGCAGGCTTTGCAGCCATTGCATGCGCACGATACCTCGCTCAGTCCCGCCCGTCCGCGATCTCTACTGCACCGTCTCGGCGGCGCCCTCTGCACCACCGTCGGTCGTCACCGGCAGCGCACCCGGCTGTCCCTTCACGCGCACTACCGTGATCTTCTCGAAGCCTTCCTTGAAGCTCGGCGGCTTCAACCGCTCTGCCATCTTGTGCATCACCTCGTCCGTCACCTGGCGGTCGCGCTTGGAGTTTCGCTCCAGACACACTGCCAACGGCACGTCGAAGAACACCGCCTGCACCTCGTAGCCGAAGCTCTTGGCCATCTTGATCCACTGCCTGCGCTCGTGCGGGCTCAGGTTCGTTGCGTCCACATAGTTCCACGGCATCTTGGCGATCAGCCGCGCCCGCAGCAGGCTGCGCAGCGTGGAAAATACCAGCCCCTGGTAGCGCTGCTCCCCGATATCGTCGAACAGCAGGCTGCGCAGCAGGTCGCTGGACAACGGTGTCACCCCGCGCCTCTTGTACCACGTCGTCTTGCCCGATCCAGGCAGCCCGATCGCCAGCACCACATAACCGCGCGGCTCCTTGGGAGACACCGCCGTCGGCTCATCCGGCGGCGTGCCCAGAGACTCCGGCTGCGTCTCCACCACCACCGTCTTCTCCGGCTCGACAGTCGGCGCAGTCGCATCGGCAACTGCCTGCGAGTGCGCCGAACGCAGCCGCCGCACAGTCTCTCCTTGCTTCTCCGTTGCGAGACTCTTGTCCGCCGCATCTTCGGTTGCGTGCATCGGTGCGGGCAATGCATCAGGATACATCGGCCGCAGCGGCGCCGGTTGGTTCGAGGGCAATTCCTGCCCACTCTTCCCCGTGGATTCCGATTCGTTCGGCCCACGTCTGGAACGTCTTCTCATGAGGTCGCGCATCCAATCGCGCACATTGCGCATAGGTTGCTTGTACCATGAGCGGCGTTGCCCTCGCAAATCCGCCGCACCAAGATCCTCACTCCCGTCTTCCTCGCACCGCCTTCGGCATCCGCGCATATCCCACGCACCGTCCCGCGTAAATCAACATGCAAACCCCGCGATCTATCCCGCAACATGTGATTTCTGTCACACAACACGGCCTCGCCACGCTCCGCTGCATTGCACCGCTCTAACCCCAGTGCTAGCATTGGAGTGACGACCTGAACTGAAATTTATCGATCAACAGGACAGAGAAGCCCTCCAAATCCCGACTGCGAAGGGCCTTCAAATCTCCCACAGAGAACTCACAGGAGCTAGAAAAATGGCTGTAAAAGTTGGCATCAACGGCTTCGGACGCATCGGCCGTAACGTCTTCCGCAGCGCGATCGGCAACCCAGAGATTGAATTTGTTGCCGTCAACGACCTCACCACCCCGGCCACCCTCGCGCACCTGCTCAAGTACGACTCCATCCTCGGCAACCTCTCTCACAATATCTCCCACGGCGAGGACTTCATCGCCATCGACGGTAAGAAAATCAAGGTCTTCGCCGAGCGCGACCCCGCCAAGCTCGACTGGGCCTCCGTCGGCGCGCAGATCGTGGTCGAATCCACCGGCTTCTTCACCGACGCCGCCAAGGCCAAGGCACACCTCGGCAGCACCGTCAAAAAAGTCATCATCTCCGCCCCGGCCTCCAACGAGGATCTCACCGTCGTCCTCGGCGTCAACGACGACAAGTACGTCGCGGCGCAGCACAATGTCATCTCCAACGCCTCCTGCACCACCAACTGTCTCGCCCCCGTCGTCAAGGTGCTCAACGACACCTTCGGCATCGCCAGCGGCATTATGACCACCATCCACAGCTACACCAACGACCAGGTCATCCTCGACACGCCGCACAAGGATCTGCGCCGCGCGCGCGCCGCCGCTCTCTCCATGATCCCCAGCTCCACAGGCGCCGCCAAGGCACTCAAGCTCGTGATCCCGGCGATGGCGGGCAAGCTGGACGGCTTTGCCATCCGCGTCCCCACGCCCAACGTCTCGGTCGTCGATCTCACCTTCGTCGCCGAAAAGCCGATTACCGTCGACAGCATCAACGCAGCCATCAAGGCCGCAGCCGAAGGCCCGCTCAAGGGCATTCTCGGCTTTACCGACGAAGAGCTGGTCAGCTCCGATTTCCGTGGCAACCCGCTGTCGAGCATCTTCGACTCCAAGCTCACCAAGGTCGTCGGCAACACCGGCAAGATCATCAGTTGGTACGACAACGAGTGGGGCTACTCCAACCGCGTCAAGGATCTCATCCTCTTTCTCGTCAAAAAAGGCCTGTAACTCCATCGCAATTCATAACGATGGCGCGCTGCCAGTTGTGGCAGCGCGCCATCGTTCAATCCCCCTTGCAGCCAACTCAAGAACACTTGTCAGAGGTGGCTCGGCGAGACGAAACAGGGCGCGCGCGAAGTTGAAGTGCAACATTTAGCGGAGTGCGCCCGGCAACTGACGACCAACCCGCCGCACGTGCCCGGAAGAACACACGCAACGCCAAAGGCCAAACGCCCGCTCAAATCATCCGATCGTTCTGCATCCACCGATCTCACGTTCCATCTCACCCAACCTCCAAAGGTATACTGACGCTGAGGCTGTGGGAACCGCGGGGGAGTTTGCACGATGGAGAATTCATTGCGCCTGGTGTTATGCGTGGACGACGAGGCCGTCGGCCTGCGTGTCCGGCAGATTCTCCTGGAGCGCGCCGGCTACCGGGTCCTGACTGCCTCAGACGGCACCTCCGGCCTGGAACTCTTTGCCACTCACCCTGTGGATGCCGTCGTCCTCGACTACTCCATGCCGGGAATGCATGGCGGCGAAGTTGCGCTGAAGATGCGCCAGACCAAGCCAGAAGTCCCCATCCTCCTTCTCTCTGCGTACGTCGACCTCCCCGAAGAGGTCGCCTCGCTGGCCGATGTCTACATGACCAAGGGGGAAGGAGCGCCTGCCCTTCTCGACAAGTTGGGCAACCTGATCGCGCCCGCCCCGCATCTCACCCGATAAACGGGAAGTGTGTTGCATTGGAGTTGCTGGGGAAAAGGACGAATAAGCTTTGGAGTTCAATCAATTCAAACGAACCCTGCGGCAGGTTCTTCTGCTGCCCATTGTCGCCTGCCTCCTGCTCGCTGGCATTCTCGTCTGGCAGATCAGCGGAGCCAACGCTACCGTTGGCCTCATCGAAGAGTCGGACCAGAGAATTGCCCTCGCAACCCTGATCGAAAAACTCGTCGTCGATGAAGAGACCGGACTGCGCGGCTATCAGACCACCTCCGACCCGCGCTTCCTCCAGCCCTATCACGACGCTGAGGCCCCCATGCAGCAGGCCATCGTCAGACTACAGGCCATCATCCGGCCCAGCCAGGCACAAAGCCTCAATGTCTTTATTGAAGAGCACCAACTCTGGCACCAAGCCTTTGCCGAGCCGCTGATCTCCACCATCGCCGCCGGCGGACACACCAACGACGACGATCTGAACCTGACCGGCAGGGCCAGGATGGACTCCATGCTGAACAGCCTCAATGCGATCATGTCGGCGGCCGAGCAGAGCCGCAAGAACCGCATCGCACAATGGCGCCAGCAGACCCGCGATCTACGCTTTCTCCTCATCGGCCTGGCGCTTGCCATCGGTCTCCTCATCGGACTTTTTACCCGCGGCCGGATGGAGTCTGCCTACGCCGCCTTCCGCCACTCGCTCGACCTACAGCGCCGCCGCACGGAAGAGCTCTTCGCGTCCGAGCAGAACCTGCGCACCACGCTCGCCTCCATCGGCGATGGCGTCATCGCATGTGACGCCGAAGGCCGCGTCCAGATGATGAACCCCGTCGCGCAGGAACTCACCGGATGGTCCGAGTCCCAGGCCCATAACCGTCCCCTCGAAGAGGTGTTCCATATCGTCGACGAGATCACCCGACAGCCCGTCGAAAATCCCGTCGTCAAGGTGCAGCGCCTACAGCGCATTGTCGGCATCGCCAATCACGCCACCCTCATCCGCAAAGACGGTGCCGAACTCTCGGTAGACGACAGCGCAGCCCCCATCCGCAACGCGGCAGGGGAGATCACCGGCATCGTCATGGTCTTCCGCGACATCACCCTCGAACTCAAGACGCGCGCAGCCCTGCTGGCCAACGAGAAGCTCGCCGTTGCCGGACGCCTCGCTGCCACCATCGCGCACGAGATCCACAACCCCCTCGATTCCGTCGCAAACCTTCTTTATCTCCTGCGCAACGAACCGAAGGAGGAAGAGTCCAAGCAGTTCCTCCAGATGGCCCAGACGGAACTCGCGCGCGTCACCCAGATCAGCCGCGCCATGCTAAGCCTCTATCGCGAATCCAAGGCCCCGGTTCGGGTCAACCTCAAAGAGACGCTCGATGAACTGCTCCTCTTGATGCAGCGCCGCTTCCAGATCCTCGGCGTTACCGTCTCCGCAGATCTGCCGCCGGAGATCGCCGTGGAGGGCTTTCCCGCCGAACTGCGCCAGGTCTTTACCAACCTAATCACGAACGCCGCCGAGGCCGCCGGAGAGGGCGGATCCATCGTCGTCCGCATCCTGCCTCAACTGTCCGGCACCACCTTCACCGGGCCGGCGGTAGAAGGCGGAGCCATTGTCGAAATTGTAGACGACGGCCCTGGAATCCAGGCCGGGGCGCGAGAGCACCTCTTCCAGCCATTTTTCACCACCAAAGGCGAACGAGGCACTGGCCTCGGCCTCTGGGTGTCGCAGGGGATCATCCGCAAACACGCCGGCTCCATCGAACTTGACAGCCGCACCGAAGGCCCCGACCGCGGCACCACTGCCCGCGTCTTCCTCGCCACCAAACCAATCCTCAACCCAGCCGGCGAGTAGGGCGGGGCCACCGCTGCGTGGCAGCGCATACTGCACTGCAATCGCACCGCTTCTGTGCCTGTTGTACACCAACAAGCTGCCCTGTATGAACCGGTTATAAATTGGATTGGCAGCGCGGGTTTATTGATGATATGTGTCGTTCGGGTGGATGAACCGCTTTGAACCTTGTGCCTGGCGAGTGTTGATGCGGCGTTCCGAGTTTGCCAGTTGTCTTTGCGCGATCGGCCGGGGCAGTCGCAGCAGTCCAGATTGCTGCGTCGTTCCAAGGCGATCTTTCTGTCGCTCGTCGAGCAGCAACAACACGACAGAAAGCCAGACTCAACCGAAAGTACATAGCGGGTGGTCGCGATGCCAACTCTCCTTTCGCGCACACGAAGCAGAATTTCATCGGTTATCGGCATGCAGCATGCATTTCCATCGCATTTTGCATCTCACATACATGCGCGCAATCTTCCGCCGAAAGCCGACACTGCCGCCGACCGCTCTCGACGCTCAGAAGAACCTCGAGCGTCCCAGTGCGCAGGATATCTACGAGCAGGTGGCGCATAACGCCCGTCAGGAACTTGGCCGCTCCAGCGTCTCGCTCGCCATCGCCGGGCTGGCAGGTGGCATCTTCATGGGTCTTTCGGCCATGGGCAATGCCATCGCCATCGCGCTACTCACCCCGGCGGGCTTCGCACCAACCTCTTCTGCGCTCTTCATCGCGAAGATGTTCTATCCGCTCGGATTTATCGTGGTCATACTGGGCCGCTCCCAACTCTTCACCGAAAACACGCTCTATCCCATCGCCCTCGTCCTGGCCGAGAAGAGCCACTTCTGGAACACGATGCGCCTCTGGGCCGTCGTGCTCCCATTCAATGTGCTGGGCGCGCTGGCCTTTGCATCGCTTGCGTCGCTTACCCAAGCGCTTTCTCCCTCCGTCGTCCAGGCGCTCACGCAGCTTGGGCTCGAGGCCGCCAACCAACCCGTTGCAACGATCTTCTGGTCGGCGGTCATGGGCGGATGGATCATCG
>JAJZDL010000003.1 GCA_021851465.1 Acidobacteriota bacterium
CCGATCTCCGCTCACATCACTCGGATACGCTCTTCTCGACTCCATCCTTTACATCTACCGCCAACAAGCCACCACGACTATTACTGACTTGGTCCCCTTCACCCAAAGATCGTGAACAGGTTCTAAGCAAAGCAAGAGCAAGGACTGGAGATTAGTGGGAGAACGGGGCGGAGGGTTGGGATGAGGCGGAGGTCGTCGGGGTCCTTCGACTCCGCCTCCCGCGATGAGACTGCGGGAGGCTCCGCTCAGGATGACAGATTCAATGCGTGCGCTGCGCTCAGCATGACAGGTTTTATGCCGTCGCTCAGAATGACAGGTGTCGCTGCGATCTGCCTGCCGTCTACTTTCATGCGGCGGCGGGCGGGCGGATTACATGGCTGGGGGGTGGTGTGGGTCGATGGGGTTCGTGCCGACGGCGACCCTGGCGACACTCCTGACGCCGTTGGGGTTGACCGAGTCGCGCAGTTCCTTGGAGGGCTTGAAGAAGGGGACGCGTTTGGCGGGGACATCGACGCGCTCGCCGGTCTTGGGGTTGCGCCCGATGCGGGAGTTGCGTTGGCGGGTGCGGAAGCTGCCGAAGCCGCGGATCTCGACTTTGTCGTCGGCCTTCAAGGCTCCAATGACGGACTCGAAGAGGGTGTCTACGATGATCTCTGCGTCGCGGCGGGTGAGGTCGCCGAGGGCGGTCACTTTGTCTACAAGATCGGCTTTCGTCATCGTGCTGTCTCCTTGGTTCAGGGCGCTTGCTCTAGCTTATCGCTGATTGTAGACGGGATGCGGCAATTTCGTCAGCGTTGAAAAATAATTTGCAGGGTCTTGTTGACTGCGGCTTGCAAAAAATGCGGCACGAACGGTCGATTGTCCGTGCCGGGAGGCCAGTGACGCAAGTGACGACGGCCAAAGGCGGCCAAACTGCCGGCCTGGGCCGAATCTCTGGAGCGAGTCCCGCTCTGGCTTACAAGAGTATCACGCAGTTGAGCCTGGGTGCAGGGCGCGCAGGGCAGCCCAGGCGTGCGTGCGGGACAGAGCGGCTCAGGCGGCAGCGGTGGGGAAGCTGGCACCGATCCGGCGCGCCATCTGGACGTCGCGGGCGGTGATGCCGCCTGCGTCGTGCGAGACCAGGGCGAGCTTGACGCGGTTGTAGCGGATGTCGATGTCGGGGTGGTGCTGCGCCTCTTCGGCGAGTTGGGCGACGCGGTTCACCAGGGCGATGGCATCGACGAAGTTGGGCAGCGTCCAGGCGCGGACGAGCCTGCCGTCTTCCAGCGCCCACTCGGGCAGCGCGTCTGTCAGGTCGTGGAGTTCTTGCTCGGAGAGGGTCTGTTCGCTGGATGGCATTGGGTTCTCCCTTGGGCACAGTTGCAGGCCGATGGCAGGCTGGCGTATGGGGAGCGGCCCGGACAATTGCGGGCATCGAGCCGCTTTGTCCAATGGCCGTTGTAGCCGAAGCTCCGCGCGCCCTGCCCCGTGCCAGTGTACGCCGGCAGGTTGCGCTCGGCCCCACCGACCCATAGAGCGAGAGTGCGATGAATGGGGCAGCGAAGACGATGGGTGGGGCACACGCCTGGAGTCGATGGGGGCCAACGATTCACCGAATGTTTGCAAAAGAATGCATGGGGGTGGTCTATGCTGGGTTGGGCCGCGCCCCGGGGTTGGGAGTTGGGGCGAGAGGACACCTTGCGAGGGACTGCACATTGAGTCAGACGGTTTTTGTGCTGGAAGACGAGGCGGACATCCTGCGGTTGGTGCAGTTCCATCTGGAGGCGGCGGGGTTCACGGTGCGGCCCTACGCGGCGATGGGCCAGATTGTGGCGGACGCGGAGCGCGAGCCTCCGGCGCTGTTTCTGTTGGACATCATGGTCCCCGGCGGGGACGGGCTGGATCTGTGCCGCCGGTTGCGCAAGAACCCGGCGCTGAGCACGGTCCCGATCGTCTTTTTGACGGCGCGGGCCGCGGAGAACGACCGCGTGATGGGGCTGGAGCTGGGCGCGGACGACTATATTACCAAGCCGTTCGGGACGCGCGAGCTGGTGGCGCGGGTGAAGGCGGTGCTGCGGCGCTTCGAGCGGCCCGCGGCCCCTTCGATGGTGAAGTTCGATGCGGTGGAGATCGACGCACACGCGATGCAGTTGCGCGTGCATGGCGAGCTGGTGACGACGACGGCGACGGAGTTCCGCCTGCTGGACTATCTGGTGCGGCATCCGGGGCGCGTCTTCAGCCGCGACCAGTTGCTGGATGCGGTGTGGGGGGACGCGCGGTTTGTCACTCCGCGCTCGGTGGACGTGTATGTGCGGCGGATTCGCGAGAAGATCGAAGAGGACGCCGAGGAACCGCGCTATCTTAAGACAATGCGCGGAGCGGGCTACCGGTTCGAGATGCCCAAGGCGCAGCAGGCGTAAGCGCTGGAGCGCGGCGGCATGAGACGAAGTCTTTTCGCGACGATCTTCCTGCGGACGATGCTGGCCTTTGCTGTGCCTGCCGTTGCGGTGGCAGCGCTGGCTGGGCGCAGGGCCGGCTATGGAGAGGCGATTGCAGCGCTGGCGGTGGGCACCGCGTTTGTAGCTGCGATGGCCTTCGGGGTGTCGCGGCTTGTGCGGCGGGCGGTGCAGCCGCTGGAGAGGCTGGCGGAGCGGCCTTCGGGCCGGGACCTGGGGATTGACGGTCTGGAACTGCCTCGGTACAGCGAGTTCGATGGACTGGCGGGAGCGATTGCAAGGGCGTCGGCAAGAGCGCGGAGGACGCTGAGCGCGGTGCAGGCGGAGCGGGGCGATCTGGAGGCCCTGCTGGACTCCATGCAGGACGCCGTGGTGGCGGTGGATGCGGCGGGGCGGATCCAGTGGACGAACCAGCAGATGCAGCGGCTGATGACTGGCACATCCGCGCCGAGCGCGGTGCGGGTGGGACACGCGCTGGTGCAGACGGTGCGCGACCCGGAGGTGCTGGCGTGCGTAAAGGCCGCGCTGGAAGAGCGAGCTGTGTGTGAGCGGAGGACGACGTCGCTGGCACCGGGGCGGATCTTCGAGGTGAACGCATCGCCGATGCCGGCGGGCGGCGCGGTGGCGGTGTTGCACGATATTACGCGGATCGAAGAGGTGGAGCGGACGCAGCGCGACTTTGTGGCCAACGTCTCGCACGAGCTGCGCACGCCGTTGACCTCGATCGGCGGGTATGTGGAGACGCTGCTGGACCACGAAGAGGCGCTGAGCCCGGTGGGGCGTGAGTTTCTTGGGACGATCCTGAAGAATGCGACGCGCATGGGCCGGTTGACGGAGGACCTGCTGACCATGGCGCGTGTGGAGTCGCAAGAGACCGCGATGCACCCCAGGCCGGTGCGCGCCGACGTGCTGGTTCGGGATGCGGTGGCGGCGATGCGCGGCCTGGTGCAGGACTCCGAGGCGGTGCTGGAGATCGGCGAGACGACGGGGACGGAGGTCCTTGCGGACACGGATGCGATGGTGCAGGTGCTGGGGAACCTGATCGAGAACGGGATCAAGTACGGGCAGGCGAAGGGTGAGTCTCAGTGCCGGGTGGTGGTGAGCGCGCGGGAGATCGACCGGCCGGATGCGGGCGGCCCGGAGACGGACGCGCAGGGCGCGGGGGCCGTCGAGTTCACTGTCCGCGACTTTGGGCCGGGGATCGCCTCCGAGCACCTGATGCGGATCTTCGAGCGGTTCTATCGCGTGGACAAGGCGCGCTCGCGGAAGTCGGGCGGCACCGGGCTGGGGCTGGCCATCGCGCGGCACATGGTGGAGTTGCAGGGCGGAAGCATCCGCGCGGAGAGCGAGCTGGGCGCGGGGAGCGCCTTTCTGGTGCGCCTGCCCAGGGCGCGGAACCTCCCGGAATGAGGCAGTTGCGGAGAACGAGGAGGCCGTGCGATGCGCGATCGATCCGCCGTGCC
Source organism: Acidobacteriota bacterium (assembly GCA_021851465.1). Lineage (GTDB taxonomy): Bacteria > Acidobacteriota > Terriglobia > Terriglobales > Acidobacteriaceae > Edaphobacter. The sequence goes on from JAJZDL010000003.1 coordinate 3,899, forward strand.
GAAGGGGTTTATTTTGCATTTCACTGCGATGTAACCTTCCCGTAACAATTGGGCCGCACACTGGTTGAGTACACACGAGGATGCGTCTGTGTCTGCGGCTGCGGTTGCGACGGCCGGGCGCGCCTACTTCGAGGGGGAACCAGTGAGACTGAACATAGTTGCAGCAGGTTTGTTGGCGATGGCCGCAGTGGGCGCAAGCGCGCAGAACATTACGGCGGCAGGAGCCACGTTTCCGTATCCGATCTACAACAAGTGGTTCACGGAATATAACCAACTCCATCCCAATATAAAGATCAACTACCAGTCGATCGGCTCCGGTGGCGGCATCAAGCAGGTCTCCGAGGGCACTGTGGACTTTGGCGCGAGCGACGGGCCGATGAACGACCAGCAGCTTGCCGAGGCCAAGGTGAAGGTGATGCACATCCCGACCGTGCTGGGCGCGGACGTTCCGGTGTACAACATCCCCGGCGTGAGCAAGGACCTGAACTTTACGGGCGACGAGATTGCGGACATCTACCTGGGCAAGATCACGAAGTGGAACGACGCGCGGCTGGCGAAGGACAATCCGGGGGCGAACCTGCCGGACAGGGCGATTCTGCCGGTGTATCGCTCGGACGGGAGCGGGACGACATACATCTTTACCGACTATCTGTCGAAGGTCAGCCCGGAGTGGGCGAGCCGGGTTGGCAAGGGGACCTCGGTGAAGTGGCCGGCGGGGATCGGCGCGAAGGGCAATGAGGGCGTGGCCGGGATGGTGCGGCAGGCCCCGTACTCGTTCGGCTATGTGGAGCTGATCTACGCGCTGCAGAACAAGATGGCGTACGGCACGGTGCAGAATGCCGCGGGCAAGTACTTGCAGGGGTCTCCGGCGGGCGTGACGGCGGCGGCTGCGGCGGCGGCCAAGACCATGCCGGCGGACTATCGCGTGTCGATCACGAATGCGCCGGGGGCGGCGTCGTATCCGATATCGAGCTTCACCTGGCTGCTGATCCCGACGCACTTCAACGACCCGGCGAAGGCCGCGGCGGTGAAGGGCTTTCTGACCTGGATGCTGGACCGTGGCGAGAGCGAGGCGACGAGCATGGGCTACGCGCCGCTGCCAGCGCAGGTGCAGACGATGGTGCGGCACACCATCGCGACGATCAAGTAAACTGTACATGCCGCGCGGACGCTCGGGATTTGCGGACGCGCGGCATGGTTTTTAGAGCTGGTGCGCGGATGGAGTGCGTTGCGCAAGAGAGCGGGCAACAGCAAGCGCAGATGCGGGGGACCCTTCACTGCCGCAGAATGGCAGTTGATTCTCCTCTGTAGCAATAGCGAAGATGCCCTAGAATTACGGCTGAACCAAGAAGATGAATTGTGACTCCATCGTCCATGTCGCTTGAGAGAGAGCCGGAGCCTTCGATGCCGCAGACCTCGTCTTCGTCGCAGATGGATTCGGCTGTTGTGTCGCAGGATGCGCCACCGGTCCATGCGCCGGCGATTGCGTCGTTTGTCCCGGACGCGGGGCCGACCGCGCAGGATGGGCCGCCTTCGCCGGTTCGCCAGTACCTGAGCACGCGCGGCAACGGCGGCCTGGCGGACAAGACCTTCGCGGCGGCGATGCTGGTGTGCGCGCTGAGCATCTTCGTCATCGTGCTCTTCATTCTGACGGTCCTGATTTTGCGGTCGAAGCTGAGCCTGGCGCAGTTCGGGTTCCACTTCTTTTCCGGTTCGGACTGGGACCCGGTCTCCGGCTCGTTCGGCGCGCTGCCATTCATCTTCGGCACGCTGGCCACGTCGTTGCTGGCGCTGGCGCTGGCGGTGCCTCTGGCGCTGGGCGTTGCGGTGTTTTTGACCGAGCTTTGCCCGGCGAAGCTGCGCGCGCCGATCTCGTTCCTGACCGAGCTGCTGGCGGCGATTCCCAGCGTGGTGTACGGTCTGTGGGCGGTCTTTGTGCTGGTGCCGATCATGCGCGACCAGTTGGGGCCGCTGCTGTACCAGTATCTTGGGTGGACGGGGTTCTTTGAAGGGTACAACTTCGGCGTTGGGCTGCTGACGGCGAGCATCATTCTGGCGATCATGATCCTGCCGATCATCTCGTCGATTGCGCGCGACATCATGTTGGCGGTGCCGGTGTCGCAGCGCGAGGCTGTGCTGGCGCTGGGCGCGACGCGTTGGGAGATGATCCGCACCGGCGTGCTGCGCAACGCGCGCATCGGCATTGTCGGCGCGGTGATCCTCGGCCTGGGCCGCGCGTTGGGCGAGACCATGGCCGTGACCATGGTGATCGGCAACCACCCCGGCATATCGAAGAGCCTCTTTGCGCCGGGGTATACGCTGGCCAGCGTGATCGCCAATGAGTTCACCGAGGCGACCGGAGACCTGTACCTGAGCGCGTTGATCGAGATCGGACTGGCCCTGTTCCTGGTGACGATTGTGGTGAACGCGATTGCGCGCGCACTGGTATGGGCGGTGACGCGCGGCGCTCCGGCGAGGGTGCATTGAGATGAGCACAGACCCAACTCCGATTGAGGCGCCCGCCGACGATAACGGATTCATGCGCCCGCCCATGGACTTTCAGACGCGGCGGATGCGGTGGAACTCGATGCGGCGGCATGCGGTGAACCATCTGGTGACGGGGCTTGCGCTGCTGAGCACGCTGCTGGTGATCGCGCCGTTGGTGGCGATCCTGGCGTACCTGATCTACAAGGGCGCAAGCTCACTGAACATGGCCTTCTTCACGCAGATTCCCGCGCCGGTGGGCGAGCCGGGCGGCGGCATGGCGAATGCCATTCTGGGGTCGGGGATCATTCTCGCACTGGCCAGTTCGATGGGGATTCCGGTGGGCATCGCGGCGGGCGTGTATCTCGCCGAATATGGGCGCGGCAGGATGCTGGCGATGGCCGTGCGCTTTACCGCGGACGTGCTGAACGGCGTGCCGTCGATTGTGATGGGCATTGCGATCTATTCGCTGATTGTGATGCGGCAGATGCATTTCTCCGCGTTCTCGGGCGGCGTGGCGCTGGCAATTATGATGGTGCCGACGATTACACGGACGACCGAGGAGATGCTGGCGACGGTGCCGCACGCGGTGCGCGAGGCGGCACTGGGCCTGGGCGTGCCCAAGTGGCGGACGGTGGTCTCCGTGAGCCTGCGCACGGCCTCGCCGGGGATCATTACGGGCTGTATGCTGGCCTTTGCGCGGGTGGCGGGCGAGACGGCGCCGCTGCTGTTTACCGCCTTCGGCAACCAGTTCTGGAGCTATAAGCTGAATGAGCCGATCGCCGCGCTGCCATTGCAGATTTACATCTACGCGATCTCGCCCTACGACGAGTGGCACAGGCTGGCGTGGGCGGGTTCTCTGGTGTTGATTCTGATGATTATGATGTCGGTGACGCTGGTGCGCATCTATGCAGGGCGTGGCGCGCTGAAGGGGGCAAGCTAGTGGGAGTCGGCATCGATGTGGAGCACCTGAACGCGTGGTACGGAGCGACGCACACGCTACAGGACATCAACCTGAACATTCCCGCCAACCACGCGACGGCGTTGATTGGGCCTTCGGGTTGCGGGAAGAGCACGTTTGTGCGCTGCCTGAACCGGATGCACGAGACCAACCCGATTGCGCGCGCCACCGGCGTGGTGAAGATGGGCGAGATCGACATCTACAAGGACGCCTCGCCGGTGGAGATCCGGCGGCGCGTGGGCATGGTCTTCCAACGGCCAAACCCGTTCCCTACCATGTCGATCTACGACAATGTGGCGAGCGGGCTGAAGCTGAACGGCTTTCGCAACAAGGCGATTCTGGACGAGACGGTGGAGCGCAGCCTGAAGGCCGCGGCGCTGTGGGAAGAGGTGAAGGACGAGTTGAAGAAGAAGTCGGGCGCGAGCCTGTCTGGCGGGCAGCAGCAGCGGATGTGCATCGCGCGCGCGCTTGCGGTCGATCCCGAGGTGCTGCTGATGGACGAGCCTGCGTCGGCGCTGGATCCGGTCTCGACGTCGAAGATCGAGGACCTGATCTTCCAGTTGAAGAGCCAGTATACGATTGTGATTGTGACGCACAATATGCAGCAGGCGGCGCGCGTCGCGGAGAACACGGGCTTCTTTTTGAACGGCAAGATGGTGGAGTTCAACTCGACGCACATGATCTTCACCAACCCGGCGGACAAGCGAACTGAAGACTACATTACGGGGAGGTTCGGCTGATGGCGGTGCGCATCAAGTTCCAGCAAAACCTCGACGACCTGAAGGAGCGGCTGCTGGTGATGGCGGGCATGTCGGAGCAGGCCATCCAGCGCGCGATCGAGGCGTACCGCACGCGCGACCCCTCGGTCTGCGAACTGGTCTTTCGCTCCGAACCGGCGATCAACCGGCTGGAGCGCGAGATCGACCAGATGGCCCTGGACCTGCTGGCGATGGAGCAGCCGATGGCCATCGACCTGCGCTTTATCCTGTCGGTGATTCGCATCAACGCGGACCTGGAGCGGGTGGGCGACCAGGCGGTGAACATCGCGGTGCGGGTGCGCGAGATGGGCGCATTCGCCAATATCGACCTGCCGGTGGACATTCCCCGGCTGGCGTCCCTGGCCTCGGCGATGGTGCGCAAGGCGCTACAGGCGTTCATCGAGGCCGATGCGGAGCTGGCAGAGTCGGTACTGAAGCTGGACGACCAGGTGGACGAGATGAACGACGCAGCCTTTGCTGCGTTAAGCGCGCTCATTAAAGAGAAGCCGGAGCTGACGCCGCAGAGCCTGAACGCGCTGATCATCGCGCGCAATCTGGAGCGGGTGGGCGACCATGCGACCAACATCGCGGAGGATGTGATCTTCTGGGTGCGCGGCGCCGACGTGCGCCACAACAGCAGCGTGGCCTAGCTGCCCGGCCCATGCGCCGGCTTTCCTTCCTGCACATAGTTGCGGTTCCACTTGGGGATCTCGACGACGTAGGTTCCCGGCTTTTCGATCACGGCCTGGCAGCCCAGGCGCGAGTTGAGTTCGATGCCCGCCGCCGTCTCCAGGCGGTCGAGCTCCAGGTCCTCGGACTCGCTGATTCCCGGAGCGCCCTGCTTCACATGCAGGTGGCATGTGGTGCAGGCGCAGACGCCGCCGCACGCGTGGTCGAGAAATATCCCATAGTTCATCGCCACATCGAGGAAGGACATCGGCAGGCCGTGGCCGCCGTAGGGCAGCGTATCGAAGGCAAACTCCACCGTTCGGCCCTCTGGCAGGAATGTGACGCGAACCATGCCCGCGGCGGGCGGCGTCGACAGATCGACTTCAGGCGAGTTGGAAACGGAAACGGACATAGACCCTCATTCTAAACTTTGTCGGCCTCTTCGAACTCGGCCTTTGCGAAGGGGTGCGGCGCGGTGAGGTCGGCGCCCATGCTGTCGCTGGCTGCATTCATCGTCTGGCCCTTCATCGCGCCCATGACTTCAGTGTCCATCATCGTCTCGGCGAGGCGTCGCGTGGCCTTGTCGAGGCGCTCGATGCACTGGCGGATGAGCCTGTAATCGTTGCCGGAGGCGGTCGTCTTCAATTCATCGACGCAGGCTGCGATCTGCGCCAGCTCGTCGTTCGACAACTGTTGCCATGCAGCGTGGCTGCGGCCCTTCTCGACTGCGGAGAGGATCGTCTCGGCCTCGTTCCTGGCCTCGATGAGCTGGCGCGCGTCGAGGTCCTCCTCTGCGTGGTCGAAGGAGGCGAGGATCATCGTCTCCACCTGCGCGTCGGTGAGTCCGTAGGTTGGCTTCACCTCGATCTCAGCCTCTTTGCCGCTGCGCTGTTCGCGCGCGCCGACGTGCAGAATGCCGTTGGCGTCGATCAGGAAGCGGACCTCGATGCGCGGCATTCCGGCGACCATCGGCGGAATGCCTTTGAGGTCGAAGCGCGCCAGGCTGCGGCAGTCTTTAGCCAGCTCGCGCTCGCCCTGCACGACGTGGATGGCCACGTTGGTCTGTCCATCGACCCCGGTGGTGAAGTGCTCGGTTGCGCTGGCCGGGATGGTCGAGTTGCGCTCGATAATGCGCGCGACGACCCCACCCAGCGCCTCAATGCCCAGCGAGAGCGGTGTTACGTCGAGCAGCAGAAGATCGTCCAGCGCCGAGCCTGCGCCGCCGCCGGCCAGAATCCGCGCCTGCACCGCCGCGCCCAGCGCGACCACCTCGTCGGGGTTGAGCTCGGTGTGCGGCCTCTTGCCGCGCGCGCCCAGGTGGAAGAGATCGTCGACCAGCGAGCGCACCGCCGGGATGCGCGTGGAGCCGCCGACCATCACCACCTCGTCGATCCGGTCCGCGTTCAACCTGGCGTCCTTCAACGCCTGCACGCACGGAGCGGCGGTGCGCTGAACGATCGGCGCGATCAACTGCTCGAACTGCGCGCGCGCGATCTTTCGGGAGTAATTTTTCCCGTTTGGCAGTGCAACATTGAGAAGCGTGGCGTTGGCCTCGGAGAGCGCAATCTTGGCCTCGATCACAGCCTTTCGCACCGCCTGCACCAGCTCGCCGCCGGCCCTGGCGAGTGGGCCGATGCCAAGATCGGCGTCGCCCGCGATGTCGTCGAGGGCGACCGCAATCAGCAGGTTGTCGATGTCGTCGCCGCCCAGGTGCGTGTCTCCTCCGGTGGCGACTACCTCGAAGATGCCCTCGTGCAGCTTGAGAATGGAGATGTCGAAGGTGCCGCCGCCAAAGTCGTAGACGGCGATCAGGGCGTCATGCCCGTTCGCGCTCTCGGCGGTCTTCTTGTCCAGCCCGTAGGCAAGCGCGGCCGCCGTCGGCTCGTTGACCAGGCGCAGTACATCGAGGCCCGCGATGCGGCCCGCGTCCTTGGTCGCCTGGCGCTGCGCGTCGTTGAAGTAGGCGGGGACGGTGATGACGGCCTTTGTCACCGGCGCGCCGAAGAACCGCTCCGCGTTCTTCTTCAACTGCAACAGCACATAGGCCGAGATCTCCGGCGGCGTCAGTTGCAGCCCGCCGATCTCCAGCTTCAGCACATCGCCGGGCTGCAGCCCCTCCACCAGTTTGAAGGGGAAGAGCTTCAACTCCTGCTGCACGTCCTCGATGCCGCGGCCCATCAGCCGTTTGGCGGAGTAGACCGCGCTCCCGGCATCGGTCAGCAGCGTGGCCCGCGCCGCGTTGCCGACGACGAAGCCGCGCTGCGCGTCGAAGGCCACGACCGATGGCACAAGCCGGTCGCCATCCTCGCCGGGGATGATCGTCGGCCGGTCGCCCTGCATGAACGCTACCAGAGAGTTGGTCGTGCCGAGGTCGATGCCAACCACCCGCGACGCAATCTCCGGTTCGCCCTGCTCTATACTCTCTTCCGCCATTCCGTCCCGTTTCCTCAGGTCTCTCCGACGCTTCGCCGCATCCCGGCACTGATTGGATGCGATCTGGCAATCCACGATTCCGCGCCCTGCACTATTGTCTATTGTCCTACAGACCCTGTATCGCACTCGCAGCCGTGGGGGTGTGCGTGCGGCGAAGGCGGCGAATAGACAACATCCAGACTCGGCTGAGTGGCGCGTCCTGCTACCCTTGAACCTGGACCTATGACGATCGCCACAGACACTGCCACTCCCATCCGCGTCCGCATCGCCCCCTCGCCCACCGGGGACCCGCATGTCGGTACGGCCTACATTGGGCTGCTCAACTTCCTCTACGCTCGCCAGCGCGCGGGCAAGTTCGTCCTGCGCATCGAGGACACCGACCGCACGCGCTTCGTCTCCACATCCGAGCAGATGATCTTCGACGCGCTGCGCTGGCTCGGCCTGGAGTGGGACGAAGGCCCCGACGTGGGCGGACCGTACGGCCCCTACCGCCAGTCCGAACGCACCGAGATCTACCGCGAGCATGTGCAGAGGCTGCTCGACTCCGGCCACGCCTACCGCAGCTTCGAGACCGCCGAAGAGCTGGAGGCGATGCGCCGGTCGCAGATCGCCGCCAAGCTGCCGCCTCGGTATAATGGAGCGCACCGCGAGCTTACGGCGGCGCAGATTGCGGCGTTCGAGGCCGAGGGCCGCCCGGCGGTCGTCCGCCTGAAGGTGCCCGCCGAGGGCGAGACTGCATTCCGCGACGAGCTGCGCGGCGCAATCAACTTCTCCCACAACAACGTGGACGACCAGGTGTTGCTGAAGTCCGACGGCTTCCCGACGTACCACCTGGCCAATGTGGTGGACGACCACCTGATGCGGATCACGGACGTGATCCGCGCCGAGGAGTGGATCTCGTCCACGCCGAAGCACGTCCTGCTCTACAAGGCCTTCGGCTGGGAGCTGCCGCGCTTCTGGCACATGCCGCTGCTGCGCAACATCGACAAGAGCAAGATCTCCAAGCGCAAGAACCCCGTCTCGCTCATCTACTACCGCGAGAGCGGCTTTCTGCCGCAGGCCGTGCTCAACTTCCTCGGACTGATGGGCGGCGGCATGGCCCAGCCCAGCGAAGAGGAGATCGTCGCCAAGGGGAGCAGCCTCAAGCAGGGCGACATCTTCTCGCTCCCTCAGATGATCGAGAAGTTCGATTTCAAGCGCATCTCGCTGGGTGGGCCGGTCTTCGACCTGACCAAGCTGAAGTGGCTCAACGGCGAGTATCTGCGCGCCCTCTCGCCGGAGGCATTCTTCCAGGCGCTGCGAGCGACGGTCTTCTCCGACGAGTATCTGCGCCGCATCGCGCCGCTGGTGCAGACGCGCATCGAGACGCTGGCGCAGTTCGGCGAGATGACCGACTTCTTCTTCAAGGACGATGTGATGCCCGCGCCGGAGGTCTTCGTCCCGAAGAAGCGCACGCTGGAAGAGACGCTGGACTTCGCCGCCGAGCAGCTCGCCGTGCTGGAGGCGACGCCCTTCACCGCCGAGGAGCTGGAACCCGCGCTCAAGAAGCTCGGGGCCGAAAAGGAGTGGCCGGTGAAGGACAACTTCATGCTGCTGCGCGCTATCCTCACCGGCAGGACGGCCAGCCCGCCGCTGCTGGAGAGCCTGATCGTCTTCGGCAAGGCGCGCTCGCTGGACCGGATGCGGCGTTTTATCGACGCGCAGAAGCGCCTCGCCGCCACCAGAAGGTAGGCCACCGGGCAGTTGGGTTCTTCATGCGTCTTGCAGCGCGATGCCTCGCAGCCGCAGCGCCCCGGGCGTTATTGCTGCGGGACCGCGGGGGCCGAAGCTGAAGAGGGGTTCAGCTTTTCGGCGGCGAGCATCCCGGCGGGGCCTTTGGCGTCCTTGTCCTTCAGGCTGGCGTATATCTTCCGCGCGTCGTCGGTCTTGCCCTCGGACTCGTAGAGGCTGGCGAGCTGGAGCTGGGCGATGCCGTAGGGGATTGTGGTCGTGGGCTTGGCGCTGAGCTGGTTGTAGAGGTCGATGGCCTGGGGACCGCGTCCGGTGTCGCGGTAGAGCTGGGCGAGGGCGAACTTGGCGAGCGCGGCAAGGTTGCCGTTCCATCCGCCCGCGACCTTCTTCAATGCCTCTTCGGCCTGCCGGTTGTCTCCCGCCTCGATGTCGGTGAGGCCGACAAAGTAGCGCGCGGTGCGTCCGTCGGGCGTCATGCCGTACTGGTCGGCGACGGCCTGGAAGAGGGCGTTTGCGGCCTTCGCCCGCTCCACGGTGGAGGAGTACGTCTTGACCCCGGCGGGCACCTCCTGGCCAGCCTGCGCCAGGGGCGTCTGATAGGCCTGCATGGCGACACCGAAGGCGACCGAGGCTGCATTCGAGCGGTTGTTGTAGACCACCGCGCCGACGACAGCGACGAGAATGGCCACCAGAAGAACTGCGCCGGTGACGACCACCGTCTGGCGGTTCTCGCTGGCCCACTCCAGGCCGTGCGTGGTGGTACTGACGAACGTGTCTTTTTTGAGGGCTGCCTTGGTCTGTTGGTCCACTGTGTCCGATCTTCCTTTGTGCCCGGGCCGATTCTGCTCTCGGGCTGAACTTGCTTCGGTTCTCGCTCTGGTCTTGCTGCCGCCGGTTTACGCCGAGCGAGCGGAAGCAGGCGCGCCAGTCCGCGGCGCAACCCTACAAGTCTATCAGCCCACCCGCGCAAGCTGCTAGACTGCCCGCAGGATTCGATGAGTGAGCGGAATCTGTTGGAGGAACAGAGTGCAGCGAACGATTCGCGCCGCAGCGGGTGTACTGGCAATGGCAGCCGCGTGCCTCTCCGCGACGGCCCAGGCGCCGGTAAACTCTGCAACGGAGCCATTGCCGGGCGATCGGCGGTCGTTAGCGCTCGATCGGCAGATTGCGGCGCTGGTGGCGCAGCCCGCGGCTGCACGCGCACACTGGGGCGTTATTGTGACGAGGCTCGATGGCGCGCCGATCTACGCGCTGAACGAGGGCAAGCTCTTCCATCCGGCCAGCTACGCCAAGCTGTTCACGACAGCGGCGGCGATGGCCCTGCTGGGGCCGGATAGGACGTTCGAGACGCGGGTCGTCGCCAAAGGCACCCTCGAGGCGGGGGTGTTGATGGGCGATCTCGAACTGGTGGGCGGCGGGGACGCGAACCTGTCGGGGAGGGTCTTGCCCTATGTGTCTCCCGCGAACCGGCCCAGGGATGGAGGGCCCGCGCCCGATCCGCTGCGCTATCTCGCGCAGCTCGCCGACCAGGTAGTCGCCAAGGGGCTGAAGGAGGTGGACGGGGACGTCGTTGGGGACGATACATACTTTGCGTGGGAGCCATACACGCCGGGCTGGGCGGTCGATGACTTGGTGTGGGGGTATGGTGCGCCAGTCAGTGCGTTGTCGATCAACGAAAACCAGATACAAGTGACTGTTACCCCCACGGCCACTCAAGGACACACGGCCACAGTTCGCTTAACTCCGGCAATACCGTACTACACGCTGGACGTGGGTACATGGACAGGAACGGCAAAGTACGGGCGTCATGTGTCGATGAACCGCGCGTCCGGATCGAAGGTACTCCAGATCGGAGGGACGATTGCCGTGGATGCAGGAGCGGACGTGGAAGAGGTGGCGATTCAGGATCCCGCAGAGTACGCCGCAATGGCATTGAAGGGCATATTGGAAGCGCGCGGAGTTGAGGTGAAGGGGACTGCACGGGTCGAGCATCGGCCCTCGTGGGAGGGAGACTTTCCGACTCAATCGCGGGAGACGATGGATCCCGGCTTTTTCAACGGGACCCTGAGCCTTGGATGTTCGGAGATGGGGAGGCCGGATCTCGGGCCGAATGAGACTGTTCTGGCAACGCATCGGTCGGTTGCGCTGGGTGAAGACGTGGGCGTCACGAATAAAGTGTCGCAAAATCTTCATGCGGAGATTCTGCTGCGCCATCTTGGCAAGTCGATGGCCTGCTTCGGAACGACAGCGCAGGGAGAGCGTGTGGTACGGGGCTTCCTGACAGAACGCGCGGGGATCGACAAGGACGACTTTGTGCTTTACGACGGGTCCGGGGTGAGCGGCTACGACCTGGTGACGCCGCGGGCGGTGGCGAAGCTGCTCTCGTTTGCGGCGCACGATCCGAAGACCGGAGCGCCGCAGCCATGGTTTGCCGAGTGGAAGGCCAGCCTGCCGGTTGGCGGCGTGGATGGCACGCTGGAGGACCGCTTTACCAGGCCGCCGCTGAAGGGCCACGTCTTCGCCAAGACGGGCACGCACAGCGAGGGGAACGCCCTGAGCGGCTATCTGGACTGCGCCAGCGGGCAGACGGCGATCTTCTCGATCCTGGTGGACGACCATCTGCCGGCGGACAACGCCGACCGCGATACGATGGATAAAATTGTGGCAGCGATCGCCGCTGCGGAGTAGGGCAAGGCCAACGGCAACGGCGGAGATTCCGGTTTCGCCGGCAACGACGACTTGTGGAACGGAGGACAGGCAGGGCCAGATGCGACAATGGGAGAGCATGAGACGGATTGCGGCAGCGATGTTTGGCGTGGGCGTGGCGATGACGATTGCAGCGGCAGTGGGATGCACCAAGCTGCCTCCGCCAACGCCGCTCAATGAGTTGAACCCGCAACAGATGCGCGGATACTCCGAGTTCCAGGCGCACTGCGCACAGTGCCACAACGACCGCACCAACGATCCACTGAATGGGCAGTCGCTGCGCGGCGTCTTCAAGAAGCAGTATCTGCCGAGCGGCGCGCCGACCGACGACGACCGCGTGATGGACGCGATCCTGTATGGGCGCCCGATGATGCCTGCGCTGGGCGGCAGCATGACCCCCGACGAGCGCCAGGACCTGCTGGCGTATCTGCACACGCTGTAGAACGGTTGCAAATTGCGCGGGGCGAGTGGAAGCGATGGGTGAGGACGAAGCGCGGACAGGTGCGAAGGGACAGATGCTGCCGGGCATCGCCGCAATCTGCATGTTCATGATCTTCATGACCATGGTGAACGTCTATGCGGGGCTGCACGGCGCATACGGGGCCGGTGTTGCGAAGTACGGCATCCTGGCCCTCTGCACGCTCCTGGCGGTGGGGATCTTCGGCCTGCTGCGCCTGCGCAAGTGGGGCTGGGCGCTGGTGACGGCGGGATGCCTGTTGTTCGCGGCGGGCGACTTTTTCTACTTCTCGAAGGCGCACCTGGGGTTCTTTCTGGTGCGCGGCCTGTTTGTGCTGGTCTTCTTTCTGTACCTGGTGCGGCAGGAGACGCGCGAGCGGCTGCTGTGAGCGCGCCGCAGCGGTGCCACACGCAAGGCGATACAATTTAATTCGGTTCGAATTCCCATGACGCCGCCAATCGCCGAAGCAACCAACCCGGAGCTTGTGCAGATCGACCTGGCGCCGCGCCGTCCGGCGCGCAAGCCGGAGTGGCTGAAGGCGCGCGCTCCGGGCGGCGAGACCTTCCACAACCTGAAGAAGCTGGCGCGCGATCTGCACCTGCACACCGTCTGCGAGAGCGCGCAGTGCCCCAACATCGGCGAGTGCTGGAACCAGAGGTCCGCCACCTTCATGATGCTGGGCAACCTGTGTACGCGGCGGTGCGGCTTCTGCGCGGTGCCCAAGGGCAGGCCGGAACCGATCGACCACGACGAGCCGCGGCGCGTGGCCTACGCAGTTGCGCAGCTTGGGCTGGCCCATGCGGTGATTACCAGCGTGAACCGCGACGACGACAACCTGGGCGCGGCGCGGGCCTTCGCGTCTGCAATCCACGAAATTCACAGTCAATCTCCAGCCTGCCGCGTCGAGGTGCTGACGCCGGACTTCCAGGGCAACGACGAGGCGCTGCGCATCGTGGTGGAGGCACGCCCGGAGATACTGAACCACAACATCGAGACCGTCCCGCGGCTCTACGCGATCGCGAAGTCGGGCGGCAAGTACGCTCGCTCGCTGGAGTTTCTGCGGCGGGGCAAGGAGATCGCGGCGGAGACGGGCCGCACGCAGGCGACCCCGCCTCTGGTGACCAAGACCGGCATCATCGTCGGCATGGGCGAGGAGATGCACGAGCTGCTGGCGGTCTTCCGCGACCTGGCCGAACGGCGCGTGGACATCCTCACCATCGGGCAGTACCTCCGCCCCACGCGCGACCATCTGGTGATGCAGCGGTTTTATACGCCGGAGGAGTTTGCGTTTCTGAAGCACGAGGCCTTGGCAATGGGCTTCCGGCATGTGGAGAGCGGGCCGTTGGTGCGGTCGAGCTACCATGCGCGGGAGCAGGCGGAGTCGACCGGCCTGGCGTAGGCCCCCATCGCAGAGGCTGTTTAGGGATCCCCACCATCAGTCGCCGCATTCGATAGCACGGGCCCCGCCATAAACTGTGCCGGGTTGTCACAGGGCGCTACTGGCTGCAATAATGCCGCGCAGGCTTGAATGAGGTTTTGCGAGGAGCGCAGATGGAACGCAGGGACTTTTGCAAACTGATTGCGGCTACGGCCGCGGCCACGGCGGTACCCCAGGCAGCAGAGGCGGCACAGACGGCATCTACGGTGCCCGCGACTCCCGCGGCCCCGGCTGGGCGGCCGCCCAGGAGGATGCCTCCACCGCCGACCGCGGAGGAGATTGCGCAGGCGACCAGCTCCCCGACGTTCAAGAGCTTCGATACGCTGAGCGAGGATTATGCGGCGTTCTGCGCGACCCCGGCGGACCAGCGCGAGTTCTTCGAGTTGAAAGATGGACAATTTGTGAAGGAGAAGCTGGACGAGGCGAGTTGGAAGCCCTCGGCGTGGGGCAATCCGCCGCGGCTGCCGGTTGCCGAAGGGTCGCAGGATGGCGTGCCGCTGGAGTCGCCGGTTTCCGGCCTGGGGGGAGATGGGCCGTACAAGCCGACGTGGGATTCGCTGCTGCAATATGAGGCGCCGGAGTGGTACCAGGATGCGAAGTTCGGCATCTGGGCGCACTGGAGCCCGCAGTGCGTGCCGGAGGACGGCGACTGGTTTGCGCGCAACATGTACATGCAGGGTTCGGGCCAGAACAAAGACCAACTGGCGCACTACGGCGATCCCTCCAAGTTCGGCTACAAGGACCTGTGCGCGCAGTGGACGCTGCTGAACTGGGACCCGGACGAGCTGATCGCGCGGTACAAGAAGGCGGGGGCAAAGCTGTTTATCGCGCTGGCCAACCACCACGACGGCTTCGACGCATGGGACTCGAAACACCAGCCGTGGAATGCGGCTGCGATCGGGCCGCACCGCGACGTGGTTGGCGGATGGGCGGCGGCGGCGCGGGCGCAGGGGCTGCGCTTCGGTGTGACGGTGCACCAGGCGCGCAATTGGTGGTGGTTCCAGACCTCGCATGACGCGGACAAGGCGGGGCCGATGGCGGGGGCGCCGTACGACGGGCGGATGACCCTGGCGGACGGCAAGAACACATGGTGGGAGGGGCTGGATCCGCAGCGGCTGTATGGGCCGAAGCATCCGGTCGACGCTCTGCCGGACATCTCGTATGTGAAGAACTTCTACGACCGGACGCGCGACCTGATCGACCAGCACGATCCCGACCTGCTGTACTTCGACAACACGATGCTGCCGCTGGGCTGGGGCGGCATGAACATCGGCTCGTACTACTACAACAACAACCTGAAGACGCACGGCGGCAAGATGGAAGGCATCCTCAACGTCAAGGGAGTGCCGGACAAGCTGGCGAAGGCTGTGGTGGCGGATTACGAGCGCGGGATTACGAGCGCGATCATGCCGTATGTCTGGCAGTCGGAGACGTGCATCGGCGGCTGGCACTACGACCGCAAGCAGTTCATCAAGCCGGGGGAGTATGGCGGCTACCTGCCGCCGAAGGACTGCATCCACTGGATGATCGACGCGGTGAGCAAGAACGGAATCTTCATTCTGGACATCCCCGGCAAGCCCGACGGCACCATCGACAGCAAGGAGATCGCCGTTCTGGATGGGATCACCGCCTGGATGCAGGCCAACGGCGAGGCAATCTACGCGACGCGGCCATGGACGGTCTACGGCGAGGGGCCGAACTCGGTGCAGGCAGGCTCGTTCCAGGGCAAGAGCGTGACCAAGCTGGGCGAGAAGGACATCCGGTTTACGCGCAACAAGGCCAATACCGTGGTCTATGC
Organism: Acidobacteriota bacterium; assembly: GCA_021851465.1. GTDB lineage: Bacteria > Acidobacteriota > Terriglobia > Terriglobales > Acidobacteriaceae > Edaphobacter. Next base: position 19,334 of record JAJZDL010000003.1, read on the forward strand.
GATTGTGCTGGGCTGGCCGACGGCGGAGTTTGTGGTGGAGTCGCTGGGCACCGCGGCGGCGACCAAGCCGGGCAAGGTGGAGAACGTTCAACTGCTGGGCACCGACGCGAAGGTGAAGTGGAAGCAGACCGCCGCGGGCCTGTCGGTCCAACTGCCCAAGCAATATGACCCGGCAGCCGACTACGCGGCGGCACTGAAGGTGCAGTTCGCCTGACGCACCGGTTTAGGTGCGCTGAAGAAGCTGCGGACCACACACCGGCGGCGGAGCCTGACAACGCGGTTGCAAGGCGCATCGACGAGTGGATGCCGTCAGAGTTGGCTATGAGGCGAGCCTACGGCGACGGCGGGTGGGAGTGGGCGCGGGCAGCAACGGGGCGGCGAGCTGCTCGTAGAGGCGGAAGAGGAACTCGACGCGCTCGCGGTCGGAGGCGAAGGGCTCGGGGCGGTAGCAGCGCTCGACGGCGCGGTCGAGGCGCTGGTGGGCCTGGACGAGTTCGGACGGCATGAGCAGCGGGTCGTAGAGCTGGGCGAGGGTGGAGTCAGGGTAGAGGGCGCGGGCGTCGAGGATGGCCTGGGCGCGGGGTGCTGTCAGGCCTTCAGCCCGTGAAGATAGATCAGCTTGTCGATGAATTTCCCTTTGCCAATCCTGCACTCAGGAATTCTTAGAACGCTCCAACCTTGAGAACGAAGGAATGCCGTCGTCTCTTTATCTCTCGCGCGATTTCGTCCAATCTTATCCAGCCAATACTGCCGATTGCTGTTTGGAATTCGACAGCACTGAACGCATCCATGCCAGAAGCAACCGTCTACGAAGACTGCTATTTTACGGCCCGGCCAAGCAAAATCCGGCTTTCCACGAATTGACCACTGCTTGCGATATCCGGTGAGTCCTGCCAATCGAAGGAGGTTTGCTACAGCTTTCTCGGTGCTGAGATTGGACCGTGACTTGACTCTGGACATCGTTCTCGAACGAACGGCCTTCGAGACGTTGTCCACGGCTAGTCCTCGGATTCGGATTCGTTTGGGTCCGCGGCGAACTCAGCAAACCGAACTGATGCAAGCCACTCTAAGCGTCTTGCTTGCGTATGCAAAGTGCGTCGTAGACCGGGTGAAACATCCCGTTCACTTATGACTTTGGCTAGGCTGGCGATCGTTCCAGCACGCCTGGCAATCCTTATATCAGGATGCTTCCGGTTGGCCCGCAAATCCTCTGGAACGATACAGACTCGGGTTGAGGGTGGCAGTTCTATAGGTTTTGTTTCAACCATATCTTTCTCGTTAAGCACCGCGCTGAAGCTTGATGCAGCGAGGAGTTTCTGAAACACGGTGTATTCAGCCGCATTGAGATGCTGATTTGCGTCCTTCTGCGAGAGCGCCTGGATATGCCACAACGGCCACATCTCAACTTCATAGACTTCGAACGGATCAAGCACATTCATCGCAACTGCATCCGTCCGGTGGTTGGTCAGATGTCTCCGAATCCGCACCCGTAATTTCTCGCTAGTTTGTCCGACGTAAATTGGCTCGCCATCAAAATCATAGAAAGCGTAAACACCAAATTTGGCGTCTCCGACCTTGCGTCCGTTCTCACACATGATGTTCAACGCCGATGCCAGCGCCAACCTGATGGCAGCTACATCCGCGGGAACTCCGAGCCTAGGCATAGAGTAGCGCAGCCTCGCTGTCGGCTACTACTTTGTGATCTGTTGCGAGTAGCGGAGATAAGAGATGCTGCGAAAGCCAGCGAACGACCGGGACAGCGACTCCATCCCCTGCAATCTGGTATGCCTCGTTATAGGATGCCGGAAGTCTGTAGCTTTCAGGAATTCCCATCAAGCGTGCCGCTTCTCGGGTCGAGAGCAGACGCGAATGGATCGTGCCATCTCCAACGAAAAGCAGCCTTTGGCGGCTTGATCCACCGGATGGAGTGCGCAGGCAACCGCTAACTCCGTCAAAGCGAACTTCTACTCTTTGGGTACGAATATTGTCGAAAGAACGAGTTCGACGGTAAAGCGTTCCAATTACCTCTTCTCCTCGTGCACACGCTTCCTCCACCTTGCGCACGTGTAGCGGAGCCATCAGACGTAAAAGCCTTGCCGTATAGTCAGGCGAGTCCCAATTGTCTGCCTCGCGCTCGATAATGTCTGCAAGGGTCGAACGGCGAGATGGAGGCACCGATATGTTCCACCATACCCAGCTATCGCGCAAGCTGAAGGGCGCTCTTGCCCAAAGGCCGTCGAGACGAGGCGAGGTCCAGCGATAGTTGGGCACCATGCGACCGTTGATCAGGCGAGGGCTGATCATGGCTTGATTGATGTCGATTGCTACAAGGAAGATTCTAGGACGGGAGTGTGGCAAGAAGTGGATGGCATCCATCATGAGAGTTCCGAATATGAACCCATCTTTTCGCAGTGCGCCCAAAATATCGTAAAAGTCCTGTCCATTCTTTGAATTTAGAAGTCCGACGACATTCTCAAGAACGACCACCTTGGGTCCGCGTCCTTCCTGCTTTAGTTTCTTTGTGATCTTCAGGAGACTCCAGATGAGACCGCTTCTAGGGCCGGTCAATCCCCGTCCTGACCCGGCGAGCGATAGATCTTGGCATGGAAACGAAGCCCAAATGAGATCTGCGGAGCCCGGTAAGTTCCTTGCATTGAGTTCGTTTATGTCGCATTGAGCAAAAATTCGGTCAGAGCCCCTGAAATTTCGCAGGTACGCCTTCGCCTTCATCGGCGAGATGTCGTTTGCAAACTCGCACTTCCATGCTCGCCCCAGGCCTGTCCGGGCCATTCCGCCGCCTGCGAAAAACTCATAGAAGGATGGCATCAACTCCTTTATAGCGCCGTAGCGAACAAGTGGCAAATGAAATGATTTTAGATGTAGAGCTTGAAGGATTCCGGATCGAAGATGCCGGTGTCCTCGGCGAAGAGGCAGAAGAGGATGCGGACGAGAAAGCGTTCGAGGTCGTGGCCGACATAGCCGCCTGCCTTGAGGGTGTCGTGGAGCGCGCCCATGATGGCGACGGCCTTGAGGTTGAGCGGGTCCTGCGGCCTGGAGGAGTGGACTTTGTATCCGGGGATGAAGGCGAAGTCGCGGATGTGGCGGTGCAGCTCCGCGAGCGGAAACTCGGTGCGATGGAAGCGCAGGCCGCGAAAGAGCGGGAGATCGAGCTGGTCTTCCGGATCGAGGTCGTAGAGAGCGAAACGCTGGAAGTCGGAGAGGAGGATGTAGCGGGGGATGTCGTCGCCGCGGCCGGAAGATTGCAGATCCTGGATGTAATCGAAGGCCTGCGCTTCGGCAGCCTCGAGACTGGCCCCGGCGCTCTTGTGCTCGACGAGCAGTTTGCCCTTCCAAAGAAGATCGATGAAGCCGTAGGTCTGCTTGATGCGCTGGACTGGCTCTTCAAACGAGGCGACGGTGCGGCGCGGGATTCCGAAGACGAGGAAGAACTCGTTCCAGAAGGTTTGCTTCTCGGCCTGCTCGCGGGTTTCGTCGGCCCAGGAGCGCGAGAACTGGATTGCCCGGGTCTTGATTTCGTTCCAGGAGAGGCTCGGCATTTGGGTCGATTGTACTGGGTGGCAGTATGGCCTGGGCAGCGGGTGAAGCCGGAAAGCCAACAGGCGGGGTGGGCCGATGGGATGCCGGTGCGGGGTGGCGCGGAGATTGCGGCTTTGAATCCGCGGTGGATTGCGGGTCTACCTCCACATGCCGCGGGTTTATCTCCAGCCAGTTTATCTCCACATGAAGTAGAAGCCGGGGGCCTGGTCGAGGAGTTTGGAGGGGTTGGGGAAGAGGTCGTCGGAGCCGTCGGTGAGGACGGCGAGGAGGCCTTTTTTGTCGTCGGCGGGGCGTTCGACGGTGGGTTCGCCGGAGATGCCGACGGAGTGCGCGGTGTCCACAAGGGCGACGCGGAAGCCGCCGATCTTGTCGATGAGGCCGAGCGGGATGGCCTGTTGTCCGGTCCAGACCTGGCCGGTGGCGAGCGGGCGGATCTTGTCGTCGGTGGTGTGGCGGCCGATTGCGACGTCGTGGACGAACTGGCCGTACATGTTGTCGACGATGGATTGGAAGTAGGCCTGTTCGGCGGGCGTCATCTCGCGGGTGGGGTCTCCCGCGTCCTTGAGCGTTCCGGCGTGGATGACGACGCTCTTGAGCCGCGCCCACTTCAAGAGGTCGCCGTAGTTGGTCCATTCCATGATGACGCCGATGGAGCCGACGACGGAGGCGTCGTTGGCGTAGATCTTGTCGCATCCGCTGGCGATGTAGTATGCGCCGGATGCGCCGAGGGACTCGACGGAGGCGACGATCTTCTTGTGCTTCTCCTGGCGGACGCGGACCACCTCGTTGTAGATCTCCTGCGATGCGGCCGCGCCGCCGCCGGGAGAGTTGATGTGCAGGATGATGGCCTTGATGGAGCTGTCGTCGCCGAACTTGCGGATCTGGGTGTCGATCTTGTCGGCATCGAGGATGACGCCGTCGAGGTCGATGACGCCGATCTTGGCCCCGCCGCCAAGCCCGTCGATGGAGGCGGAGGCGTCGCCGTTGAGGTCGCGAACGATGGCCCAGACCATGGCGGTAATGAGCAACGCGATGACGGCGAAGGAGCCCCCAAGGATGGAGACCCAGAACCAGGCGGAGCGTCGCCTGCGCGGAGGTTGGCCGTAGACCGGGTACGGCGCGGCCTGCGCGTACGGAGGGCCATACAGGGGTGCATACGCGGTGGGTGGCGCGGTGGCGGTGGCGGGCGGCGGTGTGGAGGTGTCAGGCGAAGGCGGGGTGGTCGGCTCTTCCAGCATACTGTGGAGTTTAGACTATTTCGCGGTTTGCGATGGCGGCGAATTTTCTTCCGGGCGGCGCAGACCCAGGGCGGCGAATTTTCTGAGAGCAGGCGCTGCGGAGTGCGGCTTCTGCGGTTAAGCTGGTAGTTTGGGGAGTGGATGGCAAGCCCGCGGTTGAGCATCGTGATTCCGGCGTACAACGAGAGCGCGCGCATCGAGCGGACGCTGGAGCGGGTGCTGGCCTGCGTCGCCGCGCAGGGCTGGGACGCGGAGGTGCTGGTGGTCGACGACGGCTCCGCGGACCGGACGGCGGAGATTGTGCAGGCCTGGATGGAGCGCGCGCCCCGGCTGCGCCTGGTGCGCAACGAGGGCAACCGGGGCAAGGGCTACTCGGTGCGCAACGGCCTGCTGCAGGCCGCGGGCGAGGTTGTGATGTTTACCGACGCGGACCTTTCCGCGCCGATGGAAGAGGCAGAGCGGCTGCTGGCGGCCATCCGCAATGGGGCGGACGTGGCGATCGGTTCGCGCTGGATGGACCGCACACGGCAGACCATCCACCAACCGCTGTACCGGCGGTTCTTCGGCCGCTGCTTCAACTGGGTGACGCGCATGGCGATGGGGCTGCCGTTCAAGGACACGCAGTGCGGCTTCAAGGCGTTCCGGCGAGAGGCGGCGCAGGTGATCTTCCGGCTGCAGCGGATCGAGCGCTGGGGCTTCGACCCGGAGATTCTGTTCATCGCGCGCAAGCTGGGATACGACATTCGCGAGGTGCCGGTGACCTGGGGACACGACGAGCGCAGCCGTATGAGCTATCTGCGAGACGGCATGAAGATGCTGCAGGAGATGGCGGCAATCCGCGCCAACTCGCTGGCCGGACGCTACGACCGCGACATCGCAGCGCTGAAGGACACCAGCGCAATGGTGACCGCTCCGGTGCAGTCGGCGAAGGCCAGCCCCAGCGCGCAGGCACCCCCGCACGGCTAGTGTTGTGTCCCTGAAGCGCTCGCCGCAATTCGATCGTTGCCGGGAGGCTGGTGCCGGCGCGCAGCCGGAAGCTCATCGCGGAGCAGGCGCGCGGCGACGCAGAAGGGTGGACCTCACTGGGCCTGCTCCGGCGCGGACGCAACAGGCGGAGCGGCTGCGCCAGGCGTTGCCACCGGCGGATTGACCCCCGCAGGCGCATGGCTCTGCGGCGGCTTGTCGAGAGTGGCCAGGTTCTCCAGCGTGAAGACGGCAGGCCCAGGGTTGCCATCCGCATTCCACAGGTCTCTCTCCGGCGCCCAATAGAGGACGCCCAGCCCGTTGGGCGCCTTTTGCACGGTGTTCACCAGATCGACCAGAAACTGTAGCCGGCCTTGCGGCGTGACCGGCCACATCATATCGGTCTTATCGGCGACGTGGGACGGTTCGTAGCCGGTCTCCATGACGAGGAAGTCCTTGCGATACCGCTGGGCGCACTGGCCCATGTTGTATTGCAGGTCGTCGAGTGTGCCGTGGCCCCAGGGCGGGTAGAAGCTCTGCGCGATGATGTCGTAGTGTACATGGGCGGCGTTGAGGTGGTCGAAGAACCACTCGGTCTTCGTCCAGTGCCCTCCCTGGTCGATGTGGATGGCGATGCGCGGCGGGGTGCGGCCCGATCCCTTTTTCACGCCTCTGATGCCGGCCTTCAGCAGGCGGGTCAGGTGCTTCCACTGCACGGCGTCGTCGTAGGGCTGCGGCGGGTTGGCTTGCTTCGAGCCGGGCGGCTGCAGCTTGGCCAGGGGCCACGCCGCGCCGACGGTAATCTCATTGCCGATCTGGACGATGTCGGGCATGGCCCCCGCATCCTTCAATGTCTTGACGGTGCTCTGGGCGTACCGTTGCCATTGCTTTGCCAGCGCGTCGATGCCCATGCCCCGCCATGCGACGGGAACCTCTTGGTGTCCTGGGTCGGCCCAGGTGTCGGAGAAGTGCAGGTCGAGAATCAGCAGCGCGCCCGAGGCCTTGATGCGCCGCGCCAGGGGAATGGCGTTCTCCAGCGTGTTGTTGGGGGCGTTCCGGACGGGCGGTACAAAGACGCGGAGGCGGAACGCGGTCCAGCCGTGCCGCTCCAGGAGCGTGAGCTCGTCGCTCGGCCTGCCGTCTTCCCGGTAGGCGGGCAAGCGGCCCCGCCCCGGCGCATCCAGCGCGGAGATGTCCGCGCCCAGAAAAAATTTGGAGGGCTGTGCCGTCTTCTGCGCTGTAGCCAGCCTTGGAGCGAGCCCCGCCAGAACAAAAGGAAGCGCGAGGGGAAGAGCGAGATGGAAGCGCCATCGGGACAATCGATCCATATGCGGCGCTCCACGCCGACTGCGTGCATGGTCCATGCGTCTGAGTGTACCCGCAATCTGCCCAGGGCTGAAGCCGGCAGGCCTGCGCCTCGCGCCATGGACTCACATATACTTGCTCGGAAGAGAAACAGGTGTGACAGCGATCACAGCGTATCTACTGCTCAGAATGTGACCATGCTCACAGTTGATCTGCAGCCAGTGCCCATGCCTGTCCTCCCATCGATTGTGAGCAATCCGTACTCGTCGCAGCGCAGAGTGACGGGTCGTCGTTGATGCGAGATTGCGGGGCGGCATGTTTTGGGTCGCTGATTGTATACTGCGTAAGTTGGAAGGCAGGATTATGAGACGGAACTTTTTATTTTGTGTGCTTGCGTCGTTTGTCGGATTTTGGGGATTGGCCCCCAGCGCGATGGCGCTTCCCAGTTATGCGCGCCAGACCGGGTTGCCGTGCAGCGGCTGCCACACCACGCCGCCGGAGCTGAACGCCGCGGGACGGCAGTTCAAGCTGATGGGCTACATCGACCGCGCGAAGGGGCCGGACATCACCTCAGAGCCAAGCTCGCGCAACGCGGGCCTCGACATTCTCAGCGCCCTGCCTCTGAGCGTCATGCTGGAGACCTCGCTGACTGGCACGCAAGCCGCGCAGCCCACCACGCAGAACTGGAACTTCGAGTTTCCCCAGGACATCTCGCTCTTCCTCGCCGGGGCCTGGGCGGAGCACCTGGGCAGCTTTCTCCAGATCACCTATAGCGCGCAGGACGACCACTTCGGCATGGACAACACCGACATCCGCTATGCCAACAAGAGGCAGCTCGACGGAAAAGAGCTGGTCTACGGCCTGACGCTGAACAACAACCCGACCGTGGAAGACCTCTGGAACAGCACGCCGGCGTGGGGCTATCCCTTCATCGCCAGCGATTCGGCCCCGACCCCCACGGCCTCGCCGATCATCGACGGGCGGCTGGGGCAGGATGTGGCCGGAATCGGCGGCTACACCATGTGGAACCAGCACCTGTATGCCGTCGGGACGCTCTATCGCTCCGACCACATCGGCAGTTCACAACCCACGAATGGCATTGGCGCATCCTACAACATACGCGGCGTGGCGCCGTATTGGCGGGTCGCGTGGCAGCAGAATGGGGCAAAGGACAACCTCGAGATCGGCGCATATGGCATCCATATGCAATCGACGCCGGGGGCGGTCACTGGCCCGGAGGATGGCTATACGGACTTTGGCCCGGACATCCAGTACGACCTCACAATCCACCGGAAGGACGTCCTCTCCTTGCGCGGCAGCTTCGTTCGGGAGAACTCATCCCTCGTGGCAAGCGTGGCGAACGGCGCGGCGAGCCAGGTTGCCAACCATCTGAACTCAGGAAACGCCAACGCGGAGTATCACCTCGGAAACCACTACTCGGGAGCATTTGGGTGGTTTATGACCACAGGTACCACCGACACGCTCTTTTACTCGCAGAGCGCCATCACCGGCAGCGCCAACGGAAGCCCAAGGAGCGCCGGATACAGTGCAAACGTTTCCTACTGGCCACTGCAAAATGTAGACTTGGCCCTTCAGTACACCGGCTACACGCGCTTCAACGGTGCGGCCAACAACTACGACGGAGCTGGGCGCAACGCAAGCGACAACAACACGGTCTATCTACTCGCGCGATTTCTTTTCTGACGTGGGCTGAAACGTCTCCTCGCGCATCGTTCGCAACTTAGTCTATCGGGAGAATATATGAAACGATCTGCTCTAGTACTGCTCGCTGCACTGACCGCATTCGGCACGGCCGCCTTTGCCGGCACCATCCACGGCAAGGTCTCCGGCGCCAGGGGAATCTCCGTCGTCTATGTGAATGCCATCGCCGGAAAGAGCTTCCCCGCACCCGCGCAACACGTCACCATCGACCAGAAGGGCCTGATGTTCATGCCCCACATCGTGGCCGTGCAGCAGGGCACGACGGTCGAGTTCCTCAACAGCGACAGCGTCGCGCACAACGTCTTCTGGCCCTCCATCAGCGGCGACAAGAAGCTCGGGCACAACATGGGAACCTGGCCGCAGGGGCAGCACCAGTCCTTCAAGTTCGACAACCCAGGTGTCGTTCCACTGCTCTGCAATGTCCACCCGGACATGTCGGGCTACCTCATCGTCTCGCCGACCCCCTACTTCGCCCTGACGGACAAGACCGGCGCATTCAAGATTGAGAACGTTCCCGATGGCGCATACACCCTCACCGCCTGGAACGAAGGCGCCAAGAGCAAGTCCAACCCGGTGAAGGTTGCCGGAGACACAACCGCAGACTTCACGCTCTCGAAGTAAGCTGTGCGGCGGCGGCGGCCGTTCTTCGGTCGCCGCCGTGCTGTATGCAGACTTCCGCTGTATGCAGACTTCCAAGGATGGCCTCTCATGTTGCACCGCTTCCTAGAGAAAAAAGTGGACAGGGATTGGTTGAACACCAACTTCCCGTGCATGATGGCCTGCCCCGCGCATACCAATGCCGGACGTTACGTCGAGCTGATCGCTGAAGGAAACTTTGAAGAAGCCTACCGCCATGCGCGTGGGCCGAACCCCTTGGCCAGCATCTGCGGACGCGTCTGCGCACACCCCTGCGAGACCGCCTGCCGCCGAGGCGCCGTCGACAAACCGATCGCCATCCGCGCGCTCAAGCGCTTCCTCACCGAGCGCCACGGCCCCGAATCGCGGAACCCCATCGACGTCAATGCAGGCCGGGTCCAACCCGCTTTGCCCTACCGCATCGCCATCGTGGGGGCCGGCCCAGTCGGGCTCTCCGCCGCGCACGACCTTGCCTTGATGGGATACTCCGTCACCCTGTATGAAGCGTCGCAGGTGCCCGGAGGAATGCTCTATCTCGGCCTGCCCGAGTACCGCCTCTCGCGCGATGTCGTCGAGGCCCAGGTGCGAGAGATCCTCGCCACCGGAGACATCACGCTGAAGTTGAACCACGCCGCCGGACGCGACTTCAGCATTGCAGACCTGCGCCGCGACTACAACGCGGTGCTCATCGCCGTGGGCGCGCATCGCAGCCGCGACCTCGCAATTCCAGGCGTCGATCTCGACGGCGTGTACAAAGGCATCGACTTCCTGCTCAATGTCAATCTCGGCTTCCGCTTCACCATCGGAAAGAAGGTCCTGGTCATCGGCGGCGGAAATGTGGCAATGGATGTCGCGCGCTCCGCGGCCCGCGAGGTGCTCCGGCAGCACGCCGGCGGCGTGGAGAACATCGAGCCGTCGCAGGAGAATATGGACGCCGTCGCGGCCCGCGAGATGATGGATGTCTCGCTCTCCGCGCTGCGGCTCGGCGCGCAGGAGGTCCACCTGGTCTGCCTGGAGAACCGCGCGGAGATGCCCGCGTCCCTCGAAGAGATTGAAGAGGCGGAAGAAGAAGGCATCCATATTCACGCGGGCCTGGGGCCAAAGCGGATCGTCGGCAAGGACGGCCATGTCGTGGCGCTGGAAGCCTTGAAGACCAAGTCCGTCTTCGATGCGAACCGCCGCTTCAGCCCCACCTTTTACGAGAACAGCGAGACGCAGATCGAGTGCGACACCATCATCATGGCGATCGGCCAGGCGGCCAAGCTGGACTTCCTGCAGCCGGACGACGGAGTCGAGATCTCGCCGCGTGGGCTGATCGCAGTCAATCCGCAGACCCTGATGACCACCGCCTCCGGTGTCTTTGCCGGCGGAGACTGCGTCTTCGGCCCACGCCTCATCATCGACAGCGTGGCCGATGGAAAGCGCGCCGCCGTCGGCATCGACGAGTTCCTGCGCGGCGGAAAACATCCTGAGCCGATCGTGGAAGTGGAGGTGATGGACCGCTACCGAATGCCGTTGGATCTGCTCGACCTGGTGCGGCAGCCCATCCCCATGCTTCCGCTGAACCGCCGCACCGGCGTCACCGAGGTCGAGATCGGATACGACGAGGCCTCCGCCATGGCCGAGGCCCAGCGCTGTCTCCACTGCTGGGTCAACACCGTCTTCGAGGGCACGCCGCAGGATGGGACCATGTGCATCCTCTGCGGCGGCTGCGTCGACGTCTGTCCAGAGGACTGCCTCCAGCTCGTCTCGCTCGACCGCATCGGGTTCAGCGATGAGACCACCGCGCGGATCGCCGACTCCCGCGAACTGATGGGCGTCGAGCTGGACGACATCAAGGCCGATGAACTCGGAGTCATCGCCGGCTCCGCCATGCTCAAGGACGAATCGCGCTGCATCCGCTGCGGCCTCTGTGCCGCGCGATGCCCCGCCGGAACCATCACCATGGAATCCTACAACCTGCTCTCCGGCGAGACGACCGGATTGATCTCGGTCGATGCAATCGACCGTGCATTCCGTCCAGCGCCGCCAGTCGCAACCCCAAGCATGAGGTGAACAATGCCCGACGAAAAAAAACACGAGACCTCCCCGCCGGCAGGAGAGTTGAACCGCCGCGCCTTCTTCGCCAAGATCGGCCTCGGCTCGCTCGGCATCGCTGCCGCCGGTACCGCGGGCTTCGCCTATCAGTTCCTCTCGCCCAATGTCCTGTACGAGCCTTCTCCCATCGTCAACATGGGCAAGCCGGAACGCTTTGCGGTGGACTCTGTGACGATGGACTCAGACTCAGCCATCTATGTCGTGCATACTGCCGAGGGGTTCTTCGCGCTGAGCGAGATCTGCACCCACCTCGGATGCATGACCGTGTGGAACGAGGAGTTGGGCATCATCAAATGCCCCTGCCACGGCAGCCAGTTCACGCAGGACGGGGTCGTGATCGCAGGCCCCGCGCCCAAGCCGCTGCCATGGCTCAAGACCTGGGTCAGCGATGAAGGCGATCTCATGGTCGATCGCTCCACCACAATCCATCCAATGCAGTTCCTGAGGGTATGAGCATGCCCGGCAAAACCGACAAGATACTGGAGCAGATCGAACGCAGCCGGGTTTGGCGTTCCATCTTCCGCAGCGGCCGAGGCGGCAGCCCGCTGCATCGCGCCCTCGCCATCCAACAGAACGTCTTCCTCCACCTCTTCTCCACCAAGGTGCGCAAGCGGATGCTCGGCTTCAACGCGACGTGGTATCTGGGCGCGCTGACCCTGGGAACCTTCCTCATCCTGATCGTCACCGGCGTGCTCCTCATGCTCTACTACCACCCGTCCGTCCCGCAGGCATACGCGGACATGAAGGACCTGCAGTTCGTCGTCTCTTCCGGGCTCTTCCTGCGCAACCTGCATCGCTGGTCGGCGCAGGTCATGGTCTTTCTCGTCTTCGCGCACATGTTCCGGGTGTTCTATCGCGGAGCTTACCGCCCGCCGCGCGAGTTCAACTGGGTCGTCGGCGTTGTGCTTCTGCTCATCACCCTGTTGCTCAGTTACACCGGCTATCTGCTGCCCTGGGACCAACTGGCCTACTGGGCCATCACGGTCGGCTCCAACCTCTCCAAGGCGGTGCCGCTGGTCGGCGACAAGATCCATTTCCTGCTGCTCGGCGGCAATGAGGTCAACGCCAACGCTCTGCTCCGCTTCTATGTGCTGCACTGCCTCATCCTGCCGCTCGCCGCGCTGCTCTTCATCGCAGTCCACTTCTGGCGCATTCGCAAGGATGGCGGCCTCTATGTCCACCAGAGCGACCCGAAGACGCTCGCAGCGTCGAAAAAAGTCGCGCCTGAGAAGGAGGCCAAATGAACGACCCCAAGGAGTTTATCGCCGGCTTCGACTCCGACCAGCGGCGGTCTCCCACGCGCGTTGTCTTCGTCACCCGACGCACCTCCGCCCAGGTCAAGGCCAACTACGAGGAGCAGGTCCAGACCTATCCGGAGGTGCTCTTTCGCGTCGTCCTCGCCATCGAGCTGCTGGCGATCGTGCTGGTCGTGCTGTCGCTGCTCTTCAACGCTCCGCTCGAAGGCATCGCGGACGCAACCCACACCCCCAACCCCGCCAAGGCGCCGTGGTACTTCCTCGGGCTGCAAGAGCTGCTGCATTACTTTCCGCCCGTCGTCGCTGGAGTGCTGGCGCCCACAATGTTGATCGTCTCGCTGGTCATCATCCCCTACTTCAACATCAACATCGAGGCGGACGGCCTGTTTCTCAACGATCGCCAGAGGCGGTTGCAGATCTTCTACCTCATCGCCATCGGCTTGCTTGTCTTTCTGGTTGCGTTCCATGTCTATGTGGCCGCCGTGCCCACCCTGCTGGTGGCCATCGCGATGGTCGTTGCCGCATACAGCTCGCCGCAATCCACCGTGGCCGCGCGGCGATACCTGGCGAACAAGCCGCTCGCCTGGTGGGTGATGACATGGTTCCTCTTCGAACTCATCGTGTTGACTGCGGTCGGCACCTTCTTCCGCGGCCCCGGATGGTCGTGGGTACTGCCTTGGGGGAGCTAAGTGAAGGCCATCAAGAACTACCTCTCTTCTCTATGGCGCGCGCTCTTTGGGGACACCATGCGCGCCTTCGGCGTGGTCAGCGTCGTCCTGCTCATCGCCCTTGCCATTGCGCCGGCAAAGGACCATTTCAGCCAGTGGCACAGCTATCAGAACGGCTATCTCTCGCTGATCCGCGATCGCAGTGATGCGGTCAGTCTGCGCCGCCGCTTCACGCCGGGAATCCAGCAGATATGGCTGCCGGAGCTGGGCGTCGTCGACCGCTGCGCCACCTGCCACCTGGGGCTGAAGGAGGCCAGCCTCGCCGATGTCGCCATCCAGCCCTACCGCAAGCATCCCGTCATTCCCCATCCGCTCGATAGCTACGGCTGCGTCATCTGCCATCGCGGGCAGGGCCCCGCAACCACGGTCGTGGAGGCGCACTACAGCCAGCAGGCCGGCGTGGACCCCATCCTCCCAGACCGCTACATCGGATCGGGCTGCGGACAGTGCCACCAGAATGAGTTGACCGGTACGCCGCAGCTCAACCTCGGCCGCAAGATGCTCGCGCAGTACGGCTGCGTCAACTGCCACACCGTCAAAACGCCCGACGGCAGAATCATGAAGGGCACCGACGACCCGCCATCGCTCGAACACATCGCCGACAAGACCACGCGCGAATGGATCTTCTCCTGGCTCAAGGACCCGCAGGCCTATGCGGTCTCCGCCACCATGCCCAACTACAACCTCAGCGACGCCGACGCAAGCGACATCTCGGCGTTCCTGATGAGCAGCAGCACGCCGCGCGCGGGCGACAACGATGCAGTCCTCATCCCGGTCGCCAAGAACGCCGACCCAACGGCCGGGGCCAGCCTCTATGGAGAGTCCTTCTGCGCCACCTGCCACGCCGTGCAGAACGGCGCGGGAAACCTGGTCGGCGGCGACGTGGGCCCGGAGCTGACGCGCATCGGCAACAAGGCGAAGCCCGGCTGGTTGCAGGCCTGGGTCGAAAATCCGCACACCTATAACCCGAACACGCTGATGCCGCACTATCGCTTCACGCCGCAGCAGGTTGCCCTGCTCGTTAGCTACCTGATGAACAAGTCGGACTCCGACTACGGCGCGAACGTCCAACTGAGCGCCGCAACTCCGGCGCAGATCGCGCACGGCAGAAGGCTGGTCGCTGAACTCGGCTGCGCGGCCTGCCACAAGATCAACGGCGTCGGCAAGCCGGACAACTTCGCGCCCGATCTCAGCCGCATCGGCAGCAAGCCGCTCGCCCAGCTCATCTTTCTGCCGGGCATGCAGCACACCCTGCCCAGCTACATCGCCGGCAAGATCAAACAGCCGCAGGCCTTCGGCCCCGGCCTGAAGATGCCCGTCTTCGCCCTGACCGACCTGCAGCGGGACGCGCTGACCACCGCTCTGCTGTCGCTCGACGACCGCAGCCAGACCATGCCCGACAAGCTCCGCGTCGCCGGCTTCCAGCAGACGGACTATGAGCCGGCAGGCCAGGCCGGAAAGCTGATGCAAGACCTCGCCTGCTTCAGTTGCCACCGCATCGACGGACATGGCAGCGACCTCGCGCCCGATCTCTCCTTCGAGGGCAGCGCGGTGCAACGTCAATGGCTGGACAACTTCCTCAAGAACCCCAACACGCTGCGACCGGCCCTCACCCGTCGCATGCCTCGCTTCAACCTCTCCGACGCGGACCGCAAGATCCTCACCGACTACATCATGGTCGTCTATCAATCGCCCAACATCGACCCAGAGACAGCGCCCCCCGCGGTCAATCCCCCCGCGCTGGTCGAACACGGGCGCCAACTCTTCTACTCCAAATACGCCTGCCAGTCCTGCCATATCGCCAATACCAAGACCGATAAGGGGTACATCGGGCCGACGTTGACGCAGGTCGGGTCGCGGCTGAACCCGGCGTGGATCTACGCGTGGTTGAAGGACCCGCAGGCGCTGCGTCCCGGCACCCTCGAACCGAACCAGAAGATCAGCGATGACGATGCCCGCGCCCTCACGGCCTTTCTGATGACGTTGAAGAACTCGGGCGCACAGGAGACGACGCGATGACAAGGCGGTCCGTTGCATTCGCAGTGCTTTTGCTGATGGGTGCGGTTGCAGGTTGCAAACGCCAACCCGCCTCCTCCTCCGCGTTGAAGCCAACCGCTGTCGGCGCGGCCATCGTCGAATCCAGCGGCGGCAAACAGGTCGGCCCCACCGGAATGGAGCTTGCCGATCCGCTGGTCGTGCAGGTCAACGACGACCAGGGGAACGCGCTCACCGGGGCATTGGTCGAGTTCCACGGCCCGGCGGGCGTTCGATTCAATCCGGCTGCGGTCCTCACCGATTCCAACGGAGAGGCCACCACCGCGGTCACTCTCGGCGCCATCACCGGACGCTACCAACTCACCGCCACGACGCCCGGCAAGTCGCAGACCTTCACCCTTCCGATCGTCGAGACGGCCCTCGGCTACCAGCAGGAGCTGGGTTACATCGTCGCGGACAAGTACTGCAGCCGCTGCCACAACCCGGAATCGTCGGCCGAGCAGGTCTCGAACTACGACAACCTGGAGGTGAAGCCGCATCGCTTCAACGATGGCGCCACCCTGAACAAGATGAGCGATGCGGACCTGACCGCCATCATCCAGCACGGCGGCCCGGCGCTCAATCGCTCCGCCTTAATGCCGCCGTACGGCAATACCCTCAGCCCGGCGGACGTGGCGGCCATCGTCGCATATATCCGCGCAGTGGCCGTCCCTCCCTATCAGTCGGCAGGTACGGTCTACGGGCAGAAGTAGGTCCGATCTCCGCGGGCGGAGACGGCCCCAGGTGAATCGTCCGCAAAGATCGACCGGGCCATAACCTGAATGGGAGCGAGTCCATGGCATATGCAATTACCGATGCGTGTAAGAAGGATTATCTGTGTGCAACGGAGTGTTCCACCAACGCAATTCATCCCTTGAGCTATGAGGATGGCGCTGGCGCGGCAACCCAGTTGTTCATCAATCCCGATGAGTGCATCGACTGCGGCAGTTGCATCGCCATCTGTCCGTCCAATGCGATCTTCCCTCTCGATGAACTCCCGGAAGACAAGGCTGAGTTCGCAGAGATCAACGCGGCGTACTTCCACTAGGCCGTATCCACATATAGCCACGACGTAAAACACTGATTCTAAATATTGTCATTCTGAGCCGTAGGCGAAGAATCCCCGCATTCCTCCGGCGGTGTGACGGCCTGCGCCACCGCGAGAAACGATCCAGTTCAGTGGCAGGACGGCTCATCCACAAACTGCTTGGTTGCCGCCATGGAGATCAGGCTGCGTTCGCAGTTCAGGACTTTTTCATCCAGCGGGTTGTTGTCGAAGGAGTCCGGGGGCGTGTAGCTGGAACTGGCGTGCAACGCCAGAAACTGGTTGCTCATCTGCTCCATGTTGGCGTACTCGTTGCGCAGCAGCTCCACGGCGTTGCGGTCCGGCACTGTGGCTGCCGCGGCGGTTGCCAGCATCAGCTTGCTGTCGGCCGAGCGGCGCAGCCCGCCCACCCAGTTCTCCATCACGGGATTGTTGTTCTGCACCGCGGTGACGATGGCAACGCGCCACTCGCGGATCGCGGTCAACGCTTCAATCTCCGCCCGTAGAAAGTCCTCGGAGAGCTGCGGAGGCTTGTTGTTGTTGGATTGCTCGGACGACGCTGCCGGCTCCGTCGAGGAGGGCAGCGCCAGGATCGTCCGGGTGCCCTGAAACTGGATCGATCCGTGCGTCGCCCGCGCAAGCGACTCGATATCGACATAGGTCTTGCCATTGATCTGCACCAGTGGAACCTGGTCGGGCTGGCCGGCGATGGTCAGTGTCCCATACGGCGCAGGCTGGTCGGCGATGACGGGCGTCCCAGCCTGTTGTGCCGCCTGCGGCGCCTGCGCCGCCCCAGCGATGGGCAACACCAGGAGAACGGCCAACTTCACCAGAGAACGTAGAGATCGACGATTCATGGGTTGACTCCTTGTGCTGTCGGTTGGATGCCGCCAGACCGCTGCGCGACGGCTTGCTCAGGCAAACGATCGACCCCCGGTTTGCAGAAGCGATCCAGTCGAATACAGACACCGGCTCGGAGATGAAGGCCCGAAGCGGTTGCCGCTGAACGCCCTCTGCCAACCGGGTTCATCGCTGTCGAAAAGTCCGCTCAACGGCGCACGGAGCGTTTAACCTGCGCGTATTGTAGCAGGATAAAACTGTCCGTCATGCCCGCAATATAGTCCGCGACGACTCGCGCAAGTCCTTCAGTTTCTATCTGTTCCACATACCCAACAGGCAGCTCCCGAGGTTCGTCGATCCAGAAGTCGAAGAGCGTGGCGACCACCTGCTCGGCCTTCTCATGCTCCAGCGAGAGCTCGCGGCAGGTATACAGAGTCTCGTAGAGATAGCGCTTCTCCTGCTGGCGCTGCGACTCCGCGAGTGCAGAGAAGGCCGCCAGGCGAGCAGGGTGGGCGCGCACCGCTTCCAGACTGTCGATGCCATTCGCGCGCGCGTTCGCCAGCGTCGTCGAGATCAGATCGTCGGTCAGGATGTCCTGCATCCGTTGCAGCGCCTCGCTGAACAGAAACTTGGCTTCCACTCCGGCGTGCTCGCGCTCCACCCGCGCATAGCAGTCGGCCAGCAGATCGACGTGTTCGCGGATGTGATCGATATCGAGGAGCCCAGACTCGACCCCGTCGTCGAGGTCGGCGGCAAGATACGCAATCTCGTCGGCCAGGTCGATGATCTGGGCCTCCAGCGGTGGCCGCCGGTCGAGCAGATAGCCGGCCAGCTCGGGATGCTGCCCGGCGCTGTAGTCGCGCGAGTGTTTGACGATCCCCTCGCGGACCCCAAGCGTCAGGTTCAACCCGCGATGCGCCGCGTAGCGCAGCTCAAAGTGCTCGACGATGCGAAGCGCATGGAGGTTATGGTCGAAGCGCAGGCCGTGGCGTTGCAGGCACTCATCCAGCGCCCGTTCGCCGGCGTGGCCAAACGGTGGGTGCCCGATGTCGTGCACCAGCGCCAGCGCCTCGGCCAGGCCCCCGTTCAGCCCCAGCGATTGCCCGACGCTGCGCGCAATCTGCGCCACCTCGATGGTGTGGGTCAGGCGGCTGCGGAAGTGGTCCGAAGCCCGGCTGGTGAAGACCTGCGTCTTCCCCGCGAGCCGACGAAACGCGCGGGCCTGCACAATCCGTTCGCGGTCCCGCTGAAACGCGCTCTGCGATGCCCGCTCAAAATCTGCATGGGCGCGCGCCGTCAGAACATCGCACCCGTCCCCCGTGACTGCGCAGCAATGCAGGTCGGAGATGTTCGTCCCGTTCAGGGTCACAATACGTTCCAGTGTACCCGCCTGGACGAGGTTCGTTCGATGCGCAGGCGCGTTACTTGCCGCCCTTGTCGGCGGCCGCCGTCAGCTTGGCCAGTTTGACGCGCGCATCCTCCAGCCTGCGCTGCACCTTCTGCACGTCCTCGGGCTCGGCGTCCGCCGGCAGAGACTGCGCGTACTCCGCCATCGAACGCTCCCACTGCTCGACCGCCATCTTCAGGTTGCCCGTCTTCTCGTAGACCTCTCCCAGATGATCGAGCACCGTAGGGTCGTTGTCCATGCGTTGGATCGCCTTGTGCAGGTTCTCCTCCGCCTCGGAATACTCCCCCAGCTTGAAGTACACCCAGCCCAGCGAGTCCAGATACGCACCGTTCTGCGGCTCAAGATCAACCGCCTTTTGGATCAGCTTCAGCGCCTCCGGCAGCCTCTGGCCCCGGTCCGCCAGCATGTACCCAAGATAGTTCAACACCGCTGCATTCTCCGGGTCGATCGCCAGCGCCTTGCGGAACTCCACCTCGGCCTGGTCATCCATCTTCTCGCGGTCGTACAGCTCGCCTCTTAGGAAGTACAGATACAGCCTGTCGTTTGCGCTACTCTCCGCTTGCGCGGCTGTACTCCCCACCGGCTTGGCAATCGCGGGCGGCGCAGGATTGGACGCCGCACTGCCCGCTGGGTTCGTCTTCGCGGCGGCATCCTTTGGCGCAGCGACAGGCATACCGGTTGGTATGCTCGTGGGTGCAGATCCCTCCGGCGGGCCAGTCTGCGCCTCGGCCATGTCCAACTCCTCGCCTGCCTCCTTGAACCGCTTCAGGCGAATGTAGATCTGCGCCAGCGCCTCCTCGACGTCGCGGTCCTC
>JAJZDL010000164.1 GCA_021851465.1 Acidobacteriota bacterium
CTCTGGAAAAACTGCGAGCGCAAGCTGAACACCAGCCTCCAGTTCGTGCATCTCGC
Organism: Acidobacteriota bacterium; assembly: GCA_021851465.1. Classification (GTDB taxonomy): domain Bacteria; phylum Acidobacteriota; class Terriglobia; order Terriglobales; family Acidobacteriaceae; genus Edaphobacter. The sequence goes on from JAJZDL010000164.1 coordinate 57, forward strand.
CTTCCTCGTCCTCCTGCTCAGAAGATCGTGAACAGGTTCTGAGTGCATCTCTGGGGGTGTCGATCTCAGAACATTCATTACGGGACTCAATTTTGCGTTGTCCTCGATTCCGATAGCGAGGAGTTTCAAATCCGATTGCCCTGGAGCGCGGAGCTTCTCCTGGCGAGCGGTGGAGCGAGCGAGTAGGATGGAGCCTCTGCGGAGGCCGTTTACGGTGCCGCGGGGAGGAGAGGGACGATGGATGGATTGAACCGGCGGGATTTTGCAACCCTGATCGCGGCTCTGCTGGCGTCGGGCGGAGCGTTGGTGGACGAGGCCGAGGGGCAGAGTGCCGGATCGGTTGCCGGCGAGGCGATTGGACAGGACGCGAGTCAAAGAGGCGGAGAGGGATCTGCCGCGGCGGCAACGGGGGTTCGGCCTGCGCGCGCATTGAAGGAGCTGAGTTCGGGCGTCTACAAGCCGCAGCCGGGCCGGGGGATGCAGGGCGGGCATGAGTCGCACTCGTTCCTTGCGGGGATGCTGCAGGCGGGCGAGATACGGCTGGAGATGCACGAATCCGTACAGCAGCCGGGTGCGCCGCACGAGGCCGTGGGGACGCACAAGCACAGCGAGATATGGCTGATGCAGCGCGGGGTTGCGACGCTGTACCTGAACGGCACCGAGCACCGGATGGAGGCGGGCGACGTTGGGCTGTGCTGCGCCGGGGATGAGCACTGGATTGCGAATGCGGGCGACAGCGAGCTGGCTTACTTTGTGGTGACGGTGGGGCCGCCGGAGTAGTGCGGAGCGATTCGATAGAGGACGCGCATGGACTAAACGCGCATGGACTAGATGATGGACTGGACGCCTTTGACGGCGTCTGCGACCGCTTCTGTGGCCCACTCGACGGCATCGCCGACCTGGCCCCTAGTGCGCTTGAAGGACTTGCGCGCCTCGTGGCTGAGAGATTCGGCCTGCTCTTTCAGGTATGTTGCGGCGTCATCGAGGCACTCGACGCCGTCGTCGAAGTTTCTGCGCAGTTGGCGCCGTGTCTTGACGCCCGGTTGCGGGGCGTAGAGAAGGGCGACGGCCGCACCGGCAGCCACGCCTACGCCAAATGCGATCCAGGTTCGTTTTGCACTCATAGCCGCCTCCAGTGAGCGCACAGTCCGCTCGCCCGATAGTTTTTCACATCTAACGGTGAGATTCCCCGTGCGGAGGATTGGTTGCGTGCAACGTGCGGCGGGCGGCGCGCTGGAACGACATCGTGCGATAGTGAGGGCGCGCAGCGAGCACGGGGTGGATAGAATACATCCTAGGGAATGAGAAAGCCGGACGGGCAGGAATGGAAGACCCACAGATGAGCGGACTGTACTGGGCGATGGTGCGGCGGTGGTTTTCATCGTTCTTCCATCGGGTCTGGCGCAGGGGTGTAATGCGCTCCGGTATGGTGACTGGACTGATCCTGGCTGCCGTAGTGGGAGGGCTGAGCCTGGCCTACCGCGAGCAGGGACGCGGGCATGTACGCAGAATCAAGGCCCGGATCGAACCTGTACGGACGGGCGCGCCGGAGCCGCGACCGGGTGGGCAGGGGGCGCTCGAAGTGACGCGGATGCGTCTGTTGGGGAGCGCGATGCCGGAGTTTCTTTCGGTGACGGTGCTTCCGGGCCGGGGGATGAACGTGCTGCAGATTGGCGCGTTCATTCCGGGCAAGGGCGAGGTGAGCCTGTTGGCCTCTCCGCCGGTGGAGGGCGCGGCGAGTACGATGACGGGCAGCGGTGCGGACGACGACGGGCAGCAGAGCCTGGCGATGGGCGGGGCCTTCGAGGTGCCGTGGGCGGGACGCATCTGGGGCGTGGGGTCGCAGGCGGCGGGACGGTTGAACGCGGAGTGGCACGGCCATGCAATCTCTTTGCCGGGGAGCGCGCAGGCTGGCTCGAACGGGGGCTTAATGCTGGCGGCTGGGGCGGACTCCACAGACACAACTGCGTTTCCCGATGGAGGGGAGGTGCAAGCGGTCTATCACATGGGGAATTACGGCGCGCACTGGCTATCGAAGACCGACGTGACCATTACGGTGCTGCTGAGCGGCCGGACGGTCGAGTTCACCGTGGCCGCGCGCAACGTCGGCGATGTGCCGGAACCGGTCGGCATCGGATGGCAACCCCGGTTTGCGATCTTCGATGGGAACCGGGAGCAGTTGCGGCTTCATCTTCCGTGCGACAGGCGGGAGGAGGTTCGCGACCGCAAGAGCGGCCTGCCCACGGGGACGTTGCTGCCGGTTGCGGGCACGGCCTACGACTTTACGGCGCGGGGCGGCGTGGCGCTGGGACGCATGGGCCTGGACGATACATTCGCATCGCTGCACCGGGAGACGATCGACAGCGACCCTTCGGCGGAGCTGACCGACCCGGCGAACGGCTACGGACTGCGCCTGGTTGCGTCGAGCCCAGACATCAAGGGTTTCCATGTGGAAGCGCCCGCGGATGCGGACTACGTCTCGATTTCGCCGCAGTACAACTACGACGATCCCTTTGGGCAGGAGTGGAGCAAGGACAACGACACCGGAATGGTAGTGCTACAGCCGGGCCAATCGACACAGTGGAAGGTTCGGCTCGAGATATTCTCTCTGAGCAGCAGCCAATCCCCGCTGTAGGGAATGTCTACGCCGATGGCCTCGACCGACAATCGATCCATGGCACCGCTCGCAACAGCATAGAGTGCCGCATTCGGGGACGCATCGCTGCGCACAGAATGACAATTGAACGCCGGTTTGCAGCATCACGAGAGATGCCGCAGAAAAGGCTGCGCAGGGCGGTGCAGATCTCGTTCGGGTTTGACCCTGCGCAAGCAAGACCCGTAGAGTGGAGAGGGAGCGTTGGTCGGCGATCGATGCCCGCGGCCGCGCCTTGCCCATCGGCATGGAAGAACGCGGTTCGACTGGCACCGCACGGCCGAGACGCGCACCCGACTGAAGCGATGGAAGGCAACGAATTGAACCTGACCGAGACGACAGAAGCAAACCAGACGACGGCCGAAGAGTCTGCGCTACACGAAGTGGATGGAGCAACGGCGCATGAGCACGCGCACAGCCATGAGCACGCGCACAGCCATGAGCCTGCGCCTTCTCTAAATCCGGAGTTGATGCGCGAGGTTGCGGTCGAGGTCCCGGCCGATGAGGTCTCGACGGCCTATCGCACGGCGATCAAGCGATACCGGAAGCAGGCGCGCATTCCCGGGTTCCGCGCGGGCAAGGTGCCGGAGTCGCTGGTGCGCAGCCGGTTCGCCAAGGAGCTGCGCGAGGAGGTTTTGCAGGCATTGGTCTCCGAGCGGTTCCGGCAGGCGATTGTGGAACGGAAGCTGCAGCCGGTGTCTGAGCCTCAGTTGCTGGACTTGCAGTTGACCGATGGCGAGCCGCTGCGCTTCAAGGCGGCCTTCGAGGTCCTGCCTCAGTTCGACGTGACGGGCTACGACTCGGTGCGCGTGGAGAAGCCCGAGGCCGAGCTGACGAAGGAGGAGTTCGCGGCGGAGCTGGATCGGCTGATGGACACGCAGGCGACCGTCGAGACGGTGGAAGAGGAGCGCGCACTGGCCGATGGCGACTGGGCCGAGGTGCAGTTTCGCGGCGAGTTCAAGCCGCTGGCGCAGACGGTGACCGAGGAGGGCGTGGCCGACACGTCTCCCGCGCGGCCTCCCATTGAGGGCGAGGACGTGCTGATAGAAGTTGGCGGCAGGGAGACGATGCAGGCGTTCAGCGATGCGCTGCGCGGAGCGAAGGCCGGGCAGGAACTTTCCCTGGAGGTTGCGTATCCGGCGGAGTTCGGCGACCGTGGGTTGGCGGGCGAGACGGTGAACTACGAACTGACGGTGAAGGCGATCAAGCGCAAGACATTCCCCGCGCGCGACGCTGAGTTGGCCCGGCAACTGGGCAACAAGGAGAGCTGGGAGGAGTTTGAGAGCGAGTTGCGTGAGCGCATCGCCACGCGCAAGCGCGAGGCGCTGGAGAGCGGCGCAACAAACAAAATGTTGGAGGAGATCATCGCGCGGCACAGCTTTCCGGTGCCGGAATCGTTTGTGCAGCAGCGGATCGACGCGCGGCTGGAGCAGGGACTGCGCGCATTGGCGCGGCAGGGGATGAAGCCCGACGAGATGCGCAAGCTGGACTTTGCACGCCTGCGCGCGGCGCAGCGTGCCGAGGCCGAGCGCGAGGTCCGCGCCTCGCTGGTCGTAGACAGGATCGCAGACGCGGAGAATGTCGCAGTGAGCGACGACGACCTGAACGGCGAGGTGATGATGCTGTCGATGCAGATGCGAGAGCCTTACGAGACGCTTCGCGAAAGGCTTATGGAAGAGGGCGGGCTGCAACGCCTGCGCCAGGAGATGCGCCGCGAGAAGACGGGAAGGCTGCTCTACGAGAGACTGGCCGGCTAGACGACACTGCGCGTGCGCCGCGGCGACAACATGCGCACGGTGAGCAGCATGGCGGGGACGAGAAAGGCGAAGGAGCCGAGCACCCACATCGTCACTGCGCCGAGAACCTGGTCGTCGAGCACGGGAATGTGGAACGGGTTTGGGTGGTCGATGTAGTAGGGGTAGACGGGGCGGTCGCAGAATGCGAGAAAGGCCGAGAGCAGCGTCATGACAACATCGGCCAGCGCGAGATAGAGGATCGCCCCCCAGTCGTCGCGGCGTTTGTCGGCGGCCCATGGGCGGTAGATGCTGGCCCAGAAGAGCAGCGACGACAACAGAAAACAGAGATGCTCCACACCGTGCCAGGACTCGTGCTCGAGTGCGAAGTCGTAGGCCGCAGGGATGTGCCAGCCGAGGAAGGCGAGGTTCATCGCCAGCCACGCGATGGGTGGCGAGAGCAGCCCACGCGCAATGCGGCGCAGAGGCGTTGCGCGCAACAACGGGCCAACTACTCCGCGCAGCAGCCGCAGAGGCAGGCCGCGTAGCAGCGGCACCGCGGGCAGGCCGTAGAGAAGAAGCAGTGGAATAGCCGACATGAGGAGGAGGTGCTCGACCATGTGCGCGGTGAGCAGCGCATCGGCGAAGCCATCCATGGGCGATGCGGTGGCGATCCAGAACAGTGCAAGTCCGGCGACGAAGGATGCCAACCGGAACGTGGTGAACTGCGCGAGGCGCGTTCTGCGCAGGGCCAGCCAGCCGCGCAGATAGAGTGCAGCGGCGAGCGCGATGGAGAGCGTCAACCCCCAGGGCATCTCCCAATCTACGAAGATCGCGCGTGCGGCGTCGGACATGGGTCTACGGCGTCTTGGGCGCTGGAACCGGCGGCTGCGGGCTGGGGTGGGTGAGGCTGCTGGATGCGTCGATGGCGGGGGCGAGGTTTTCGCCGCGCAGAGTCATAAGGAAGCGCATCAGTGCCTCGGTCTCCGACGGGTTGAGCGCGTTGCCGTAGGCGGGCATGTTGCCTCCGCCCTGGAGGACCTGGTGGATGATCTGGTCTTCGGTCATGCGCGATGCGATGTCGTCGAGCGCAGGGCCGCGCTGGCCGCCGTAGCCCGCCAAGGAGTGGCAGTCGCGGCATTGCTTGTCCTCAAACACAAGCGCGCCCTGGCGCTCCAGAGGGGTGCGGTTGAGCAGGAGCTTTGGCGGGATCGGCGCGCTGCTCCAGGCGTCCATGATGGGGCTCCATGGGGTGTATGTGCCCAGCCGTGTGAATGCGCCGAGCGCGACCGCGATGACCGAGACCAGCAGGACGGCGACCGGACGCCGCTTCCAGTGGCGTTCTCCCTCGCCGGCGAAGACTGGCAGAAGAAGCAGCACGACGATGCCGACGACCGGAGCGATCAGGATGACAGGTGTCTCCATGTAGGCCGGCAGGAATGCGAGCACCGCGTAGATCCAGAGGAAGGCGAAGTCCGGCTTTGGCACGGTCTGGATAATGGTAGGGTCGGGCATTCCACTGGGGCCGAATGGGCCGAAGAAGAAGGCGCAGGCCATGACGCTGAAGACGATTGCGGCGGCGAAGACCGCGTCCTTCCAGGCGGCGTCGGGCACGAAGGGGATGCCGGTTTTGGCGGTGAGCTCGCGGTACTCGCGCTGGTATGTGGAGCGGCGCACGATGCGCCCGGGCATGGGCCAGTCGCTGACGCCGTGACGCAGCACCATCCACAGATGCACTCCGACGCCCGCGAGCAGAAGGCCGGGAATGACGAAGACGTGCAGCGTGAAGAAGCGGGAGAGCGTCGCGCCGCCGACGATTGGGCCGCCCAGGAGAAGATGCACCAGAGGCGCACCGACCAGTGGCACGCGGCTGACGATGGATGCGCCAATGCCGAGGCCCCAGTATGCGTCCTGGTCGAAGCGCATTACCTGTCCGGTGAAGGCCATGCCAAGCGTGAGAAGAAGCAGGCCGACGCCGACCATCCAGGTCAGCTCACGGGGGAACTTGTACGCGCCGAAGAGGAAGACCTGCACCAGATGCAGCAGCACGATGGCGATCATGAAGTCCGAACCCCAGCCGTGCAGCGCGCGCAGGTACCAGCCGAG
>JAJZDL010000165.1 GCA_021851465.1 Acidobacteriota bacterium
GTCTTGCCGGAGCCGGGCGGCCCGATCATCAAAATGTTGTGCCCTCCGGCTGCCGCAACCTCCAGCGCGCGCTTCGCCACCTGCTGTCCGCGCACGTCCTTGAAGTCGTACGGAAAGTGCTCCAGCTCGTCGAGCAGGCCGGCGGCCTCGATGCGCAGCGGCTTGCCGTCGATGCTCCCCATCGCCGCGGAGTTGAGCAGCTCTCGCACCTCGGTGAGCGTCTGCACGGGATAGACGTTCACCCCCTCGACCACCGCCGCCTCCCGCGCGTTCGAGGCCGGAATGACCAGGTTCTTCACCCCAGCGGCGCGCGCGGCGATGGCGATCGGCAACATTCCCTGCACCGCGCGCAGCGTCCCGTCCAGGCCAAGCTCGCCGACCAGCAGAAAGTTGGAGATGTCCTTGATATGCAGCCCGCCGTACGCTCCCAGAATGCCGATGGCGATGGGCAGGTCGAAGCCGGAGCCTTCTTTCTTGATGTCGGCCGGCGCAAGGTTGATGGTGATCCGCGTCGGTGGAATGTCGTAGCCGGAGTTCTTGATCGCCGATCGCACGCGGTCGCGCGATTCCCGCACTGCGGCGTCCGGCAGGCCGACTGTGTTGAAGATCTCCTTGTCCAGCACCACGCCGGAAAAGTCCACCTCTACGTCGATGATGTGGGCGTCGATGCCGTAGACGGCGGCGCTGCGGGCTTTGAAGAGCATAGTGGCGACCGGATCTCTGCTTAAATGCGGACGGAATGAGTCTAACAGAGCATCTGCGTCCGCTTCAGCCCGTCCGAACGCAGGCCTCGCTCCGCAACCCCAAAGCAGGACCGAAGCCTCGGTGTGCTGACCGGACAGCCGCAATTGACCCCTTGTCGAAACGACAGTTAGATTGGTTCCATGAAAAACCGCCTCTCCCGCCGTAATTTCATCAAAGAATCGGCAGTGCTTACCGGAGCCGCAACCGCTCTTCCCCTGCTCTCCGCCCTGGCGGTCGAGCCCAGCGCATTGGCCGAGCCTCCAGTCGCCGCGCCGAGTGCGGCGCAGGGCCCAGCGAGTGCTGCCGTCGATCTGCACACTCTGGACGCATCGAGCGCTCCGCCGCCACCCCAGACGGGAGGCTTTCACATGGGCACTGCGACAGCCCCTGGCGGCCGCAGCATCACGATAGACAGCCGCAACCTGTTGCGCGACGGCAAGCCATGGCTGCCCCTCTCCGGCGAGTTCCATTACTCGCGCTGCCCCGCAACGGAGTGGCGCGACGAGCTGCTCAAGATCAAGGCGGGCGGCGTAAGTATTGTCTCCACCTACGTCTTCTGGATCCACCATGAAGAGGTCGAAGGCGTATGGGATTGGACAGGCCAGCGCAACCTGCGAGAGTTCCTCGAACGCTGCCGGCAGGTCGATCTGAACGTACTGGTGAGGATCGGCCCGTGGTCCCACGGCGAGGTGCGCAACGGAGGGTTTCCAGACTGGCTCCAGAAGAAGGGAGACGCCGGTGAGTTTGAACTGCGCCGCGACAATCCAGGCTATCTCGGCTATGTGCAGGCGCTCTACGAACAGATTGCGCAGCAGATGAAGGCGCTGCTCTGGAAGGACGGCGGGCCGGTCATCGGCATACAACTGGAGAACGAGTACAGCGGCCCCGTGCAACATCTGCTCACGCTGAAAAAGATGGCGCGCGCGGCGGGCATGGATCTTCCGCTCTATACCTGCACCGGCTGGGGGCGGAGAGACGCAGTGCCCTACGGCGAGATACTGCCATTGGCCGGTGCCTATGCAGAGGGCTTCTGGGACCGCTCTCTGGCGGCAATGCCCGGCGGCTACGCGGGAGACATGCGCTTCTCCGGTGCGCGCGGTAGCAGCGCAGCCGCCATGGGCGCGCTCGGTGCGGGAGCGGCCTCCGCCGGCGCCGCGCCAACCGCCACGGAAGCTTATCCCTTCTTAACCTGCGAGTTGGGCGCGGGAATGATGTCGAGCTATCATCGCCGCATCTTCAGTTACCCGGAGGACGCCGAATCCATGGCGCTGGTCAAGCTGGGATCGGGCGCCAACCTTCTCGGCTTCTATATGTATCACGGCGGCGTCAACCCGGAAGGCAGGCTCTCCGATCTCAACGAGACGCAGGCAACCGGCTACTGGAACGATCTGCCCGTCAAAAACTACGACTTCCAGGCACCCATCGGTGCCTTCGGAGAGGAACGCGCGCACTACCACTGGCTGCGACAGATTGGCCTGTTTCTGCAAGACTTCGGCCCCGGCCTCTCCGGCATGACGGCCCGGGTGCCGATCCTGCGCGGCGCGCTCAACTGGGCCGTGCGTTCCAACGGAAGCAGCGGATACATCTATGTGAGCAACTATCAACGCCTCTCGCCGCAACCGCAGAGAGAGAACACCCAGTTCCAGGTCAACTTCTCCGACGGAGATCTGACGCTGCCCGCCAATCCAGTCGCCATTCCCGGGGACTGCCGCTTCTTCTGGCCGCTCAATCTCGATCTCGGCGGCGTCAAGCTCATCTACGCCACCGCACAGCCGATCTGCAACCTCGACGATCGGAATACGCGCTACACCGTATTCAAGCAGACGGCAGGAATCCCCGCCGAGTTTGTCTTCGATGCAAGTACCGCTCGCCTGCTCGAGTCCGCCGGAGAGGTGGCCCGGCAGAACGGCCGGGTTCATGTCGGCAACCTCCAGCCGGGGCTGGGCGCGGCCATCCGGCTCGAAGGCAAAGATGGCAGAGAGCACATCCTCCTTCTGCTCGACGAGGCGACCGCCCTCACTCTATGGAAGGGCCAATGGCAGGGGAGGCAGCGCCTCTTCCTCACCCACGCGGATTTACTGCTGGACGGCGCATTCCTGCGCCTGCTCGTGAAGGGCTCGGAGGCCCCTTCCATCGCGGTCCTCCCTGCGCCACAGACGCTGACCGACAGTGGAGTCAAAGTGCCGGCAAAGGACGACGGCCTCTTCCGCCGCTTCTCTCCGCAACTCAAGCCCGCGGCGGTGCTGCGCGCCAGCGTTGAACAACTGCAACCCGCCGGTCCGGCGCGCACCGTTCCAATCGCTCCATCCATCCCCTCGCGCAAACAGGGAGTGGCCATGCAACCCGAGAATGCGGACTTCCAGCAGGCCGCGGTCTGGCGCGTGCAGCTTCCCCCCGGCGTCGATCCAGACCGCAAGCTCCTCCTGCGGGTCCGCTATTCAGGCGATGTTCTTCGCGCATATCTCGGCGACCGGTTGATCGATGACGATTTCTACAATGGCCGCCCGTTCGAGCTTGGCCTGCACCGCTTCGGCCCGGCTGCTTACCGCAACGGCATCGAGCTGAAGATCCTGCCGCTGCGCGAAGACGCACCTGTTTATATGACGGACCGTTCCGGGCTGCGCTTCAGTGCAGACCGCACGGCCCTTGCCCTCGATGGGGTCGATGTTGTCGAGACGCGCGAGGTGCGCCTCGCAGCGGCGCTATAGCCGACGAACGAGAGATCGCGCGGGAAGGTGCGCAGCCTGGTGGCCGCGTAAGATGGCCCCACACCCGGACGTTCTGGTCTAATCTTCTCTTAAGCAGATGGATTTTCTCGCGCAATACAAGAATGCGTTGTTTCTGATCGCGGTACTGTTGGCGCAGGCCATCGCACTGGCGGTGCAGGTGCGCAGCCCGTTGGATCCCGCGCAGCCGGACGGCCCCAGCGTCAGGCTGGTCCGCATGTGGGCCATGGCCGCGGTGACGCCGCTGGAGCGCGCGACCCACGCCATCGGACACGGCGCGCGCAGCGGCTGGTCGGATTATATCGACCTCCGCCATCTCCGCCAGCAGAACGAGGATCTGCAACAGCAGATTGCGCGTATGCGCCTCGCCGAGGACGCAATCGCCGAGGACGCCCTCCAGGGCCGCCGCTTGCAGGCGCTGCTCGGCTTCCGCCAGAGCTACATCGGCTCCACCGTGGTCGCGCAGGTGATCGGCAGCAGCGGAAGTGAGCAGACCCACGTCCTGACCATCGACAAGGGATCGCGCGACGGCCTGCGACCGGACATGGCCGTCATCACCCAGGACGGCATCGTGGGCAAGCTGCGAGACGTCTTCCCAACCACAGCGCAGGTGCTGGAGATCGACGACCAGAGCTCGGGAGCCGGCGTGGTTCTGGCCACCACGCGCATCCGCGCAATCCTTACCGGAACCATCGACGGGCGCGTGCAAATCGACAACCTCACGCCGGATTCGCGCATCAAGCCGGGAGAGCAGGTGCTCACCTCCGGTGGCGACCAGGTGTTTCCGCGCGGCCTTCCTGTGGGCACCGTCGAGAGCATCGCTCCCGACCCAACCCACCAGCCGTACTCCGCCATCCGCGTAAAGCCCGCAGTCGATCTGGATCGTGTGGAAGAGGTCCTGGTGGTCACCGGAATGCAGTCGGAGCTGCCGCCCGAAGCGCAGCAGGTCCTCTCAACGGCCGCGGTGCAGAACGCGGCCGACCTCAGCGCCGAGCGCCTCCCCGGCATCTACGACAACCAAGCCGCGGAAACGGCCGGAACCGCCCCCGGTGCGCCCGCAACAGTGCCATCCGTCCCGCACCCGCTTCCCATCCTGCATCCAGACCAGTTCAGCGGCGGATCGACGCCACCCGCCTCGACGATGACGCCCGGCGCGCAAAACTCTCTGCGGAACGCTCTTCCGCAGGGCAATCCGCCGGACGGCGACCCTACCACCAGCAATCCAACGCCCAGCGACGGCAAGCAGACATCCGCCCCTGGCCACTGACCTCCAACCTCCAACCTCACACCACTCACCACGCATCATCTTTGCCGGAGCCGATGGTCACACGAAGCTATATGTCGCGCCGCGAGGTCGAGCAGCAGAGCTTCTCGCCTGCCGTCACCATCTTTGTCCCACTGGGCGCGCTGCTCTTGCAGGTGCTCCTGCCCAGGATGTTCTCCGGGCTCGCTGTTCTCGATCTGCCCTTCGTCGTGACGCTCTACTTCGCCATCAGCCGCCGCAGTCCCATCGCGGGCACCGCAACCGGTGCCGTCATTGGTCTGTTGCAGGATCTATTGACCGGACAACCCATCGGCGTCAACGGCATGGCCAAGTCGGTGATTGGGTACGCGGGCGCGAGCCTGGGGAGCCGCATCGACGTGGACAACAACTCCACCCGCGCCCTGCTCACCTTCGGGTTTTCGCTGCTGCAGGGCCTCCTTCTCTACCTCATCGAGCGCCGGCTGCTCGGCATCCGCGCCTTCCTCCTGCTGTGGATGCACGAACTGCTGCGCGCCGCAGCAAACACTGCCGTGGCGCTGCCAGTCTTCCTGCTGCTCGATCGCGCCAAACACAGCGAGTAGGGCGCTGCAATCGGCCTCTTCTTCCCTCGCCCGATCGGCATCGGCCCGGCTTGAAAATAGTTCGTCGCGCCTGCTCTACTCAACCCACGAGTCCACGATCTCCGCCCCCAGCCCATTGCACAGCCGATGCAGCGCGTCGTCCACCTCCCGCATCTGCCCCGCCAGGTACTCCGCCGAGCCGGAGATCGCCACCACCCCCAGCGTGGCCCGGTTCCACAGGCGCGCGTCGTCCAGCTCCGCCACAGACACATTGAACCCGTGCCGCAGCTTCTCCTTCAGCGACCGCACCACCTGCCGCCGGTCCTTCAGCGACTGCGCATGGGTAATCGAAATCTCCACCGTCAACTGCGCAATCGCCATCGCAACAAAGTCCTCAGTTGCAGTCCGCGCTTGGGGCTTCGCCCAATGCTGGTATAGCACACGCGCCGACGCTGCAGGGCTGGGGATTACTGTGAAAGCTTGAGGGAGGGCAGACTGGCGATAATCTGCTGTGTCTCCAGCGAGACGGTGATGACCTGGCCGAGGAGGCGAAGGATGTATCTGGGATCGTCGGAACGGTTGGGGTCGTTGACGATGCCGGAGCGTGGATCGGTGGAGACGCGGTACTGGTCGATCACCCATTCCAGGGCGGAGCGGTTGCCGAGCCGGTAGTCGTAGGCGGCGGCGGGAATGCCGCGCAGCAGCAGGAAGTCGTTGTAGCGCAGTTCGGATTTGTCCTTCGAGAGCTTCATGCGCTCGACGCGGAAACTGACCTCGGCCTTGGGGTCTTCGATCTCTTCGAGGGCGTACTCGGGCTGCTTCTCATAGTCGATGTGGAGTTCCATCAGACGCTTGCCTGCGGCGGCGAAGGCGTGGAAATCGGGCGGGAATGGGATGCGGGGCAGTTCGCGCTTGAGGTTGGCGGCGTAGCGGGTGCGGTACTCGGGATGATGCAGAACGGCGTAGGTCGCGTGGAAGATCTCCCACTTGGTGATCGTATCGTCGCCGTAGTGAGTGCGGAACTTATTGATCCGGCCATGAAGGATTGCTACGCGGCATAGTTTACGTCTTTGTGTTTGAAATAACTCTGGATTCTTGCGGGTTGTTTCTGGATGCTGCGCAGGCTTGTGATGGCTGTA
>JAJZDL010000166.1 GCA_021851465.1 Acidobacteriota bacterium
TCCGATCTGCCCTCAATCTGCTCAAACACGACAAATCCTCCACACGCGGAATCAAGGGAAAACGCCTCAAGGCCGCCTGGAACATCCCCTATCTGCTCAAATTAATCGGAATCTGATATGCGTCGGCCCTGCATTATCGCCGGAACCATCGAGCGTTTGGGCGACACTGGAAATAAGATGCCAACTCCGCTTGCCAAGCACAGGATAGTTGCCAAGAATGTGACGAATGGTGACGAATACTCCGCGTACACAAGCGAAGACGGACACTTTACATTTGAACTGCCCGTCGGCAGCTACGATGTCACTGTCGCTCCAAAATACGGTCTCGTGGAGGTAGAAGGTCTTGGCTCAATGCTCAAAGGCCAGATTCCGGTATACAAGCGGAGTTGTTGGGAACACAACTTTGGCGTCAGACCCGCATCCGGCGTAGCACCCTAATCTGGCTCCGGCTAATCCAGCCACTGAGTCGTAATGCACGAGATACGGGATTACGGGCAGCTTCGTTTGCTGCGGGCTTCAAGCTGACCCACCACCGAGAACCGTTGTCAGTTGCAATGTGGCACGGGCGCGGGTAGCATCCAAGCTAGAAACCGGCCTGCAAAGCAGGTGCGGGGGACAACGCTGGTTGAACCAACATTGAATGAACAGGGGTTCTGCTCGTATATATGGCTCGGTGTGCTGTCCGCCAGTTCGGAATGCCTGAAGAGCCACGGCAGGGTCCCGCCGTCTAAGGACGGGTTCACCAGCGCTTCGCCGCACGGCCCAGCGGGCCGGTTTTCTGCTGCGCCAGGGTCCTGAGTCTGAAGTTCATATAGGTCGGGCCTTCAGCCCTCTGCTTTGTGGTGCAATGTACCCTGGGGCTGCGCCCCAGGCTGGTATACAGCGGACCTTTGGCCCTTGGTTTTGTGCTGCGAATCAATGACTCAGGACACTAAGGCGTTTTCACCGATGGTGTAGGGTGTTGCGGGTCGAACAAGATGCGGGGATTCTTCCCCTTCGATAAGCTCAGGGCCAGAATGACAATTCATCTCCCTCTACACCAATGGTGAAAATGCGTTAAGCCGTTGGCGCGGCGTTGGGAAGGACGTGGAGGATGCCGTCGAAGAACATGTTGCGCAAGGGCGGACGGCGGCAGTCGGTGCGGGCCGAGTACAGGGCCACGCGCGGGGTGGAGAGCGTCGATCCGGCCCTCGATCCGGTCCTTGAACTGGACGAGGAGACGACGGAGCTTGCGGAGGGCGCGCGGCGGTTTGTGGCTTCGGCGGCGGCTGGGATGCGGCTGGATGCGTACCTTGCGCAGGCGATCACTGAGACCAGCCGGGCGCGGGTACAGATGCTGATCGAGGCCGGACAGGTGCGGGTGGACGGCGCGCTGCCGAAGGCCAAGCAGAGGCTTCGCGGCGGCGAGGCGATCGAGATTGTGGGCAGGCCGCATCCGGCGCCGCTGCGCGCCGTGGCGGAGGAGATTCCGCTGGAGATTCTTTATGAGGACAGGTACCTGGCGGTGGTGAACAAGCCTGCGGGGATGATGGTCCACGCGGGCGCGGGCGCGACGGACGACAGCCGGAACAGAGGGACGCTGGTGAACGCCCTGCTGCACCACATGGCGGCGGGCCCGTCCGGGCTGTCGCAGATGGGCGGCCCGCTGCGACCGGGGATCGTGCATCGGCTGGACAAGCCGACCAGCGGGGCGATTGTGGTGGCCAAGGACGATGAGACACACCGCAAGCTGGGCGAGATGTTCGCGGCGCGGCGGGTGTCGAAGAGCTACATTGCGCTGCTGCATGGGGCGCTGGCGAAGGACGACGCGACTGTGAACCTGCCGATCGCGCGCGATGCAGTGCGGCGGACTCGGATGACGACGCGGCGCGCGGACGGGCGCAACGCGGTCTCGCATTTTTCGGTGGTGGAGCGGCTGACGACGCGCTACGGAGCGTTCACGCTGGTTGCGGTACGGATCGAGACGGGGCGCACGCACCAGATCCGCGTCCACGCGCAGTCGCTGGGACACCCGGTGGTGGGGGACACGGTGTACGGCGCGCCGCGACGGATTGTGGAGGAGAGACGAGGTGCGGGTCCCTCCGCTGCGCCGCGGAAGGTCATGCCACGGAGCGGCAAGCGAACGGCAGGGAGTGGCGCAGGAGCGGTGCAGCGAGATGCGTGCGGGTCGGATGCCGGGCTGGAGCGTCCAATCGATGCGGGGAGCGTTGGGCTGGAGCGGAACTTTCTGCACGCGGCGCACCTGGAGTTTGCGCATCCCCGTTTGCGGGGCACGGCGGTGTCGGTGGACGCTGCGCTGCCACAGGAGCTGGAGGAGTTTCTGGCGCTTCTGCGGACGGGGCGGGCAGCGGTTGGGTAGAATCGTTGAGATGAAAGCAATGAGCGAGATCGGTCGACGCGTTGCGGGTTGCGGGAAGCTGCTGGGAGTTGCGTGTGTGGGGATGGCGCTGGCGGTTGCGCCTGCGCGCGCGCGTGGACAGGCGGCGGGCGCTCCTGTTGCGGCGGCACAGGCCACTGCTGCGCAGCCCTCGGTGGCCCCGGCGCAGGACGTGGCGGCCGCGACGCTGAAGGTGCAGGCCAACGAGGTGGACCTGGTCTTCACCGTGACGGACAAGAACGGGCGGTTCATCACGGGCCTGCATCAGCAGGACTTTGGGTTGCTGGACGATGGCCGAGATCCCGAGGAGGTCTTCGCGTTCAAACAGCAGACCGACCTGCCGCTGCGGGTGGGGATCATGCTGGACACGAGCAGCTCGATCCGCCAGCGGTTCACGTTCGAGCAGGACTCGGCGGTGACGTTCCTGTTGCAGGTCCTGCACCGCGACGACCGGGCGTTCGTGGAGGGCTTCGACGTGCAGGTGGACGTGGAGCAGGGCTTTACCAACAACATCTCGTTGCTGGACCAGGGAATCCGCAGGCTTCGTCCGGGGGGTGGAACGGCGCTGTACGACGCTCTCTACTCGACGTGCAAGGACCAGATGCTGACGCTGCGCGAGAGCGGCCCGGTGCGCAGGGCGATCGTGCTGGTCTCGGACGGCGTGGACAACTACAGCCACGCGCTGGAGACGGATGCGATCAAGGAGTGCCAGCGGGCGGACACGATCGTCTATACGATCAGTACCGACGTGAGCCCGACGAAGGACAGGGCGGGCGCGGATGCGTTGCGCAAGATCGCGCAGACGACGGGCGGGCAGGCCTTCTATCCAGAGCGAATCGAGGACGTGGCGCTGGGCTTTATCAGCATCGAGCAGGAGCTGCGCAGCCAGTACCTGCTGGAGTATCGGCCAGCGGACTTCAAGCTGGACGGGGCCTTCCGCACGATTTATCTAGAGGCGCGGGATCCGAAGTACCATGTGCGGGCGCAGGAGGGGTACTTTGCGCCGAAGGCGGCGGAGTAGGCCGCGGGCGAACGGTCCGGGTGCGGCGAAGAGGGCCTCGACAATGAGGGCGTAGCGCAAGGGGGAAGTGTAAGAACCTGTCCAACAACTACTGGATCGGCGCTCAACGAGGAGACAGGCAACGACGAAATACGGGGATTCTTCGCTGCGCTCAGAATGACAATTCTTACATTCATGACAATTTGTACATTTTCGATGAGAAGAGCTGTTTATGGACAGGGTGTAAAGCAGAGAGGTCACTTGGCGGACTGGAGCGCGGCGATGCGCTGGCGGGCCTGCGCAACCTGGTCTGGGAAGCTATTGTTGGCGGCGGCGAGGAACTGTTTGTAGAGGTCGATGGCCGCGGCGGCGCGGTGCAGCTCGTCGTTGGCGGCGGCGGCGAGGAAGAGGGTCTGCGGCGAAGGGGGCAGGAGTTTGGCGCGCAGGGCGAGGGCTTGGAGAGTGGTTGCGGGATCGCCGCTCTCGGCGGCGGCGAAGGCGAGATGGGTGGCGGCGTCGGCGAAGTCCGCGGGGGTGGGGAAGGCGTCTGGGTTGGCGACGGCCTGCTGGAGGAGCGGCTCGGCGTCGGCGGGGCGGTGCAATCGGAGGAGGGCCTCTGCGCGGTCGTCGAGCAGGGTGGGGTCGGGGTGCGGCGACTGGGCGGCGATGAGCGCGGCGTAGAGCGGCTCGGCCTGTTCTGGGTGGTTGGTATCGAGGTAGACGCGGGCGAGCAGGCGGGCGATGTTGGCGTCTGTGGGGCGGGCGGCGTGGAGTTTTTCCAGCAGCGGGACGGCCTGTGCGGTCTTGGCGGGGTCGTTGGAGTCGAGGTCGGCTTCGGCGAGCAGGGCGGTGAGAGCGGGGTCGGATGGATGAGCGGCGAGGGCGGGCGCGAGCAGAGCTTCGGCGTCCGCGGCGCGGTGCTGGGCGAGCAGGATGTGGGCGAGGCCGGCGATGGCCTGCGGGTCGTTGGCCTGGTTGGGGAGGGCGAGGTAGCGGCGATAGGCCTGCTGGGCTGCATCGAGGTCGGCTGCGGACTCGGCGATCTGGGCGGAGAGGAGGATGTCGTCGGGCGTTTCGGGGGCGAGTTTGAGGGCTTCGAGGAGATCCGCGGCGGCGGCGGCGGAGTTGGGGGGCGTGGATTGCTGGGGATTGCCGATGAGTTCGAGGCGGGCGAGTGCGCGGAGGGCGCGGGCCTTGAGCGTGGGCGCGATGCCGGCGAGCGTGGTGGCGGCGAGCAGGTCTGTGCGTGCCTCGGCGGGGCGCGCGCTGCGGGCCAGAAGCAGGCCGAGGGCAACGTACGGGGCGGGGAAGAGCGGGCCGGCGGCGATGGACTGGCGGTAGCAGGACTCGGCGGTGAGGGGAGCGGCGGGGGCCTGGCCCGCAGGCGCGAGGGGCACAGGAGCGAGTGCCGTTGGGCCGAGGGCTTCGAGGGTGAGGCCGAGATTGTAGAGGACCTGAGGGTTGTTGGGGATCTTGGCGTTGAGGCTGGCGAGGATTTTGAGCGCGGCGGAGAAGTCGCCGCCGGCCAGTGCGTCGTTGGCCTGCTGGATGAGTGCGGCCTGGGGCGCCGGTTCGCTGCTGGGATGGGAGAAGTCCTGCGCGGCGAGATTGGCGGCGGCGAGCAGGATGAGGAGCAACGCGGCTGCGCGAGTGGCGCCTCCGGCGCGATACAGAGGCGAGGGACGGAGCATCGGGAGTTGCAGCGCGCGGGTTATCGCTCACCCCACTTGAGCTTGGAGCGGAGGACGTTGAAGAGGCCGTTGGGCTGGAGGCGGAAGAGGCGGACGGTGTGCTCGCTGCGGCGACAGCGCACCCGATCGCCGACGTGCATGGGCACGGCCTCCTGTCCATCGACGGTGAGGAATGTCTGGTTGGGCACGCCGACGACGCGGACGCAGATGTCCGACTCGCCGGGGACGACGATGGGGCGGATGGTGAGCAGGTGGGGACAGATGGGGGTGACGACCATTGCGTTGACGGTAGGCATGACGATGGGCCCGTGGGCGGAGAGGTTGTAGGCGGTGGAGCCGGTGGGGGTGGAGAGGATGACGCCGTCGGCGCGGAAGGTGGCCACGGGCTGGCCGTCGATCTCGACGGCGAAGTCCGCCATGCGGGCGATGGTCCCCTTGGCGACGACCACATCGTTGAGGGCATCCCAGTGCCGGGCCAGAACGTTGTTGCAGAAGAGCTCGGCGCGCATCATGCTGCGCCGCTCGACGACGGCGGCGCCATCGCACCAGGCTTGCAGGGTGAGATAGAGATCGGCGAGCGGGACCTCGGTCATAAATCCGAGCGAGCCGAGGTTGACGCTGAGCAGCGGGGAATCGGTGTGGGCGAAGGCGCGGGCCGCAGCCAGCAGGGTCCCGTCGCCGCCGAGGACGATCACCAGGTCCGGCCTGCGCTCGGCCAACCGATCTCGTTCGGCGACGTCGATCTCCGATCGGCGCGCGGCCCGGTGTTGCGCGTTCTGCGTTGCGTCGCGCAGATAGGCCGCACTCTCCGGGTCGAAGACGCAGCTCCAGCCGCGTTCGACGAGCCATGCATGCAATTGGGGCAAGACGATCGTCAGTTCATGCTTCTGCGGTTTGGAGAGGATCGCGGCGAGTGGCATTCTGTTCACCAGTGTACCGCCGGCGGCTTTACCGCTCGCTCGCGCAGCCGGCCAGCGGATAAAAGCAAGCGCGGGCGTTGCAGGCTACGCGGAGATCTTCATGCAGGCGCGGCGCCGGCCTGGGGCAGTTTGCCGGAGCGCTTTCTGCGGAGCCGCCGATGCGGCTATCATTCTCTGTGCCGCTACGAACGGAGAGCAAAAGGGGATGAATGTGTTGCGAGCGATTGCCGGGTTTGCGTTTTCGATCCTCGTGGGCCATGTGGTCCTGTGGGTGTTGATAGAAAAGACGCTGTGGCCGTATATCCGCAAGGGGCACCTGTGATCTTTCAAGAGGTTGTCCATTCGAACTGAACCGGAGAAGCTGGTTGTGACGAGCAATCAGAACCTTCGGAGGGAACGAATGGACATCCATAAGAATGCCCGACTTAGCTTTCGCAGTC
>JAJZDL010000167.1 GCA_021851465.1 Acidobacteriota bacterium
CCGCCTTACCAGCACCTGCTGCCTGCTCCTGGTCAGGCAGCCGCAGACTGACACCCTCCAACCGTGGCTATTTGCTGAAAAACCCAGCATTTTCGCTATGCCTGTGGCACTTGCCATCCCTCGTGCAATTGTGTGAGCAAGACGGGAAGGTTCCAATCACAATGCCGCGCACTGATTTGCGGGCATGATTTTGGCGCTGACCCTGTCTTCCATCACGGCACGAAGGATGACAGTCATGAATTCACAAACCGAGCGCCGGTTGTATCAGATTGGGCAGTTGCCCGATGTGCTGCAGCTCAGCGCTCCCCAGGTTGACTGGCTCGTATCGACGGGCCAGCTTCGGGCGATCCGTATATGCGGGGAAACCCGGTTCGATTCCAACGAGGTCAGCGAGCTCATCGCCACCTACAACCAGATCGCAAAAAGGAAGCAAGACCATGTCAAGTAAGTCGGGTTCAAATCCTGGAGTGGCCACACTGCCCCTTCAGAAGAACAAGAAAGCAAGGAATTTGTCGTGGATCATGCGTCGCCCTGGTCCTTGCGAGCGCGCGGGCTGCACCAAGATCGTTCCGGGCGGTCGAGTGAGCAGGGCAACCAAGCACCGCTATTGCTCCCTTGAGTGCAGGAAGCGCGGTCACGACAATAGGCTCGTCAAATGCGGCTTCTGTGGCAAGAATGTTTTCATTGCGCCATGGAAGTTGAAGGAAGTCAACTTCTGCAGCCAGGAACACCACCGCGCTTACCGGCGCGAGATGTTGCTGGCGCCGACTGGTTCGTACCGGCGGGTCATCGAAGAGTACTTGATAGCCAGCAAAGACTGGTACGCCAAGGGCACACTCAAGACAGTCCAGGCGGCTGTCACAGGCTTTCTGGCCTACGCCTTCCAAGAAGAAGGCATGACCTCGTTCGAACAGATCGGGCCTCAGGTTGTTTCGCGCTTCATAAGGCGAGAGGTCGAGCGCGGGATCAAAAACCGTAACTATATCGGCTATCTGAATATCTTCTTCGGTTGGCTGCGGGGTGAGGAGCGGATGGTAAGGGTGAACCCTATTGTGGCTCACTATCACACGCAGAAAATCAATCCACGTGCTCCGCGCCCATACTCGGATAGCGATATCGAGTCCATCTCGAAGGTCTTGGAGGCGAGCGGTAATATCGCCCTGATGCTCGCATTCTTCATAGGCCTAGAATGCGGCCCGAGGGTCGGTGAAGTCGGAAACATCAGGCTTGCTGATGTGGATCAGGCGAACGAGAGCATTCACATCCGCCTTCCGACCAAAAACGGATGCGAAAGAGACGTCCATTACCACGATGGAGTCAAGAAGTACCTCGCCCTATGGCTCAAGACACGGAGCCCGAAGTTTGCCAAGGACAACCTCCTCCACGGCGAGCGCCTGGGAGTATTTGACACCTCATCGCTGGATGCGAAATTCAAGTCGGTACTCAAGTCTCACCCGGGCCCGGCGTCCGTCTTCAGCTTTCACAGGCTTCGCCATACTTGGGCGACCAGGCTGGTCAATAACGGCATGGAGCTTCCAGCACTCCAGGAACTGGGTGGGTGGAAATCACTGAGCAGCCTGCAGCAGTACGTCAAGGTGCTGGACTCCACGATCCAGCGCCAATATGAGGCGAGCTACCGGAAGCTCCAGGACCAGGACCAACTTCAAGTTGAAGAGACCCTGTAGCTTGTCGACTTTGCGCTCATCACCGCCGCCGATGCGACACCCACTAAATCAGTCGCGTAAAAAACCACCGAGACATTGCGGGTAATGGAAGCAACCGAGGTTCCCTCATATGTTGCTGATTTGATTGGTGGCGGTGATTGGAATCGAACCAATGACCTACGGGTTATGAGTCCGTCGCTCTAACCATCTGAGCTACACCGCCGGGTGTCAAAGAGGAGCCGACATGGCTCGCCATTGTGGCTGCAACTGGCAGGAATCGCGCTCGAACCCCAGCCAACAGAACTCAAGAGCGCAACTTAGCTATGATACTTGAAACGGCAGCGCGAGTGAAGCAGCCGGCGCATCGACATCTTCACAGGTCCCGCGCTTCCTCGCTGATTGCCTTCGCCACAACACCCGATGAACCCTCCTCTCCGCACGCTCGGCGTCATCCCCGCCCGCCTCGCCTCCACGCGCCTGCCGCGAAAGGTGCTGCGCGAGGTCGCGGGCAGGCCTCTGCTTGCATGGGTCGTCGAGGCCGCCCGCGCCTGTCCGCAGCTCGACGGCGTCATCGTCGCCGCCGACTCCGAGGAGGTCGCCGACCTCTGCCACAGCCTGGGATTCCCAGTTCAGCTCACGTCGCCCTCGCTGGCGAGCGGCACCGACCGCGTCCACGCCGTCGCGCAACTGCTCGACGCCGACATCTACGTCAACATCCAGGGCGACGAACCGCTGCTGCGCCCAGAGCACATCGCCGCCCTGCTGCGCCCCTTTGCGCAGAGCGATTGCGGCGGCGTGGAAGCCGCCTCAGCCCGCTCTGCGCGGCAGATCGACATCGCCACCCTCAAAGTCCGCTGCACCGCGGAGAACATTGCCAACCCCAACGCCGTCAAGGTGGCCACCGACGCCGACGGCCGTGCGCTCTACTTCTCCCGCGCCACCATTCCATACCACCGCGATACGACCGACCCCGTACCGCAATACTGGAAGCACATCGGCCTCTACGCCTATCGCAAGTCCGCGCTCAACCTCTTCCCCTCGCTGCACGCGAGCGCGCTGGAACGCGCCGAGCGGCTCGAGCAGCTCCGCTTTCTGGAGAACGGCCTCTGCATCCACGTCGAACCCACCGAGTACGACACCATCGGCGTCGATACCGAAGCCGATCTTCGCCTGGTCGAAGCCCGGCTACGCGCCCTGCACGCGGATCCTTCGCGATAGGCCGTCGCGCGCGGGTCGCCGCCTGCCACTCTGAGATGGCAGCAACCGGCTGCAAACGCTCGTACCGCCGCTATCGCAGCTTCAGTTGGAGTGCAGCGCCGGTGTACTGCACGCTCTTCATCGGCGTCGCAGTGGGCGAGAAGCCAACCGGATTGGCCTTCGATACCAGCACGACCTGGAAGGTGCGCCGGCCCAGCATCCCCGCAAACGAGCCTGCACGTTCGCCGAGCGTGAGCGTCCCGCTCTTGTCGTCCCAGCGGACCGGGATCTGCGAGAAGGCGCCCTTCTCGTAATCGAAGGTCGTGCCCGCGTCCTCATAGAGCACGAAGCTGCCGTCGGCCCCCGCGTAGATGTAGAGGATGGTTGGGTCGCAGGCATGCTCGCCGATGTACTGCATCGCAGGCGCGTAAGGGATGATTGACCCGGCGCGCACAAAGACTGGAATCTGCTCGTACGGCGCGGCAGCCGATAGATGGCCCGAGGCCACGGCCCGTCCCGTCCAGTAGTCGTACCAGGTGACCGAGGAGGGCAGGTAGACCGTGCGCGTCCGCTGCTTGTACTCGGTCACCGGCGCGACCAGCAACGCCGGGCCGAACATATACTCGTCGCTCACCTCGCGCGCCGTGCGGTCGCGTGGAAAGTCCATCACCAGCGGACGCATCATGGTGTAGTCGTTCTGCGTGGTCCATCCCGCCTGCGAGTAGATGTAGGGGAACAGCGCATAGCGCAGGCGGTCGGAGTCCAGCTCCGCGTTGTATGCGGGCGAGCCGTCGCCGAGCGTCCACATCTCGCGCGCCCGCAGCTCGCCATGCACGCGCAGGATGGGCGTGAAGGTGGCGTACTCGAACCAGCGCGCGTTCAGCTCCCTCCACTCGTCCTGGTTCTCCGGCGTCATCGGCTCCTGGGCAAACCTTCGCTGCAGGGTGTATCCGCCGGTGTCCTGGGTCCAGTAGGGCAGGCCGGAGATGCTCGCGCCCAGTCCCGCGGCAATCTGCTTGGCCATGGCCGTCCAGGTCGATGTCGTATCGCCCGACCACGGCACGGCGGAGTAATGCTGCTCGCCGGCAAAGCCGGAGCGCGTGAGGATAAAGACGCGCTGGTCCGGCGCGGCCTCTCGCTGCCCGGTGTAGACGCCCTCGCTGTTCATCAGCGCATAACCATTCAACATGCGCGACCCGCTGCCGAGATAGGTCGGGTTCATGTGGCTGAGTTGGCCGATGAGGGTGAACGGAGCGGGCATGATGTCGGGCTCGGTCGCATCCATCCACCAGGCATCCACTCCCTTGGAGAACAGCGCCGTGTCGATCTGCGACCAGAAGAGCTTGCGCGCTCCGGGGTTGAAGGCGTCATAGAAGGTGTACGGCTGGCCGGTCCAGTCGCGGATGTGCTCGGCCAGGTTCGGCTGGTAGAGATAGCCCTGCGCGTTCATCTGCTTCGCGTTGTCCGTGTTGGGGTTGAACTTGCCCCACACCGAGATCATCAGGTGCGCGTGCTCCGCGTGGATGGCCTCGATCCATCCCTCCGGGTCGGGAAAGCGCGAGGGATCGAACTGGTGCGAGCCCCATGCGTCGGGGCGCCAGTACTGCCAGTCCTGCACGATGTTGTCGAAGGGGATCTTGCGCGCGCGGAACTGCTTCACCACGTCCAGCGACTGGTTCGCCGTCTCGTACCGCTGTCGCGACTGCCACAGCCCGAAGGACCAGTCCGGCAGCATCGTCGCCTTGCCGGTCAGCAAGCGGTAGCCCGCGATGACCCCATCCATGGAGGGGCCGTAGACGAAGTAGTAGTCGATGCCGTCGCCCACCTGCGACCACAGCGAGGTGTCCGCATCCGGCGCGGGCGTCTTCCAGGAAAAGGTCAGCGTGTCCTGCTGCTCCGGGTCGTTCTCGATCCGGATGGGGTACCGGTGTCCGGCCACAAGATGCACGCGCACCTGGTCGTTGCTCGGATTCCAGATCTGCCTCCAGTGGTCCATCGCCAGCTTGCCATCGAGCCAGACCTTGATTCCGCCATTCGAGTAGGCCTGAAACTGGTAGTCGCCCGTCGCGGGCGCAAGCACCGATCCCTCCCAGCGCAGGCGCTTCAGGGGCGCGGAGCGGCCACCGCCAGCCGGACGGTTCATGCGCGTGTCGATGCCGATCTCCGCGGTCTGCCGAGGCGCCTCCGAGCCATCGACCGGCGCGACCGTTAGCCCGCCCGGCCTGCCCTCCGCGTCGTAGAGGTTGGCCGGTGGAATCGCCATGAAGGGCCGCAGATCGCCGAAGCGGCTGAACGATGTGTTGTCCCAGAGAATCCCGTAGCCCCGCGACGAGACCAGGAACGGGACCACGATGTTCGTATTGTGCTGCCACAGGTCGAGGTCGTAACCCTTGATGTCGGCGATGCCCAACTGCATCTGGCCCAGGCCGTAGAGCGATTCGTCCGCCTGTGCCTTCCACATCTGCTGAATGTGAAACGTACTCTCCCCCTGCACCGTCGCTGGATCCAGCGCCCTGCCACCCGGTGCCTCCGACAGAATGGGATGGCCCGCGGCGTCCGCGAACGAGACGGCGGCGGTCTTGCGGTCCACAATCACCTGTAGCCTGGCGGTGGACAGGATGAATGCCGTCGGGCTCTCGTCAAACTTCCATCCTGCGGTCAGTGGCGCATGGGGAACAACGTCGAGCGAGGCGCGGCTGAAGAAACCGGCGGAGCGTGCGAACGCCACCCGCACCACGCTGTCGGAGAGGATCTGGATGCGCAGGTCGCCGGAGTCCAGATGCAGCGTGATGCCATCGGGCTGGCGGTCCATCCGCATCGAGGGCGCGGGCGTCGCCGGAGCTGCGTGCAGCGCCTGCGCAAAGACGCCGAGACAGGCTGCAAACAGGAAAGCTCTCGAAAATTGCATAGCAAAAGTCTACGCGCTGCACATGCTCTCCGGCGCGTTCCTCTGCGGCAAGCGTAAGGACCTGTCCAGAAACAGTTCTGCTCATCGAAGGTCTACGAATTGTCATTCTGACCCTGAGCTTGTCGCAGGGGAAGAATCCCCGTATTAGTCGTTGCTTGTTTCCTCGTTGAGCGCCGACCCTGTAGTTTTTGGACAGCTTCTAAGATGGATCGCAGTACAGACGCATACTGCGGAGAACGCCTGGAGGGTAGAATTCGAGGATCGAAGGACGAGAGCAGGAGACCGTGACCCACGACACCCCCCGAATCTCACCCGGACCGCGCTTCCGGGCCGCTTTGGCCGTCGCGGTCCTCGCCGACGCGCTACAGCTCATCGTCTTTCCCCTGTTCGTCGAGGGCGCGGAATCGCCCGCCGACGACCTCATCGACCTCGCCATCGGGGCCGTGCTTGTCCGCCTCCTCGGCTGGCACTGGGAGTTCCTGCCATCGTTTCTGGCCAAGCTCGTGCCGGGTGTCGATCTGGTCCCGTTCTGGACGCTGGCGGTCGCAAGCGTCTACAGAAGATCGAAGCGCCTGGCAGCCGCCGAGGCCCACATTGAGCGCGACCTGTAGCTTCGGGTGGGATGAGAAGTGGTGGCCAGAGACGGGATTGAACCGCC